>NZ_AP014836.1:353333-706666 GCF_002356115.1 Candidatus Nitrosoglobus terrae
AAGCCGATTTGGTGATAGCCGCAGGTAGACCATCAATGGGTAAAACCGCCTTTGCAATGAATATCGCTGAGCACGTGGCTATTAAGCGTCGGATACCGGTGGCTGTATTTAGTATGGAAATGCCTGGGGAACAATTGGCGATGCGTATGATGTCCTCTCTGGGGCATATTGATCAGCATCGGGTAAGAACGGGACGCTTAGAGGAAGATGATTGGCCACGGCTAACGTCGGCAGTAAGCTTGTTAAGCGAAGCGCCTATTTTTATCGACGATACTCCGGCCCTTTCACCCACTGAGCTTCGAGCGCGGGCACGGAGATTGATGCGAGAGCAAGGGGGGTTAGGTTTGATCCTAATTGATTATCTACAGCTAATGCAGGTTCCTGGTCATCGAGAAAATCGGGTTACTGAGATTTCTGAAATCTCACGTAATCTTAAAACGCTTGCTAAAGAACTTAATATACCGGTACTAGCCCTATCTCAATTAAACCGCAGTCTAGAGCAGCGACCTAACAAGCGTCCAGTAATGTCGGATTTACGGGAATCAGGGGCTATTGAGCAGGATGCAGATGTTATCGTATTTATTTATCGAGACGAAGTATACCATGAAGATAGCCCTGATAAAGGGACGGCTGAGATTATCGTTAGTAAGCAGCGTAATGGTCCTATTGGGACTGTGCGTTTAACTTTCCGAGGTCAATACACCCGCTTTGAAAATTATGCCCGAGATATTTATGAAACGAGATAATTATTGGTAAATTGAATAATCAACCCACAGCCTTCTTGAACTATCCTCAAGCTATTATTGATATTGGTGGGCTACGGCATAATTTGCAGCAAGTTCGTAAATTAGCACCCTATAGTCAGATAATGGCGGTTGTTAAAGCAGATGGCTATGCCCATGGATTAGAAGGCGTAGTGAGATCACTGTCAACAGAGGCGGATGCTTTCGCTGTATCCAGATTAGAGGAAGCGTTGATGCTACGCCAAGCTGGGCATCGATACCCCATTGTATTGCTTACAGGCGTTGGTAATAAAGAAGAATTACAGCTTGCGGCCGCGTATCATCTTACGCCCGTTATCCATGACGTTATCCAATTAGATTTACTGAGACAATCCCTCGTTACAACACCACTTGCAGTCTGGATTAAAGTAGATACGGGCATGCATCGCTTAGGTTTTCCGCCAGAAAGAGTGACTGAGGTAATCGCTAGTTTGCGTTGTTGCCAACCGGTAGCTTCTATTATGGGTCTAATGAGTCATTTAGCCAATGCCGATCAAGTTGAAGATTCTTATACTAGGCAACAATTAGAAGTTTTTAATAATATATCCGCACCGGGGCTAGCCCGTAGTATCGCCAACTCTGCGGCTATTATGACTTACCCTCAAGCTCATCTTAACTGGGTACGACCCGGTATTATGCTCTATGGTGTTTCACCTTTTACTCATTGCACGGGTATGGATATGGGACTTAAGCCTGTAATGACTCTAAAAAGCTGCCTGATTGCTATTCACCGCTTGTGCGCAGGAGATAAAGTCGGTTATGGCATAACTTGGACTTGTTCCAAGCCAACGATTGTTGGTGTAGCTGCAATTGGTTATGGTGATGGTTATCCTCGTCATGCTGTTTCAGGAACCCCGGTTTTAGTTAATGGTTATCCTGTACCTCTAATAGGGCGGGTTTCTATGGATATGATTACCTTGGATTTGGATCATCAGCCAACGGCTAAAGTAGGGGATCCAGTGGTTGTTTGGGGAGAGAGACTACCAGTAGAGGAAATTGCCCATCATGCAGCGACTATCCCTTATGAGCTGCTATGTCAGGTAACTGCACGGGTTCCTAGGATATGGAACAAATAAATCACTCATGGGAAAAACTATCACTGCCTTTCAGTGTAACCAATGCGGTACTGAGGCTGCTCGTTGGGTGGGACAATGTCCAGGCTGTGGTGCTTGGAATACCTTAGAAGAGTTAGTTAAACGCTCATTAGATAAAAAGGCGGATAGATATGCTAACTATGCGGGTGTATTAAGCCTAGTACAATCTTTAGCGGCAGTTAAGATCGGAGGAGAAGTACGTCTATCCTCAGGATTATCTGAGCTGGATCGAGTCTTAGGCGGTGGTTTAGTGGCTGGTTCTGTGGTACTGATTGGAGGTAATCCGGGGATTGGCAAATCTACCTTGCTTTTGCAAGCTTTGGCGGCTATGGGAGCAGCGCAGCAAGGACGGGTATTATATGTTACAGGTGAGGAGTCCTTAGAACAGATTAGCTTAAGGGCACAGCGTTTAGATTTAAAGGCCGCCCAAGTGCGCTTACTAGCCGACACTTTAGTAGAAAGAGCCTTAGCTGTTGCGCAGCAAGAGCGGCCTCAAGTGATGGTTGTTGACTCCATTCAAACGCTTTACTCAGAACAATTACAATCTGCACCGGGAACGGTCACTCAAGTGCGAGAAAGTGCTGCACAATTACTACGCTATGCTAAACAAAGCGGTGTTGCAGTTATTCTAGTGGGTCACGTAACCAAGGAAGGAGCTTTAGCGGGACCTAGAGTTCTTGAGCATATGGTAGATACAGTGCTGTATTTTGAAGGAGATGGCGGAGAGCGGTTACGGGTGTTACGGGCAGTCAAAAATCGTTTTGGGGCGGTCAATGAGCTGGGTGTATTTGCCATGACAGAGCGAGGGTTACGAGAAGTCAGCAACCCTTCAGCCATCTTCCTTTCCCGAGGTAAAGAAGCCGTTCCAGGCAGTGCTGTGACTGTGATTCGGGAAGGTAGCCGTCCCTTATTAGTAGAAGTTCAGGCGCTTGTGGATGATAGTCATTTGACTAACCCTCGTCGTGTTACCGTAGGCTTAGAGCCAAACCGGCTTGCCATGCTCTTAGCTATTCTCCATCGCCATGGAGCGGTAATGCCAGGGGCGCAAGATGTTTTTGTCAACGTGGTAGGAGGGGTGCGAGTCAATGAAACGGGGGCTGATCTAGCCATCTTAGCCGCCATAGTTTCCAGTTTACGGGATCGCCCTTTAGACCAAGATTTAGTGTTATTTGGTGAGGTAGGTTTAACAGGGGAGATTCGTCCAGTGCCTAGTGGCGAAGAACGTCTTGCTGCTGCGGTAAAACATGGGTTTAAAAAAGCGATTCTGCCTGAAGCCAATAGACCTAGGCGTTCGTTGAAAGAGCTTAATATTATTCCGGTAAACCGCTTAACTGAGGTATTAGCAGCGCTTAAGGGATGAGGCTTTTCTAACTAGTAAAAACTTTTACCATAAAATTAATTTAGGTATTCATAAAATTTAAAAATATCTCAACTCAGAATGATCCGATTTTCCCCATTAATTTCAGCTATCAGCGAGATTTAAGGGTTGTTAAAATTTATAAATCTCAAGGAAGAACTCTTTACCATCCATTCTATTATTTTTTCTGTAAATACTAGGGATCTAAAGAGTATTATTACTAATAATGAATAAGATTATTCTAGGAGGGGATGATTGTTAGTTGCTAAGTTCAGTTATTATTGAATAATCATAGTTTTACTTGGAGTTATTGATAAAATGCTTTGGATTAAAGCTTTTCATATTATTTCGGCAGTAGCTTGGTTTGCTGGACTGTTTTATTTACCTCGCTTATTTGTTTATCATGCTCAATGTGAAGACACCTTAGGGCGAGAGCGCTTTAAAGTCATGGAGCGTAAATTATACCGGGGTATCATGCATCCAAGCGCTACTTTAACCGTGATCTTAGGGCTGATTCTAGTGTATTTAACCCCAATATGGCTCAGCGCCGGGTGGTTTCATACTAAGATTTTCTTAGTTTTATTGTTGATTGGCTATCATCTTTATTGTGGACGGTTACTTGTCGCTTTTCGTGAGGATCGAAATCGTTACAGTCATGTGTTTTATCGCTGGTTTAATGAGCTTCCAGTTTTAATCTTGGTTGGCGTAGTTATTTTGGTGGTGGTAAAGCCGTTTTAAGTTTGAGCTAAGCAAGCAAAAGCGCATCGTTATAGCTAGATTTGGAAATAAGTAGATAGCAGGGAAACATGGTAGAAATTCGCCTTTTGGAAATTGCTCAGTTTTTAGGTTGCACGGTTGAGGGTAATAAGGAGGCGTTAATCCGGGGAGTTGCTCCGTTAGATCAAGCCCAAGTAGATGATTTAAGTTTTTATACAAATTCTAAATACGCTACTAGAGCTAAATTATCAAAGGCTGCCGCCCTTGTAGTAGGGCTTCATGATCGGGAACGATTTGCTGGACGTTCTCTTCTGATCTCGGATAATCCATACCGTGATTTTGCTAGAGTAGTAGCCAAGTGGTTTAATTGTGCTTTTCTCCCCAAAGCAGGTGTTCATCCAACCGCTATCATAGGAGAAAATGTACAAATTGCCGAAGGTTGTAGTGTGGGAGCTTACTGTGTGATTGAAAGAGGGGCTGAAATTCGTGCCCATACTACTTTATTCCCCTTTTGCTATATTGGCTCTAAAGTGACTCTGGGGGAGCATTGCCTACTTTATCCGCAGGTTACGTTATTAGATCGGGTGATTATAGGTAATCGAGTAATACTTCATTCTGGCGTGGTTATAGGGGGAGATGGCTTTGGTTTTGCGCCTGATCCCAATCGAGGCCATATTGATAAAGTACCTCAGGTGGGATGGGTAGAAATTGCTGATGATGTAGAAATACAGTGTAATACTACTATTGATCGAGGAGCATTGGGGGCTACTAAAATTGGCCGAGGGACTAAAATCGATAATTTAGTGCAAGTCGGCCATAATGTAGAGATTGGAGAGCACAGTATTATTGTTAGCCAAGCGGGTATTTCCGGAAGCACTAAAATTGGCAATTGGGTGACTTTAGCAGGTCAAGTAGGGCTAGTGGGTCACATTCAAGTAGGTAATGGTGCCATTGTAACAGCTCAGTCGGGAGTGGCAAAAGATGTACCTCCTAAGTCTGTTGTAACGGGTAGCCCTGCTCAACCAATGATTGAAAATCGACGAGCACTAGCGGGGATGAGTCGACTCTCAGAGCTACGGAAAAAGGTTCGCGATCTAGAGTATCGTCTTCGGGAATTAGAGCAAGGTAAGATTGATAGTGGATGAAATTTAGCGGCAATCCCTAAATATTGAAAGGAAGGGGCT
The DNA here is from genome assembly GCF_002356115.1 of Candidatus Nitrosoglobus terrae. Taxonomy (NCBI): domain Bacteria; kingdom Pseudomonadati; phylum Pseudomonadota; class Gammaproteobacteria; order Chromatiales; family Chromatiaceae; genus Candidatus Nitrosoglobus; species Candidatus Nitrosoglobus terrae. The sequence continues at coordinate 358,468 of NZ_AP014836.1, forward strand.
AAAAAAATGGAAATTGAAGCAAAAAATTTTTTTTACTTATTACCATTATTGGTTATTAATATTTGGGCAATCTTAGATATTGCTAAAAGTACTATGTCTACCGGTGGAAAAATAGCGTGGGTTGTGCTGATATGTATACTACCATTATTTGGTTTTATATTATGGTTTACTTTAGGCTCACGCTCATCTTCTGCTAACTCAAGATCGTAAACTGGGATAGGAGTTGGTTGAAGAGATATCGGAGTATCGCAATTTGAATTATAAATTCTGTATTAAGAATTTTTCTTACCAGTGGCTTCTGTTTGTAGCTGACGCAAACGGGCTTCAATTTTGGATCGTTCATAAAAGTTGCTGCCTACTGCCTTATTTGCCAACTGTAATTGTTTAATTGCCATACCGATTTGTCCGATGTAATAGTAGTATTCAGCTAGCCAACGATGGGATTCTGCTCGGTTACCCATCTCTTCCTCCGCTTTCGCGAGTAAATGATAAATTCGTACTGTTCCTCTTCCAGGCTGAGCTTGTTTTTTTAGCAAATCACGGGCTTTATGAGGCTGATGGCCTTGCAGCAAAGCACTAGCGTAGTTGATAATCACAGTATAATTGTTTGGATATAGCGCTAGCGTTTTTTGATAAATTTCAAATGCGGTTTCAAAATATCCAGCCGCTGTTTCTATTTGAGCAAGTACTAATAGATAGGCAAGGTTATCGGTATCTTTTTTAAGCAATTGTAAAATTTGCTGCCGTGCCTCATTTTGATTACCTGCTCTCGTAAGTGCCAAAGCATAACCGTAGCGAGCGGATTCTTCATTTAAATAACGCCCCGTTTTTAGTGCTTGGCTGAACTGTTCGACTGTTTGTTTTTTATCATCGCTAGTCAGCACTTGGAGTTTAGACCGCATTAGATAGAATTGAAGTTGATTTCTAGCGGTCAGTTGTGGAGTAGTCACCAAGGCTTCAGCGCGACCTGTGGCATCAGCAATACGATTCCTAGTGACTGGATGCGTACTTAGAAACTCTGGTGGTTCAGGTCCATAATAGCGGCTTACTTGTTCGAGCCGCTCGAAAAAAGCAGGCATGGCAAAAGGATCAAAACCGGCTCGGATTAGAGTTTGCATACCAATCCGATCTGCTTCTTCTTCGTTAGATCGGGTAAAATTGATTTGAAGTTGTGCAGCGCCAGCTTGAGCGGCCATCATTCCGGCAAATCCTGCATCAGGGTTTTGAGTGCCCATTCCTAAGAGAATGGCAGCTACTATAGCAGCTGCCATGGGTAAACTTAAGCGGCTACCTTGTTCAAAAGCGCGTGCTAGGTGATGCTGTGTTACATGCGCAATTTCATGGGCCATGACTGCCGCTAGCTCACTCTCAGTACGGGTATTTTTTATAAGCTCTGAATGGACTCCAACATATCCTCCTGGGGCGGCAAAAGCGTTGATGGTGGAATCTTGAACAATAAAAAAAGTAAACTCTTGGCCTCGATTATCGCTATTTGCTACTAATTGATATCCTAGCGATTGGAGGTAGGTTGCTATTTCTGGATCATCGATAATAGTTACCGAATTATGTAACTGGCGCATAAACTCCCGCCCAATATCACGTTCCTGTTCTGGTGATATGGTAGCTCCTGAGCGATCTCCGATCTCAGGGAGCTCAATTTCATTTGCCTTTATGAGTGAAATTGCGAATAGGGCGATGCCTCCAGCTAGGATACTGATTAATTGTGCTCGCAAGTTCCGCATATTTAGATGCCGTTATTAAGTATTAAGCTTGCTTAATAATAATTAACTAAATTTAACTGTCCTTAGTTCAATTAAAGTGCTAATTTTTTAAACGTAATCTTATTGCATTAATTTAGAATTTAAGAGTAAATTACTTTAAATATTAGCTTATAATTTAAACTAATAGTTGATTTGGATTTCTGTTTTCTTTATGCTGCTGGCGACTAGAGGTATAGCTAACTTAATAGTGTTCGTTGGTATTACTTTAGAGGCAAGCTATTATGCCTAGTAATTATGATGCCGAGCTTGATGCAATGGGTCTTGCTTGTCCTCTGCCTGTGTTACGTATCCGTAAGGCGCTAGCGGTTTTGAGCGAGAATCAGATTTTATATGTAATAGCAACAGATCCTGGATCTTTAAAGGATATTCAAGCTTTTTCTAGGATAACTAAAAATGAGCTTTTAGAAGCTTATGAAACAGAAGGTAAATACCATTTTATTATCCGTAAACGAGTTAGTACTAACTGAATTAGTTAATGTTTATTAATTATAATAGCAAAAATTTTTATTTTAACTAATTTTATGTTAGCCGATATAATAGGACACAATTGGGATAATTGTCGGTGTGGGTGCGATGTTGAAAGGTACAAGCGGTAAGTTTGTATAGGTTGCAAAGACTCCATTACTTAGGTTAGTGGTGGGTGTCAATTCTTTTATAGTTAGAAATTGAGGCACTAATGAGTCTAGAACAAGCACGTTCTAATATGATAAAACGGCAAATTCGGCCTTGGGAGGTATTCGATCAGCGTGTATTAGATCGGCTTACTGAAATCTCTAGGGAAGATTTTACTCCGCCAGAGTTTAGAAATTTAGCTTATGCTGATATTCAGATACCTATTGGACATGGGCAAGTTATGTTATCGCCTGGCATTGAAGGCCGTTTATTGCAAGCATTAGCCCTTAGAGGGGAAGAATCTGTTTTGGAAATAGGTACGGGAACAGGTTACTTAACCACGGTGCTAGCGGGTTTGGCTAATCGTATCGTTAGTGTTGATATTTTTCCTGATTTGCAGCGATTTAACGAGCATCGGCCAGAGAATATATTTTTACAAGTAGGTGATGCCGCTTATGGTTGGTCTAAAGATAGCTGCTTTGATGCGATTGTAATATCGGGTTCTCTTCCAAGTCTACCCAAGATATTTTTAGAGACACTTAACTTAAATGGACGTTTATTTGCAGTGCTGGGGCAGGCCCCAGTGATGAAAGCGGTGCTTATTACACGGATAACAGAACAAGAATGGTCTCGTGAAAAATTATTTGAGACTGTAATCCCGCCTCTTCTAAATAGTGAACTAAAACCTAAATTTATCTTCTAACGAATTTAAACAACGTAAGAAATTAAATTTCTTCACTTATAGCTTTTTTTTGTAATGGCGATATCAAATGGCTGGACAGGTTAGTTTTTTTTATGTAACATACATTCACGTATGTATATTTATATAGATATACTGTACATTACGTATTTAGGTAAAAATTTCGGCTCTAATCAAAGCGCAATTTTTTTATTAGCTCTTAACCTGATTATTTTCCTTCCTGCTCAGGGAGCAGATTTATTAGAGGTCTATCAATTAGCTAGAGATAGTAATCCTCAGGTACAAGGGCAAATAGCTGCACTGCAAGCAGCCTATGAAGCCAAGCCCCAAGCTAGAGCTTTATTTCTTCCTACTATTGGGATATCTTCTAACTTCAACTGGAATCGGCAAACTATTAGCTTATTTGAGCACTCAGTTGTTCCGGGTTTTAGTGGATCATTTGAAACCTATGGTTATACGCTGAATTTAACTCAGCCAATATATCATCGAGATAGTTTTATTCAGCTCAAACAAGCGGATGCGACTATCGCTCAGGCTCAGGCGAATTTAGTCGTTCAAGAGCAAGCACTACTAGTGCAGGTGGCGCAGGTGTATTTCACAGTTCTGGCGGCTCAGAATGACCTAAAGTTCGCACGGGCAGAGAAAAAATCTATCGGTGAGCAGCTTGAACAGGCAAAGGAGCGTTTTAAAGTAGGATTAGCCACCATTGTGGACGCGAATGAAGCTCAAGCCGCTTATGATTTAGCAGTTTCAAGGGAAATTGTTGCTGAGACTGCCCTTGCCAGCGCTCATGAAGGGCTACGGGAGGTTATTGGGGAGTATGTGGATAGCTTAGCCGCTTTAGAGAAAGACCCCCCTTTGCTTCAACCTGAGCCGGTAGATATTAATAAATGGACTGAAACCGCACTCCTACAAAACCCACAAATTGATGCTTCAGAGGCGGCAGTGGATAACGCTCGGCAAGAGATAAAATTACAGAAATCTGGGCATTATCCTACCTTAGATATTGTAGGTTCTAACTCGCAGGCGATAACCGGAGGAGGCCGTTTTGGTGGTTTTGACACCTCTCAAGATATTATCGGATTGCAGCTTAACGTGCCAATCTTCCAGGGAGGTGCTGTAGTTTCTCGAACTCGCCAAGCTCGCCACCAGCTAGATCAGGCTTTACAGCAACTAGAACAGGTGCGAAGGGCGGTTTCCCGTCAAACCCGCGAAGCTTACCTAGGTGTTATGTCCCAGCTAAATCAAATCAAAGCCTTAGAGCAGGCTATAGTTTCTAATAAAACCTCTTTAGAATCAGCTCAGGCTGGGAGTCAAGTGGGAACTCGTATCACAGTGGACGTACTAAACTCACGGAGCCTCTTGTTTAGTGCCTTTCGTACTCATGCTAGGGCCCAATATGATTATATTCTTAGTACCCTACAGCTCAAGCAAGGCGCGGGGATTATTACCCCAGAGGATTTAGTCCAAGTCAACAAATGGCTACACTAACAGCGGGGTAATGAGCTGCATTAATTTTTTAGAGGCTCCTTGGTTTTGGGCTATGACCTGCTGCCCAGCTTCACCTGATTTGGTAAGGAGAGAGGGATTATTTAAGTAATGTAGGATAGCTTGGGTTAGATCTCGGTGAGTCTGGATTTGGATAGCTGCCCCTGCTTGTAACAGTTGCTTGATAATCTCAGTAAAATTGAACATATGAGGCCCTAGGATAATAGCACGGCCTAGGGCTGCTGGCTCTAGGGGATTATGCCCGCCGACTGGAATTAGGCTACCACCGATAAAAGCCACATCCGATGCAGCAAAAAATAGCGGAAGTTCGCCCATACTATCTCCAATAAAAACCTCAGCTGCTGAGTTAAAAGCTTTCAATTCACTACGACGATGGATAATAAAACCTCGTTGTTGACATAAATGATAGACTGAGTTGAAGCGTTCTGGATGCCGTGGTACTAGAACGAGTAGGGCATTAGGATAGGATTGTTGTAGCTGTTTAAAGCTGAAGAGTATGTATTTTTCTTCCCCTTCATGGGTACTAGCCGCAATCCAAGTCGGACGTTGTTTTCCCCATTGATCTCTTAAGGTAGCCCCTTGAGTTTTTAAATCAGCTGGAAGTTTAATTTCAAACTTGAGATTACCGGTGATATGAACTCGTTCAGGTAAAGCTCCGAGGGCAATAAACCGTTCAGCATCAGCGGCTCCTTGGGCAGCAATAAGTGTGAAGCTAGAGATCATATTACGAGAGAGCGTTCCTAAATATGAATAGCCTCGAGCTGATCGTGCTGAAAGACGAGCATTGGCGAGTATCACTGGGATTCCCCGGTATTGACATTGATATAGGAGGTTAGGCCAAAGCTCTGTTTCTAGAATAATGCCAAGCTGGGGCTGAGTTTGTTGTAAAAAGTGGTAAATAGCGTGAGGTAAATCGTAGGGTAAATAGCAGTGAATCACCTGATTTCCTAGGTTCTTCTGTGCTTGCGTTGATCCTGTCGGAGTCATAGTGGTCAGTAATATCGTATGATCTGGGTAGTAAGCAGATAGCTCTTTTATCAGTGGTAGGCTGGCCTGCACCTCACCTACAGAAACAGCATGAACCCAGATGATTGCTTTTTCAGCTAAAAAAGGGGTAAAACCAAACCGCTCTGACCAGCGATGAAGATAAGCTGGATTATGGTAGCCTCGCCATAGTAGGCGGATCACTATTAGGGGGATAAATAGATAAAATAAGAAGCTATAAAATTTCCGCAAGATTAAAAGCCAGATGAATATTAAAAATGGGTATAATCAGTTGCTAATCTGCAGATTTATGTTTACTTAACCAGTGCATATAAGCCGTTACTCCTTCTTTAACCGAAATAAAAGGCTTAATGTACCCCTTTTCCCGAAGAGCGGTGATGTCAGCTTGAGTAAAACTCTGATAATGCCCTCGTAGGTGATCGGGAAAGGGGATGTACTCAATTTCTCCACTCCCGTGATGAGTAATCACTGCTTTGGCTATAGCATTAAAAGTTTGAGTTTTACCGGTGCCTACATTAAAAATCCCTGAGCAATGCGGGCGTTCTAAAAACCAAAGATTAACAGCGACGACATCATCAATATAGATAAAATCACGTTGCTGTTCTCCATGAAGGTAGCCATCGCAGCCTTCAAACAGTTTGATTTTCCCTGTTTTTTGAAGCTGGTGGCAGGCATGATAAGCAACACTGGCCATAGCGCCCTTATGAGTTTCCCGAGGGCCATACACATTGAAATAGCGAAAGCCTGCAATTTGACTAGATGCTGTGGGTAAGTAACGCCGAACATATTGATCGAATAAAAACTTAGAGTAACCGTATATATTACATGGTCTTTCAAACTCACGGCGTTCGTTAAATTTAACTCCATTGCCATAGACCGCAGCGCTTGAGGCATAAAGAAAAGGGATGCAGTGTTTCAGGCAATTGTGCAGAAGAGATTTAGAATACTGGAAATTATTCTCCATCATATAACGTCCATTCCATTCCGTAGTCGAACTACAAGCGCCTTGATGTATAACTGATTCGGTAGATCTCGGAAATCCTTTTCCAGTTTGTAACGCTTGCAAGAATTGATGCTTATCCCAATAGTCTAGAATCTCGCAATCAACTAAGTTATTAAATTTTTCTCCCCGTGTTAAATTATCAACCACCAGAATATCTTCTCGTCCACGCTGATTAAGCCCTTTGACAATATTACTGCCAATAAAACCAGCGCCACCAGTGACGATAATCACGAAAAAATCTCCTTGCTGTTGCGAATAGTGTCAATAATTCGGGTGGTGGAATGCCCCTCTAGGTAATTTAGTACTACCACTTCTCCGCCGTTAGCCATGACCGTTTCAGCACCTGCGATTTGCGCTAATGTGTAGTCTCCACCCTTGACTAAAATATCAGGTAAAATTTTCTCAATTAATCGTGTTGGAGTATCTTCTGAGAAAGGAATCACCCAGTCAACATCATAGAGAGAGGCAAGTACAGCCATACGTTGAATGAGGTTATTAATGGGTCGATCTTTACCTTTGAGATGTTTGACTGAGTTGTCATCATTCACGGCAACAATTAAACGATCCCCTAATTTGCGTGCCTCAGCTAGATAGCGTACATGGCCAGCATGAAGAATATCAAAACAACCATTAGTCATTACGATGCGCTCACCACGATCCCGGGCTAGAGTCATCAGGTGCCGTAGATCTTCTTCTTTAACTATCCCTCGGTGATCGGTAGCCGGAGGGTGCAGAGTCATTTGCAGCTCATCGATAGTTACATGCGTTGTGCCTAGTTTGCCGACCACGATCCCTGCCGCCAGATTAGCAAGAATTGTTGCCTCTTTAATGGTATTACCTGCGGCTAAAGCAGTAGCTAGTACTGAGATAACAGTATCTCCAGCTCCGGTCACATCAAATACTTCTCGTGCTTTTGCAGGTAGATGTAAGGATGGAGATTCCTTTTGTAATAAAGTCATGCCTTGCTCGCCACGCGTAATGAGTAGAGATTCAAGAGCTAGTGTCTGTCTTAGTTTTTCTCCTTTTCTAATTAAAATATCCTCATCAGAGCAACGTCCTACTACGGCTTCAAACTCTGCTAAATTAGGTGTAAGGATACTAGCTCCATAATAGCGAGAAAAATCGCTACCTTTAGGATCAATAAGAATAGGTATATTAGCTTTACGACCAAGGGCTATTAAAGATCTAGGATCGGATACTGTGCCTTTACCATAATCAGAGATGATCACCACTGGCTTATTTTTTAGAATTGATTTATACGTAGACAGTAATTCTTCGCTATGAGAGGAGGTAAAATCGTCTTCAGAGTCTAAACGAATTAATTGTTGGTGTTGGCTGATGATTCGTAATTTAGTAATGGTAGCAGTGTTAGCGACAGGTATTAAATGGCAGTTAATCTTATAGTTAGTCAGGAGAGACTCCAATATAGTAGCTGCTTCATCATTGCCGGTTAACCCTAATAGAGTTACCGTTGCTCCTAATGATGCTGCATTTATCGCTACATTACCTGCCCCACCAGGCCGATCATCTCGATGAGTCACATGCACTATAGGTACGGGTGCTTCTGGTGAAATACGTGAGGTGCGGCCGTACCAATACCGATCTAGCATTACATCTCCGACTACCATTATTTGAGCAGCGGTAAAGTCAGGTAAACTATAAGTCATATTATAGGGTTTTTTTAAAATCTATCCATAATATCATAGCGCTAGGAGTGTAGGCTTTAAATTTCCTAGGTTCATATTTGCAGTATCTTTATATATTTGGTAAATTTAATACGAACTGTTTGCATTATTATAATAATAAAGGAAATAAAATGTTATTTATAACAAGGGGATTAAAACAAGTCTTTTCGATTATTCTATTATTAGGCGCATCATCTGCTAGTAGTAACAATAATGATGCGCAATTTAGCGGATCGACTGCCTCTACCGCCCCTATAACTGGGGTTATCCGGTACTATTATATTGCAGCAGAAGATACTACTTGGGATTTTGCGCCTAGTGGCCAGAGTCTTGTCCATTGCATGGATCATCAGCCAGCTCCCTGTGCTATACCAGAACCATATGGCCATATCTTCTCTGCTGTACGCTACGTAGAATATACGGATGAAACTTTTACCAAACCTAAGCCACAGCTTAAATGGTTGGGTGTTCTGGGGCCTATTATTCGCGCTGAAGTGGGGGATACAGTTAAGGTTCATTTTTGTAATCATACGATGACAGGTAGTGCTTATAGCATGCATCCTCATGGTTTGCGATATACTAAAGATAATGAGGGCGCTTTCTACTATGGGGTAAATTCATCCTCCCCCCCAGGTGCTGGCGCTGAGGTTCACCCAGGCCAGTGCTTTGATTATACTTGGCTTGCGGATAAAGTGAGCGGGCCTGCAAGAGGCGATCCTTCTTCCAAGGTGTGGTGGTATCATTCCCACGTGGATTCAGCTAATGATATAAATTCAGGTCTTTTAGGGCCTATTATTATTACGCGCAAAGGTATGGCTAATGCAGATGGTAGTCCTAAAGACGTAGACCGTGAATTTGTTACCGCTTTCTTCATTTTCAATAGGTTATCAGATGCGGAAGCGGGGCTAATGCATAGCATCAATGGCTATATTTTTGGCAATTTAAAGGGATTAGTCGCAAAAAGGGGTGAACGGGTACGTTGGCATGTGCTTGGCATGGGTAATGAAAATGATCTCCATACACCGCATTGGCATGGTAAGACGGTACTGGTAGGGGCACCTCCAGCGCGCCGGCGGACGGATGTGCTGGAATTATTACCTGCTTCTATGGTTACGGCTGATATGAACGCCGATAATATAGGAGAATGGCAATATCATTGCCATGTTGCAGATCATATGAATGCTGGAATGGTTACGACTTATCAAATATTACCTTAATTAGTTATATTGCCGCGGACTTAATGCGGTCGAGTCTGCGGCACTACTATCCTTAGATTCTGAATATACTCTCTTTATCTTAAATACTAGGAACGGAGAGATGATTGTTCTTGCCCTTATTGAGAGAGAGCGTATGATAGTTTTTCTGTTTTTTCATTGTTTTCTGGTATGGTTTTTTTTGTTTGATTTCTTCCCTTTTCACAGATTTTAATGGTGCTAATTTTTTACGCTTTGTAGGCGGCGAGCTACGAGTTACCTCATTATGGATAGCTGGCCGAGTTACCTGATGTTCTGGCAATAGACGTTCACCTTGCATAGAATAAGTTAATGCTACTGCTATATCTAGAGCGGAGATATTATCTTCTTGAATCCATTGCTGAATTAAATTTCGGAGAGCTACAAGATTCTCCTTTTCTAAGGTAGCCATAATTTGCTGTTTAAACTGTTTAGTACGCCGATCTCTAACCTGTTGAAGGCTAGGTAACTGCGTTTCATGAATAGGATACCCAGTTACTTTTTTAATAGCATTTAATATGCGTCGCTCCTGTGGAGAGACAAAGAGCGTTGCGGTACCGGGGCGGCCTGCGCGGCCAGTACGGCCAATACGATGAATGTAAGTTTCAATATCATAGGGGATATCGTAATTTACTACGTGGCTAATACGTTTTACATCCAATCCACGGGCGGCTACATCAGTCGCTACAATGATATCCAACAAATTTTTCTTTAATTGATCTACTACTTTTTCTCGAAATGACTGAGACATATCACCGTTAAGCGCCGCTGCAGCATACCCTCGTGTTTCCAGTTTTCTCGCTAATTCTTCTGTTGCTATTTTGGTACGAACGAAAATGATAGTAGCATCAAAATCCTCAACCTCTAATATTCGGGTGAGAGCATCCAATTTGTGTAATCCGGATACAAGCCAATAGCGTTGGTTAATAGGAGGGAGAGTGGCGGTCTTCTCTTTGATTTTGATATCGTGAGGAGTATTTAGATGACGGCTCGCAATGCTACGTACAGAATCCGGCATAGTCGCGGAAAAGAGGGCAGTTTGGCGTTGAGCAGGTGCTTGTTTTAAAATCCACTCTACGTCTTCGATGAACCCCATTTTTAACATCTCGTCGGCCTCATCTAAAACTATAGTTGTGAGCTTATCTATTTGTAGACTTTTACGCCGTAGATGATCCATTATTCTGCCTGGAGTACCTACGATGACATGGGCGCCGTGTTTAAGTTGACGTAGCTGATTCCCCATAGGTTGGCCGCCATAGAGAGGTAGGGAATAAAAACCTTCTAAATACTGCGCATAGTTTTGGAATGCCTCTGAAACTTGGATCGCAAGCTCACGTGTTGGAACGAGTACTAGCGCCTGCGGCTCTCTCCGCGATAAATTTAGGTGGTGTAGGATTGGGACTGCAAAGGCTGCGGTTTTACCTGTTCCAGTTTGTGCCTGCCCAATTAAGTCATATCCTTTTAAAAAATAGGGGATTGTCTTAGCTTGAATCAGCGTAGGGGTCTGATAGCCGAGCTGCTTAATTGCTTGCAGAATAGGAGTATTAATAGCAAAATTATCAAAGGATAGAGCTTCTGTAGAGGACAGCATATAATAATAAAATCCTAGCAGTTTAAATATTCAATAGAAAAAACACCACCTAGATTGCCGATGGTTTTGCTAAAATCCATTTAGGCTTTATAGCTATTACTTTAATGGCGTCGTTTGCCGCCGCGAAAACGTCGTTTTTCCTCTTTAGCTTGGCTTACGTAGAGGATATGGCCTTGGAATTGAGAGCCATCTAGGCCAGTAATAGCGGCGCGTGCCTCATGGCCTTCCATGTTGATTAAAGCAGTGCCACGTGCTTGGCTAGTGAATAAATCTTTGTGTAAGGTTAAAGAGCGCACAGTACCGTAATCAGAAAATAAAGCGGTAAGGCTCTCCTCGGTTGTGCTTGCTGGCAAACCGCGTACAAAAAGTGTGATCATTGAGCCTCTCTGGGAAAAAGGAAAAGCAAAAACCAGAGGGGATACAAGCTTTTAAGGGCTCTCCCCTCCTCGTAGGGGTTATTTAATTACTACAAAATGATAACATTATCGGCCTGTGGCCCTTTCTGGCCCTGAACCTCAATAAAGCTGACCTGCTGGCCTTCTTTAAGGGTTTTATGGCCGTTACCGGTAATAGATCGGTAGTGCACAAAGAGATCGCTGCCATTTTCGCGCTGTATAAATCCATAACCCTTTGAATCGTTGAACCATTTTACGGTTCCTGTCTGTTGTTCTGACATAAAAAACTCTCAAAAAAAAATAATATAACCACCTGGCACCTTATATTAAGTGTAACCGAGTATTGGGGAGCGAACGAGTTGAAGCAGAAATAAATTTAGAAGGAGAAGCAGACATTACCACGCTAACGCGAAAACGCAATCCTTAATACTCTAGCGTTCTATATCATAGGAGATTCGATATATAATTGCAAGCTTTAGAGGAGTTTAGATTTCAGGATAAACTAGTTACGTATTGTAATCATTGGCTTATTTGCATTCACCGCCTCAGCACTTGATAAATTACTTATTGCATTTTTTCTGCTTCAACGGAGCTTCTCTGTTGCTGCTTGGATTCACCAAGCTATCCTATCGTTAAGCGGTTTTACTTTTCTACAGCCTACAGGTCTTATTTTACGCACTCTTTGCGGTAGCTAAAATGAAGGTGCCAGTCGAGTTTTACCTCATAGCCGGTTTTCTGATCACAACCCCAAGACTACCTTATTGTGGCCATATCTTAGCCTGACGAGAGCTAGAAAATATTATCATTAACAATATATTACTAGCCCCTATATTTAATGAGCTACCATGTTTTGTGCTCTTGCTAGGGGATGTCGTATATCCTTTAATATAAAAACCTCTTGACAGGCATGCTACGATTTTTTTTCGTGGTAAGATTTTAATAAATTCAGTCGTTTATTTTAGGAAGATATAAGCTTGATTAGATTTATCTTATGATAGCACATTGAATTTTTCTGGATATCAAGAGATAAAATAACTAATTTTTATAGGAGTTTTCCAGTAGCTTGCCCTAAAACCGTAATGTAGTAGGCGGATCTTGGTAAATTAAACATGCTTAGATCCCAGATCTAGCTCAGGGGTAATATTTCCTTACTACCTATCTGGAAGGATCAGATGTGGCCGCCAGTATTTTTGTTTCCAGTATTGCTACCTTTCTACAAAATCATAGCTTATAGCTGTGCGATTATATTTCTTGGCTGGGGGACTAGGATTCGAACCTAGGTTAGCGGAGTCAGAGTCCGCTGTCCTACCGCTAGACGATCCCCCAAAAAGAGCCGTTAGCGCTTCGAGTATTGTGGCGCTTTACGGGCTTTGTGAAGGCCAACTTTTTTACGTTCTACAGACCTTGCGTCTCGAGTAATGAAACCCGCTTTGCGTAGGATAGGCTTAAGTGTTTCATCATAAGCAACGAGAGCCCGAGCGATACCGTGGCGGATAGCCCCTGCTTGGCCACTACTGCCGCCACCTCTAACAAAGATTTGTGCGTTGAGCTGATGGTTTAGATCCACAAGCTCTAGAGGTTGACGGACAATCATTCGTGCAGTTTCCCTACCGAAGTATTCCTCTACGCTGCGATTATTAATAACAATATTGCCATTACCACTATTTAAGTAAACTCTAGCCGCGGCAGTTTTACGGCGGCCAGTAGCGTAATATTTATCTGACATAATTAGTAATTAAATTAATGTAATCAATTTAAAATTTCTAGAGGATGAGGTTGCTGCGCAGTATGAGGATGATCAACTCCCGCGTATATCTTAAGTTTTCGAAACATCGCTCGACCTAGAGGATTTTTGGGTAGCATTCCTTTAACCGCAATCTCAAGCACTCGTTCCGGTGTTTTTGCAAGAAGTTGTTCTAGGGTAAGAGATCTTATTCCCCCTGGATAGCCTGTATGCCGGTAGTAGCGTTTCTGAACTAATTTTCTGCCTGTAGTACGGACTTTTTCTGCATTTACTACAATAATATAATCCCCGGTATCAATATGGGGCGTATAGATAGCTTTATGTTTACCGCGTAGACGGCGGGCAATTTCGCTAGCTAAGCGCCCTAAGGTTTTGCCATCAGCATCTATAAGATACCAGTCGCGCCGTACTTCTTTAGGCTTGGCACTGAAGGTTTTCATCCGTTATTGCTCCCGCAATTAGCTGGGTATCTAAAAAACCGTTAATATTATGGGTTATTGTATAAACTGTCAATATGACAGGTGAAATCCTGAGGATTTAGGGCATTTTATAAAAACCAGAGAAATAAAAAACTGCCTAATACTAATCGATATATCACAAAGGGAAGCATGCCGATATACTGAAGAAACTTAAGAAGATAATGAATACATATATAGGCGCAAAGCGCAGAAACTAAAACGCCTAAAATCAATGCTTTCCAATCTACAGGATCAATTCTACCAAAAAGATTAAAGGTCTCTAGTCCGCCAGCAAGAATAATAACTGGGATAGCCAATAAAAAGGAAAACCTAGCAGCACTTTCACGGGTTAATCCTATCATTAAACCCGCTGTCATCGTAATACCAGAGCGAGAAGTTCCAGGAATCAGTGCTATAGCTTGAGCAAGGCCAATGAAAAGCACATCTCGCCAAGTTAAAGTATGCTCATCTCGGTGTTGTTTCCCCCTTATATCTGCATAACCTAGAAGTAGACCAAAAACAATAGTACTCCAAGCGATAATTAAGGGTGAGCGTAGTGCCTCTTCTGCCATCTCTTTTAGCGCTAGTCCAGCTAATCCTACCGGTATAGTACCAAAAAGAACTGCCCAAGCTAGGCGGCTTTCTCCTACAAGTTGCCGTGATATAATTGATTGTAGCCAATCCCGTATCATTTTTACTAGTGTTATTCGAAAATAGGCTATAACTGCTATTAGGGTGCCTAGATGTAACGCTACATCAAAGGCAATTCCTTGATCAGGCCAACCTGCAAGGGTAGGCAGCAAAATAAGATGGGCAGAGCTAGAAATAGGGAGAAATTCAGTAAGCCCTTGGAGAATAGCGAGCGCTAGAATATGAATAGATTCCACTAGAGAGGCCTTTTATCTATAATTTAAGATTTAATGAGTATTAGGTAGGGGTAGAAGAAAAAAATTATTCAGGCTTAGACTCCCCAACGGGGCTTATGAGCTAAGCCTAATGACTGATAATATCATAGAAAGGGATTATAAACCGTAAGTTATGTCACGTTGGGTCGACTTATGAATATAGCTCTAGGCCCTGATCCCAACTCCTTTATTTAGTAGATAAAGGGCGATTCCAGTCATTCCTATTAAAAATATCAAGATAATTGCGAAAGCCATTCGGATGTCAATATCCGATATCCCTAGAGTGCCATAGCGAAAGGCATTAACCATATAGAAAATCGGATTAAAAAGAGAAGCCGTTTGAGCAACTTCTGGTATTAAGTTGATGGAGTAGAAAACGCCTCCTAAGTAAGTGAGAGGAGTGAGTATGAAATTGGGAACAATAGAAATATCATCAAAGTCATTGGCAAAAATAGCATTAATAAACCCTCCTAGTGCAAATACGCAGGCGGTGAGTATTGCTACCATACAAGTCATTAAAGGGTGTTCTATTTTTAAATGGGTAAAAAAAATCGATATTATCAAAACGATTAATCCGGCCATTAGCCCCCGAATGACTCCTCCAGCTACGTAGCCCGCTAAGATAATGCCATTAGGAGTGGGGGAAACTAATAGCTCTTCTATATAGTGCTGGAATTTTGCACTAAAAAATGAGGCTACTACATTAGAGTAGGCGTGGGTAATAATAGCCATCATAATCAGCCCTGGGGCAATATAATCCATATAGCTAAACCCTTCCATAGGACCGATACGGGTACCAATAAGACTGCCGAAGATAACAAAATACAAAGTCATCGTAACTGCTGGGGGTAGTAAAGTCTGTATCCAGATACGAATGAAGCGCCGGATTTCTTTATGGGCTAGGGTTTTAAAAGCGATGTAGTAGCATTGTAAGTGACTCATACAGTAGTTGCGCTATCAGCGGTGGTAAGCGTTATAAAAAGTTCCTCCAGTCGATTAGCCTTATTTTTCATACTCAGTACTTGAATCCCTTCTTTAGAAAGGGCAATAAATAGCGCATTAAGGTCATCCTCTTTACGTATTTCCGCCTCTAGAGTCATATCGTCTATTCGATAAAGGGAATAACCCGGAATGGTTGGGGCAAAACTAAGGGGTTCTTTAAGATAGAGAATGAAGGTTTCCCGGTTAAGTTTGGCGAGCAAGCTTTTCATAGAGCTATGCTCAACAATAGCGCCTCGATCAATAATGGCAATATTTCGACAGAGCTGCTCAGCCTCTTCAAGGTAATGGGTCGTTAAAATTATAGTAGTCCCTAAAATATTAGTTTCTCGAAGAAATTGCCACATTGATCGGCGCAGCTCAATATCAACACCTGCAGTAGGTTCATCTAGAATCAGCAGCTGAGGATCATGGATTAAAGCCCGTGCAATCATCAGTCGACGTTTCATGCCTCCAGAAAGTCTGTATGCACACTCGTTACGTTTCTCCCATAAGCCTAATTGTTTTAATCGTCGCTCGGCATTAACACGAGCAACCTTAGCTTTGATGCCATAATATCCAGCTTGAATCACTAGGATATTAAATACCTTTTCAAAGCTGTTACAGTTAAACTCTTGAGGAACTAAGCCAATAGCGCTTTTAGCGTTTCTAGGATCTTGATCTAGATCAATACCAAACACCAAGACTCTTCCTGAGCTTTTAGTTATCAAGGAGCAAATAATTCCAATAGTAGTGGATTTTCCCGCGCCATTAGGGCCCAGTAAGGCAAAGAAATCTCCCTGTTCTACCTCCAGATTGATTCCTTTCAGAGCAGTAAAATGATTATTATAAGTTTTTTGTAGATTTTCTATAATCAGCGCTTTCATTGATTATTTAGGGGCAGATTTTTATATAGATATAGTAAATATCCTATCATGCATGGAGAATTAATACCGCTCATTTCTGTTCTATGTATACTTTATCACTTTTTATTTCGCCCCCTATCAGTGAGGATGAAATTTTAACCCGCGCTCAGAAGTTGGCAGGATTAACTTTAGGGCAGATCGCAGCTCGCTTTGATCAGTCAATCCCTCGGGATCTACACCATGCGAAAGGCTGGGTGGGTAAATTATTAGAGCTGGCACTTGGGGCTACTGCAGGTACGCAAGCAGTCCATGATTTTCCGGATTTAGGGGTAGAGATGAAAACGATTCCGCTACGGAAAGATGGTCGACCTAAAGAGGCTACCTATGTATGTACTGTGCCGTTAACAGATTTTGAATCTTACTGGGAAATAAGCTGGGTTCGCCGTAAACTAAGCCGGGTATTATGGCTACCAGTAGAGGCTGAAAACTGTGTGCCGTTGCCAAAACGTCGGCTAGGAATGGCATTGCTTTGGAGTCCGAATCTTAAACAAGAGGCTATCTTAAGAGCTGACTGGGAGGAATTAATGGATATGGTTTGTTTAGGAAAGCTAGAGAGCATTACCGCTTACCAAGGTGTTTATTTACAAATACGCCCTAAAGCGGCTAATAGTCGCTCTCTATGTGAGGGTATTGGAGAAAGCGGCGAGCGGATTTTGACCTCTCCTCGCGGCTTTTATTTACGTCCTACCTTTACTGCTACTATTTTAGCTCATTGTTATATGTTGTAGGGCTAAGGTAAAGTATAGTTGTTAATCAGACTATATTAATTAGTCTTCCTTGTTGTTATTTACCCAGTTAGGGGGCGTTGATAACCCCTAGGCATAAATCTAGATGTCAGCACCGCCCCCTAGTAAAAAATTATCTAAATTGGATAACAACTAACTTTATTTTTAAAAATTTATGGCGTGGAGAAAGCGGCCAAGAAATGATCATCAAAGATGACGCTTGGCGATTCAATTAGGAACGGCAATAAGTCATCATTTGCTTTCACTTGGGTGCCCCAAATCGCATCACCCCAATTCCATCCTTTATTGGCATCGAAAGATACAGAACGCTTATTTACACCGGTAAAGTCAATTAAGCCACCAGGACTATAAGATTTATAAACCACCGTTCCAGTCATAACATTATTGGTAGCAAACATCACCAGCACTTTTTCAACTGGCGCCATAACGTTTATACGTTCTCCATATTTATCAATTCACGTCCCTCCTTTTTTGCTACTAAAAAATAGTTATTAAATCGCAGCTTATCGGCAATTTTTCTCTTTTAAGATCTTTTAAATACTTTTAAGCGGCTTAGAGGTTCGATGAATAAAGTAATATAAATCTTACCTTATATATATAGGATTTTTTACCATAATAGTAATATGTATAGCATAAAAAAATCAAAAACCCAGATTTTCCTACTATTATGTTGATAAAATATAGGAATATAGAATGAAAAATTAGTGGTTACCTTAATTAAGGCTGGCTACCATCTGGATTTAATAGAACACAGGCTTGTTCTCTTGGCGTTTGTAAGCTTGTTGAAACCTAAGATAAATAATGAAACCTTTATTACGATTTTTAAAGTTTTGGCGCTTATTGGGGTGGCTAGCAGTTGGTGGCGTAATTTATCTAAGTCTTACACCTGCTCTTCCTGACTTTAAATTAGATGCTCTGTCGCTAGATAAGCTTGAGCATTTTATGGCTTACGCTTTGCTAAGTGGGTGGTTTAGCCAAATTTATCCTTTACGATTTCATGGATTTTTAGGGCTTTTTTTAGCTGCTCTGGGGGCGGTTTTAGAAATCATGCAAGGTCTAACTGGATATCGGGATTTTGAGTATATGGATATGGTTGCCAACACGTTAGGGGTAGCGGGAGGATACTTATTAGCACATATTACCTCTGCTGGGATCGCCTTAAGTCGTCTAGAGTATTATTGGGAAAGCTATAATAGGTTACAGAATAGGAGATAGATGCTGTGCTTCGGTTGGGTATCGATCTTGGGGGCACTAAAATTGAGCTAATTGCCTTAGATAGTATAGGACGAGAGTTGCTAAGAAAGAGAAAGCCTACCCCCCAAGGGAAGTACCAAGGGATACTACAAACTATCAAAATGTTGATTGTAGAGGCGGAGCAAGCACTCGGACAACAAGGCGCTGTAGGTGTTGGTACTCCGGGGGCTTTATCCTTGGCGACAGGAAAAATAAAAAATGCTAACTCAACATGCCTAAATGGGCAGCCACTACAACAGGATTTAGAAAACTTACTTCATAGACCTATTCGACTTGAAAATGATGCTAATTGTCTTGCCCTTTCTGAAGCCACTGACGGCGCTGCTGTTAGTGTGCCTATTGTCTTTGGGGTGATTATTGGTACGGGTACTGGGGGCGGGATCGTTGTTGACGGCAAGATATTAACTGGAGCCAATGCGATTGCAGGAGAATGGGGGCATAATCCACTCCCATGGCCTCAAATAGCAGAGTGGAATCATCCTCCTAATTGTTATTGTGGTAAGCAAGGGTGTATTGAGACTTGGCTCTCTGGCCCCGGTTTAATGAGAGATTATCAAAAAACCAGCGGAAGTATTTTAGAGCCTAAAGAAATCGCCTTAAAGGCGAGCCAGGGGGATCAAATGTGTGAAGCAGTATTACAACACTATGAAGATCGACTAGCTCGCGCTTTAGCCCATATTATAAATATTTTAGATCCAAATATTATTGTGCTCGGAGGCGGCTTGTCTAACCTTCAACGGTTCTATCATAATGTCCCTAAGCGGTGGGGGGCTTATGTATTTTCTGATCAAATCAACACTCAACTCGTATCTCCTCGTTATGGGGATTCTAGTGGGGTACGGGGTGCGGCTTGGTTGTGGGATGTTAAGTAGATACGAGTAATATGTATATCCGTTATAATAAAAATTTAGATTAATTTATACGGATGTTTGATTTTATTGAAAGCCTATTAAAGGATTTTGGTCTAGAGCGTGGGTTGTTTGTAGTATTTTTCTTCGGAGCCCATTGGTATATATATATAGGCTTTATCAAGGAAGATTAGAAGATAGACAAAAAGAAATTAATCGCCTAATACAAGAGAATAAGGAATATAGAGATCGATTCTTTGCGCTTATGGATAAAAGCTTTAATAGGAAAGAGGAATAAGATGAGGTCATATCATTATGTTTTACTTAGTAATGGTACCTATATGTATTTTTCTCTTATTTTAGATTTATGAAATGAGAAAAATGAAAAAACACGATAAATATCTTTATATATTTTACGGACTGCAAAGAAACGCTATTCGCTATTTAGTTAATAAGCATACAGAATTACCTAAATCAGATTATAAAATCTTGAGGGAATTAATAAATTCCCTTGATTTAATTATTCGGCAATATGAACAAGATAAAGCACCCTTTAATATAAGAAAACTCAAAAAACACATATCTTGCCTTAAGAAAGCTTCAGATATTCAGGTTCTTCCTAACACTGAAAATGATGATATAAGAAAATTAGCTACAAGAATTAGTATTGGCGTTATTGATGCGTTTATTGCATATGCGCCGCTCTTTAAGTATGAATTTATACTAAAGGCGTGCCTGTTTATTCTAAAGGCTACTGCTATTATGGGCTTGAAGAGAGCGGGTATTTTTCTTGAAGAAATGAAAGAGGTTAAAAATATTATAGCGCGGAGAGAGGCGCTGCTTTGTAGTAATAGGTAACTAGCTAACCACTGAAAATACAGAGGATCTTAAGAGATCCTCTGTTTATACGTTTTATATATTTCTAGGCTTCGTGATAAATTTTTGCTCCTTGCTGACGAAATTCCTCTGCTTTTTCTGCCATTCCTTGCGTTAAAGCAGTACTGTTTTCTATTCCTTTTTCCCTAGCATATTCACGTACATCTTGAGAAATCTTCATGGAACAAAACTGAGGACCACACATAGAGCAGAAATGGGCTGTTTTTGCTGATTCTTTAGGCAAGGTTTCGTCGTGGTATTCTCGGGCTCGATCAGGATCTAGACCGATATTGAACTGATCTTCCCAGCGAAATTCAAACCGGGCTTTGGACATGGCATTGTCCCGAATCTGTGCCCCTGGATATCCTTTAGCTAGATCAGCAGCATGAGCTGCAATCTTATAAGTAATGATACCTTCCTTAACATCTTTTTTATTAGGCAGTCCTAGGTGTTCCTTTGGAGTGACGTAACAAAGCATGGCGGTGCCATACCAGCCTATAAGCGCTGCACCGATTCCAGAGGTAATATGATCATAGCCAGGCGCAATATCGGTCGTTAAAGGGCCGAGGGTATAGAAAGGAGCTTCACCACAACAAGCGAGCTGTTTATCCATATTCTCTTTAATAAGATGCATAGGCACATGCCCAGGCCCTTCAATCATAGTCTGAACATCATGTTTCCAAGCAATTTGAGTTAACTCTCCCAAGGTTTCAAGCTCAGCAAATTGAGCTGCATCGTTGGCATCAGCAAGGGAACCAGGTCGTAAGCCATCGCCTAATGAAAAAGAAATATCGTAAGCTTTCATAATCTCGCAAATTTCCTCAAAATGGGTATAGAGGAAACTTTCTTTATGGTGAGCAAGGCACCATTTAGCCATGATAGAGCCGCCACGGGAAACAATGCCTGTGAGTCGGTTAGCTGTTAGTGGAACATAGGCAAGGCGTACTCCCGCGTGAATAGTGAAGTAATCTACGCCTTGTTCTGCTTGCTCAATCAGCGTATCGCAGAATATCTCCCAATTAAGCTCCTCAGCTTTACCTCCTACCTTTTCTAAAGCTTGATAGATAGGTACAGTACCGATGGGTACTGGTGAATTACGAATAATCCACTCTCGAGTCTCATGAATATTTTTGCCAGTGGAAAGATCCATAACCGTATCAGCCCCCCAGCGAATAGCCCACGTCATCTTATCGATTTCTTCGGCAATATTTGAGGTGATAGCTGAATTACCAATATTTGCATTGATTTTCACTAAAAAATTACGCCCAATAATCATGGGTTCTAGTTCAGTGTGATTGATATTTGCTGGAATAATAGCTCGGCCTCGGGCTACTTCGGAGCGCACAAACTCAGGAGTAATTTGTAGGGGTAAGCTCGCTCCAAATGATTGTCCAGGATGCTGTTGAGTCAGCTGATCACGATATTGTTCTAAGCGTTGGTTTTCGCGGATTGCAATAAACTCCATTTCTGGAGTGATAACACCTTGCCGAGCATAATGCATCTGAGTAACATTACGCCCGCGCTGAGCTTGATGAGGTAAACGAAGATTGGGAAAACGTAGTCGATCCAGTTGGGTATCAGCTAGCCGTTGACGGCCATATTCTGAGGAAAAACCAGATAATTGCTCAGTATCTGCTCGTTCTTCAATCCAGATTCGACGAATCTCTGGTAAACCTTTACGAATATTAATCTGGACTTCTGGATCTGTATAAGGACCAGAAGTATCATAAACAGTTAGGGAGAGATTTTTCTCTTGTCGGTTGTAATGCTGAGTATCTGATAGCTTTATCTCTCGCATAGGTACCTGAATATCAGGACGGCTTCCGATAACATAAATTTTATGTGAGTTAGGAAAGGGCTGAATAGCTTGCTCATCTACATGGGCTTGAGCGGATAGAAATTCTTCCGGAATAGCGCTCATATATATCATCTCCTTAAAGACTGCATAGGTAAAACGCTGTCAGTATAAAAGCGTAGATGCTAACGGCTTTTAGCCTCCCTACGCCGGTGCTATCTTGATCATGCCTGAGAGGATTTTTCTGCTAAGTGATCATGAAGCATCCCTAGATACGCTAACTTAATGGTAAAACGATAAAGGATCGCGCCACTCCTTGCAACGATTAGCGGGTAACTTTATGGGTATTAGTAGAAAATCGTTATTTATATTTATAAGAGACTGACAATAGCTTATAGTGATTTTTAAAGCCATTTTGAAGGCCATAACTATTTAGATATAACTATAATGAAAGCTTTGGTAGTTGGAGGAGGGGGACGCGAGCACGCACTTGCTTGGAAGCTTGCAAAATCACCTCAAGTCGATTTGATCTATGTAGCACCGGGTAATGCGGGAACCGCAGCAGAGCCTAAGTTAAAAAATATTGCTATTAAACCTGATGATATATCAGCGCTCTTGGCCTTTGCGCTAGCAGAGGGTATCGGATTAACTATAGTTGGGCCGGAAATTTCTTTAATTTTAGGTATTGTGGATGTTTTTGAAAAGGCAGGCTTGCGTTGTTTAGGCCCTCATCGTGCTGCTGCTCGTTTAGAGGGATCTAAATCTTTTGCTAAAGATTTTTTAACCCGTCAAAATATTCCGACGGCTCGCTATCAGGTTTTTGATGATCCAGATGAAGCCATTACCTATATTAAAACCCAGGTTACCCCGATTGTAGTAAAAGCTGATGGCTTAGCTGCAGGTAAAGGTGTTGTTATAGCCCAGACTGAATGGGAAGCTATTGAGGCTATCCATGAAATACAAGTTAGTGGCGTATTTGGTGAGGCCGGGAACCGCGTGGTGATTGAGGAGTTTCTAGCGGGAGAGGAAGCTAGCTTTATTGTGATAACTGATGGCGAGCATATTTTGCCTTTAGTAAGCACGCAAGATCATAAGGCTCGTGATAACGGAGATAGGGGCCCCAATACAGGGGGTATGGGAGCCTACTCTCCAGCACCAGTGATAACAGAGCGTGTTTATAACCGCATTATGGAAGAGGTGATTGTCCCCACTGTGCGGGGTATGGCTGAAGAAGGGTATCCTTATAGAGGATTTTTATACGCTGGGCTGATGATTGATAAAAATGGATCGCCTAAGGTACTGGAATATAATTGCCGTTTTGGAGATCCAGAAGCTCAGCCTATTATGATGCGTCTACGCTCAGATTTGATGACGTTATTCTTAGCAACTGTTGAGAGACGGTTACATGAAATAAGTGTGGAGTGGGACCCTCGTGCAGCCGTAGGCGTAGTAATGGTAGCAAAGGGCTACCCTGGATCTTATGCTATAAATGATCCTATTTATGGACTACCTGTCCCTGAACGCGAAGATTGTAAAGTGTTTCATGCGGGCACGATTGAAAAAGGAGGACAAATCCTAACTGCAGGAGGACGTGTCCTTTGTGCTTGCGGCCTTGGGAGTTCTGTAACTCAGGCGCAAGCTATAGCTTATAGCTTGGTGCAGCAGATTACTTGGAAAGAAGCCTATTATCGTACTGATATTGGCTATCGTGCTATCACTAGAGAGGCAGATCGGGATAATAATTAGAAATTTAGCTATATATTAAATAGCTACTGGTTGAGTCTCTACAGGTATAGATTTTCGGTTATTTCCACTAAATAAAACTATTTTCAGTAAATAATTAAGGAGAGATAGATGTCTATAGCGCATCCTATTATTGCTGTGACTGGCTCATCTGGGGCGGGCACATCTACAATAAAACACGCCTTTAATGATATGTTTCGGCGTGAAGGTATTAAACCGGTAGTGATAGAAGGGGATAGTTTTCACCGCTACGATCGTAAGGCTATGAAAGAAAAAGTAGCGGAATATGAGGTGAAAGGAAAAATTTTGACTCATTTTGGCCCAGAAGCTAACGAGCTAGAGAAATTAGAGGCTTTATTTCGAGAGTATTCGCAGCAGGGTAGCGGGAAAAAGCGGTTTTATATCCATAGTGAAGAAGAGGGAAAGCCTTACGGTTTAGCCTCAGGGACGTTTACTCCGTGGGAGCCTATTGAATCAGATAATCATTTGCTTTTTTATGAAGGTCTTCATGGAGGCGTGGTCACCAATCAGGTGAATGTAGCCCGGTATGTGGATTTACTTGTGGGTGTAGTGCCTGTAGTAAATTTAGAGTGGATTCAAAAAATTCACCGGGATTGCCTTAATCGCGGCTACTCTTCGGAGGCTGTAGTTCAAATCATTCTAAAACGCATGCCAGATTATGTGCACTATATCTGCCCGCAATTTTCTCATACCCATATTAACTTTCAGCGAGTACCTTTAGTAGATACCTCTAATCCTTTTATTGCCCGAGATATTCCAGCACCGGATGAGAGTAGTGTGGTAATTCGTTTCCGTGATCTTCATATGGCCAATTTTCCTTACTATTTAGGTATGCTCAAGGGATCTTTCATGTCCCGGGCAAATACTCTAGTAGTGCCTGGAGGTAAAATGGGACTTGCGATGGAGATTGTGCTAACACCCATTATTCATGATTTAATGGAGAAAAAACGTGCTCGCGGTTAAGGTTTACAGTGATATACGCTAGCTGGCAGGTACGATTAGCAGCTCGTATTATTCATGAGGGTGGCGTTATCGCTTATCCCACAGAAGGAGTTTTTGGATTAGGCTGTAATCCGCTAGAAAAGGCGGCTATTGAACGTATTCTTAAGTTTAAGAGACGCTCTATGGCCAAAGGTCTTATTTTGATTGCTGCTGATTTTACTCAATTACAGCCTTATTTATTACCGTTAACAACTCAGATGCGATCTAATATCGAATCAACTTGGCCAGGTCCGGTGACGTGGTTGCTGCCTGCTCGATCTAATACGCCGCATTGGCTAAGAGGATCTCATGATACGCTTGCAGTTCGCATTACTGCCCATTCTATGGCGGCCTCTCTCTGTAAAAGAGTAGGCTATGCTATTGTATCTACGAGCGCTAATCGGACTGGACATTCTCCTGCGTGTACGGTTTTGCAGGCACGAAGATCAGTAGGGCCTTGGGTTGATTATATTCTTCCGGGTAAAACTGACGGGTGTCTTGGTCCTAGTAAGATTTTTGATGGCAGGTCTGGCCAACAGATTCGATAGGCAATGGTAGATTCCTTATGAGCAATTTGAATTTAAATGATGATCTTAATGTTGCGGTAGTTAAAGATTATCTACTTCGCCTGCAAGATCGAATTTGTTTGGCGCTGGAGCGGGAAGATGGTGCCGTAAGTTTTATGGAAGATAGCTGGCAGCGTACAGGAGGAGGTGGTGGGCGAACACGGGTGTGTTCTAATGGAATAGTTTTAGAGCAGGGAGGGGTAAATTTTTCTCACGTTTTTGGCGAGAATCTTCCAGCCTCAGCAACGGTTCAGCGGCCAGAATTAGCTGGGCGACGATTTGAAGCTTTAGGTCTTTCCTTAGTTATTCATCCCCGTAATCCTTATGTTCCTACCTCCCATGCTAATATTCGTTTTTTTTTAGCAACCAAAGAACACGCATCGCCTATTTGGTGGTTTGGTGGCGGCTTTGATCTAACTCCTTACTACCCTTTTGCAGAAGATGCTGTGCATTGGCATCGTACAGCCCATAGTGCTTGTGCTCCATTTGGAGATCATGTTTATCCACGTTATAAAAAGTGGTGTGATGAGTATTTTTACCTTAAACATCGGGGTGAAGCCCGTGGGGTTGGCGGGCTATTTTTTGATGATTTAAATGAGTGGGGTTTTAATCGCTGCTTTGATTTTATGCAAAGTGTGGGAGATCATTATTTATTAGCCTATTTACCATTGATACAGCGGCGTAAAGATCTTGTATACAGTGAGCGTGAGCGGAGCTTTCAGCTCTACCGGCGAGGGCGCTATGTGGAATTTAACCTTCTCTATGATCGAGGGACTCTATTTGGTCTGCAATCTGGAGGGCGGACTGAATCAATTTTAATGTCGCTGCCCCCTTTAGTTGAATGGCGCTATAATTGGCAGCCAGAGATTGGAACACCAGAAGCATTACTCTATGAGAAATTTTTGCAGCCCCATGACTGGTTAAGAGAGGGCGGGGAATAAATTATGATTAAGATCTAATCTTAGATTTTGATCAGCTCATAAGGCGCTGATTTCCTCTTAATTAGGATTATCCACCGTTATGAAAGTCCTGTTGTCGCCAAGCTTCATAGAGTACTATGGCAACAGCATTGGATAAATTAAGGCTACGGCTAAAAGGTAGCATAGGGATTCGTAAAACCTGCGCTACAGGAAGGGTACTGAGGATTTTTTGTGGGAGACCTCGGGTTTCCGGGCCAAATAATAGCGCATCATCGGGATGAAATTTAACTTCATGATAGTATTGCTGACCACGAGTGGAGCAGGCCCATAATTGTGTAGGGTGAACCATGGCTGAGAAATGCTCTATACTTGAATACACTTTGATGTTTGCCCATTCGTGGTAATCTAAGCCTGCGCGGCGTAGCTGTTTATCTTCAAGATGAAATCCTAGTGGTTCTATCAAATGGAGGGTAGCCCCTGTATTAGCGCAAAGGCGGATAATGTTCCCTGTATTGGGCGGGATCTCTGGTTCAAATAAAACAATGTGGAACATAGCAATTTAGCTTGCAGCAAATGGTTGAAGTGTTAAATACAAGTATAAGCGATCTTGATCGAGCAAAGCTGGAGGTTGATTTTTGTGGGCTTAAATTACAAAGTCCCTTAGTATTACTCTCAGGCTGTGTTGGTTTTGGAGAAGAATATACTCGTATAGCTGGATTTTCCAACCGAGAGATTGGTGCAGTATGCTTGAAAGGGACAACAAAATCCCCTCGTCTGGGTAATTTACCTCATAGAGTTTATGAGACCCCAATGGGAATGTTAAATTCCATTGGCTTGCAAAATCCTGGTGTAGATCATGTGGTTGACCATATTTTACCAGGGCTGGATTTTAACGAAACTCGATATATCGCGAATGTCTCTGGATCTACTATTGAAGAGTATATAGAAGTAAGTCGTCGCTTTGAAGATTCTCCTATTGATGCCATTGAAATTAATATTTCTTGCCCTAATGTAAAAGAAGGAGGCGTTGCTTTTGGTAATGATCCAGACATGTCAGCACGAGTGGTAGCGGCTTGCCGTAAAGTGACTTCTAAGCCTTTGATCACTAAACTTTCTCCGAATCAAACTTCGATTGAAGAAAATGCTCGCCGTTGTATTGAGGCTGGAACAGATGCATTTGCAGTGATTAATACACTCATGGGGATGGCTATTGATATAGAACAGCGATCTCCAATTTTAGGGAATATTCAAGGAGGGCTATCTGGGCCAGCGATAAAGCCTATTGCTTTACTTAAAGTATATCAGGTTTATCAGATATGCCGAGAATACAACATACCTATTATTGGCCAAGGGGGGATAAGTTCAAGCGAAGATGCTTTAGAGTTTTTAATTGCGGGCGCTACTACTGTGGGGGTAGGGACAGCTTTGTTTTACGATCCATTACTTTGTTCTAAAATTAACTCTGGAATCATTGATTATCTAAATCGACATAATTTGGCAGAAAT
This sequence comes from Candidatus Nitrosoglobus terrae, assembly GCF_002356115.1. NCBI lineage: Bacteria > Pseudomonadati > Pseudomonadota > Gammaproteobacteria > Chromatiales > Chromatiaceae > Candidatus Nitrosoglobus > Candidatus Nitrosoglobus terrae. Next base: position 386,247 of record NZ_AP014836.1, read on the forward strand.
AAGGGGATTAACGGGTAGTTTATGCCTCAGTGAGAAAATTATGAGCTGTGGTGATTATAATTAAAAGATTAGACTCTAAGAGATGAAATATTAGGTTAAAGCATGGATCTTGAAGTAATTACGCTAAATTTAAACTTAGAACTACTATTAGTGTAGTAAATAATATTATGTATAGCTTAGGATCAATACAACTGTAATCTGCTCTTTTATTTATTTTTTGATAATCATGTAGTAATTACATGAAGAGAGAGGGGGAGTTTCATGGGATGAAATTAAAGCGACGTTTTTTTGAATTAGATCTAGCGTAATGAATACATCCTACCTACTCCGTCGAGATTTTTGTACATGGCTAGAGAAACCATTAGGGCAGCGCTTACTCAAGATTGAGCAGGCAGAATTAGAAGGTATTTTACCCAATTTATTTGGTTATCATTTAATTCAATTAGGGGCAGTATCTAAAGAAGTAGATTTATTATCTTCCAGCTGTATTTGGCATCAAGTGGTTTTAGAAGTAGATATTTGGTCAGAAGCTCAGTCTCCTGGATTACTATCTCGTGTTGATGCTTTACCATTTGCTAGTGCAACAGTAGATGTCATAGTGTTACCCCATGTGTTGGAATATGAACCTAATCCATATCAGATACTACGGGAGGTTCAGCGGGTACTAGTTCCTGAGGGTACATTAATTATTTTAGGGCTAAATCCTTGGAGTTTTTGGGGACTCTGGCGGTTTTTTTTATATCGACACAAACAAATGCCTTGGTACGGGCGCTTCTATAGCCTTGCTTGTATTCGGAGCTGGTTAACGCTATTGGGTCTTGAAGCAGTGAAATCAAGCCGCTTTTTATTCTGCCCGCCCTTAGGGCAGTCTATTAGACTAGAGCAAAAGCCGCATTTTCTGGAAGATATTGGCCGTCGTTGGTGTCCTTTTTTTGCGGGAGGTTATTTGATAGTAGCTAAAAAGCAAGTGGTGCGCCTAAGCCCTGTGGATGCTAGGTGGTGTGACAATAGTAGTTTAGAAATATCTAGTCTTGCGGAGCCTGTAGCTTGAGAATATTTCTATGAATGATATCGTACAAATTTTCACTGATGGAGCTTGTAGTGGGAATCCAGGGGCCGGTGGTTGGGGGGTTTTATTACGCTATCGAGGGAAGGAAAAGACCTTATCAGGTAGCGAGCTAAGAACAACTAATAATCGTATGGAGCTTATGGCAGCTATTCAGGCCTTAGAGTCGCTTAAAAAACCATGCCAAGTGCAGTTAGTTACAGACTCTCAATATTTGTGCCAGGGGATTACCAGCTGGGTATCTAACTGGGAGCGATGTGGTTGGAGAACAGCGGGTCGCCATCCAGTTAAAAATATGGATTTATGGCAGCGCTTAACTCAAGCGGCAGCCAAACATCAGGTGGAATGGTTATGGGTTCGTGGGCATGATGGACATCTAGAGAATGAGCAGGTTGATTTCTTAGCCCGGAAAGCTATTACTAGATTGGGAAATAATTGATGCAACAAATTATATTGGATACTGAAACTACAGGACTGGAAGTTAAAGAAGGACATCGAGTAATTGAAATTGGTTGTGTTGAGTTAGTCAATCGACGTCTTACGGGTAGAGTCTTTCATAAGAAATTAAACCCTGAACGGGCGATTGATGAAAGCGCTCTAAAGATTCACGGCTTAAGTAATGAGGATTTATCTAATCAGCCTCGCTTTGTTGATATTGCAAATGAATTTAAGGCTTTTATTGAAGGCGCAGAGTTGATAATCCATAATGCGCCTTTCGATGTTGGTTTTTTAGATTACGAGTTCTGTTTACTGGATACTAGCTGGGGCGGAATACGCGCCTGCTGTCTTGGGATTGTGGATACCTTAGTATTAGCGCGGCGACACCACCCTGGCCAGAGAAATAGCTTAGATGCCCTGTGTAAGCGCTATGGTATTGATAATTCTCAACGAGATTTACATGGCGCTCTTCTTGATGCTGAGCTTCTCTGTGAAGTGTATTTAGCGATGACAAGGGAACAGACTAGTATTTTTAGAAATACTGACAGTAACACCCAGACTCAATTAGGAATAGAAAAATATCGACCAGTGGCTGCTGGGCGATCAGCACTGAAGGTAATACAAGCAAGTAATGAAGAAAAATCAGCCCATGAAGAATGCCTTACTGCTAGTGAGAAGGTTAGCGGTAGTATTTGTTTATGGCGTAGCCAGTAGCTAATTGTTTAATAGAAAATGGATGGTAATAAAGGTATTTTTCAATCTAGAGTGCGATCTAGCAATTCATTATTATTAAATGAGCGTTCTCAGCATCTGCTCAAGACCATGGTGGAATGTTATATCCGTGATGGGGAACCCATTGGATCGAGAACTCTTTCTCGGGAAAGCTCATTAGAACTTAGCCCGGCTACTATTCGCAATGTGATGGCTGATCTGGAAGATTTGGGGTTAGTGTTTTCCCCTCACACCTCTGCGGGGCGAGTGCCTACGGTTAAGGGGTATCGTTTTTTTATTGATTCATTATTAGAGCCTAGGGAATTAAGTATAGATGCCATACATGAGCTGGAATCCCAGCTTGGCGCTGAAGTAGAACCCCAGGCATTGTTAACCATGGCCTCTCAGCTATTATCTGAAATTAGCCGTTTTGCTGGGGTAGTGATGATGCCTCGGCGAGAATGCCGTGCTTTACGGCAGGTGGAGTTTTTGCAGCTATCTGAGAATCGAATACTTGCTATCTTAGTGATTAATGAACAGGAAGTGCAAAATCGTATTATTTACTCTTCCTGTCAATACTCATCTTCAGAGTTACAGCAAGCAGCTAACTATCTAAATGCTATTTTTAAAGGTAAAGATCTTTACGCAGTACGTTGGTATCTCCTTGCTGAAATGAGTGAGGTACGAGAGGATATGGATAGAATTATGCGTGCTGCGGTAGAGGTGGCTAAGCAAGCCTTTTTTCCTGAAGAAGGTAAAGTTGAAGATTGTGTAGTGGCCGGGCAGACAAACCTGCTGGATTATATTGATTTGTCAGATAAAGAGCGCTTGCGCTTGCTGTTTAATGCTTTTAATGAGAAGCAAGATATTTTGCATCTACTAGATCAGTGCTTAAATGCTGGAGGAATCCAAGTTTTTATTGGTGAGGAAGCCGGTTACCAAGTATTTAACGGCTGTAGTGTAGTGACTGCCTGTTATGGTTTTTCTGAAGGAGCATTAGGGGTGCTTGGTGTCATTGGCCCCACTCGAATGGACTATGAGCGAGTTGTTCCTTTAGTTGATATGACTGCACGATTGTTAGGGGCTGCCCTGAATTCAAAATGAACCATTTTTTTCCAGCGTAGTTTTAATTAAAAACCCCGAATAGTTTAGAGAGTAGAGTATTGGTATGACCCACGAAGAGAAAATTACTTCAGAATCTGATATTGCGGCTGAACAATCTCAGATTGCCATCGATCCTCAGATACAAACGGAAGATGGAGAGACTCAGGATAAAGAGTCCAAAGTTGCTGAAATAGAGAATATGCAACAGCTCTTGGAGGAGGCGCGCAGTAAAATAGATGAACACTGGAATGAGCTGCTTCGATCAAGGGCTGAGCTGGAGAATCAGCGCCGACGCTATGATCGAGAATTAGAAAAAGCCCGAAAATATGCTTTGGAGAAATTTGCTCAAGAATTATTGCCAGTTAAAGATAGCCTTGAGATGGGATTAATAGAGGCTCAGGTTGAAAATGTTAGTGTAGCTACGTTACGTGAGGGAACTGAGCTAATTTTGAAGGAGTTCAATAAAGTCACAGATCAATTTGGTATTAGAGCTATAGATCCTCAAGAAGAGCTTTTTAATCCCGAACTTCATCAAGCGATATCTGCTCAAGAGAATGATGAAATTGCCCCTAATACAATACTCACTGTTATTCGTAAAGGTTATGTATTAAATGATCGGTTATTACGACCCGCTATGGTAATTGTTTCTAAACCAAGCACGCGATCCTTATCTGAAGAGGATGCCTAAGCTTGAAATTAGTTAACATACCCCAATAATTAGAATAATTTCAAACATAGAAGAAGATATTGGCTTGATCTATCAATATCAGTAAGTACTCAATTTTATGGAGTAGATGAATAATGGGAAAGATAATCGGCATTGATTTAGGAACTACTAACTCTTGTGTGGCGCTTATGGAAGGGGGCAAACCCCGAGTGATTGAAAACTCTGAAGGTGACCGTACAACCCCTTCTGTAGTGGCTTTTACCAAAGAAGGGGAAACATTGGTAGGGCAGTCTGCTAAGCGCCAAGCAATTACTAACCCCCAGAATACCCTTTATGCGATTAAACGCTTGATTGGGCGCCGATTTGATGAGGATGTAGTGCAGCAAGATGTCAAAATGGTGCCCTATAAGATTGTTAAAGCGGACAATGGCGATGCTTGGGTAGATGTTATAAATAAAAAAATGGCACCGCCAGAGATCTCCGCTAATATACTCCGTAAGATGAAAAAAACAGCGGAGGATTATCTGGGAGAGGAGGTAAAAGAGGCTGTTATTACGGTACCAGCTTATTTTAATGATTCTCAGCGCCAGGCAACAAAAGACGCAGGCCGGATTGCTGGATTAGAAGTCAAACGGATTATAAATGAACCTACAGCAGCAGCTTTGGCTTATGGTTTAGATAAAAAGCGTGGTGATCAAAAGATTGTTGTCTATGATCTTGGCGGTGGAACTTTTGATGTCTCGATCATTGAAATTGCTGAGATAGATGGAGAGCATCAATTTGAGGTGTTATCAACTAACGGTGATACTTTCCTCGGCGGGGAAGACTTCGATAAGCGTATTATTGATTATATTGCTGATGAGTTTAAAAAAGATCAAGGTGTGGATTTACGAGGTGATCCGTTAGCAATGCAGCGTTTTAAGGATGCGGCAGAAAAGGCTAAGATTGAGCTTTCCTCTAGCCAGCAAACAGATGTCAATTTACCCTATATTACAGCTGATGCTACCGGACCTAAACACCTTAATATTCGAGTTACCCGAGCTAAGTTAGAATCTTTAGTAGAAGATTTAGTTGCTCGTACCCTAGAGCCTTGTAAAATTGCTCTTCGAGATGCTGGGCTGAGTGCCTCTGAAATTGATGAGGTTATCTTGGTAGGGGGACAGACCCGTATGCCTAAGGTTCAGGAAGTAGCTAAGGAGTTCTTTGGCAAAGAACCGCGTAAAGATGTGAATCCAGATGAAGCGGTTGCTGTTGGAGCTGCGATCCAGGCTGGAGTATTGGCAGGTGATGTTAAAGAAGTGCTATTGCTAGATGTAACTCCCCTATCTCTGGGTATTGAGACTTTAGGCGGTGTTATGACTAAGCTGATAGAGAAAAATACCACTATTCCCACCCGAAAAGCGCAGGTATTTTCCACCGCCGATGATAATCAAACGGCTGTTACTGTTCATGTGCTTCAAGGTGAGCGAGAGCGGGCTATAGATAATAAATCCTTAGGCCGTTTCGATTTAGTAGGTATTCCACCTGCCCCTCGTGGTATGCCCCAAGTAGAAGTAACATTTGATATCGATGCTAATGGTATTCTAAATGTTTCTGCTAAAGATAAAGCAACAGGTAAGGAGCAATCCATTATTATTAAAGCCTCTAGCGGATTAGCAGAAGATGAAATTGATCGTATGGTTAATGACGGTAAAGCCCATGTAGAGGAAGATCGTAAGTTTCGGGAATTAGTTGACGTTCGCAACCAAGGTGATAATTTAATTCATGGGGCAGAAAAATCCATGAATGAGCTAGGTGATAAGCTTCAGGGGGATGAAAAAAATAGGGTTGAGGGTGCTATTAGAGATCTAAAAACTGCTATGAAGAGTGATGATAAAGCAGCTATTGAAGCCAAAATTAAGGATTTAACTGAAGCTTCTGCTAAAATGGCTGAGCATCTTTACGCACAGGCACAGCATACTGAGACACCTAGTGGCCAAAGCACAGCAAGATCAAACGAAGAGAGCGTTGTGGATGCTGAATTTGAGGAAATAAAAGAAGATAAGAAATAAAGTAAAGTAGTGTGAAAAAACATAGTATAAGGTCGTAGTTAAGGTAAGATTTTGTATTTAACTGAATTATAAAAACAATGAAACCAGTGGCTTTAGCCATCGCTTAGATGGTAGCCATTGGTAATTTATAAAATATTGATATCTAAAAGACAAATAGCTGATAGTTTGAAGAATGGCAAAGCGAGATTACTATGAGATTCTAGGAGTTGCTCGGAATGCTTCTGGCTCGGAGATTAAAAAAGCATACCGGCAATTAGCGATGAAGTATCACCCAGATCGTAATCCTGATAACAAATCAGCTGAGGAGAAATTTAAAGATGTCCAAGAGGCGTATGATGTACTCTCTGATGCTAAGAAACGTACAGCCTATGATCAGTTTGGGCACGCTGGGGTAAGCGGCGATCCTAGATCTGGAGGATTTGGAGCTGAGGGTGGGCCAAACTTTAGTGATATTTTTGGCGATGTCTTTAGTGATATTTTTGGTGCTGCTACGGGCCGTAGTGGCAGTCAAAAAACCTATCGAGGCGCTGATCTTCGTTATAACCTAGATCTCACTTTAGAAGAGGCAGTAGCTGGGACTACTGCGAAGATTCGTATTCCTACCTATATAGTATGCAAGATCTGCAATGGTAGTGGTGCTGAAAAGGGAACCTCTCCAATTACCTGCCCTACTTGTGGTGGGCATGGGCAGGTGCGAATGCAGCAAGGATTTTTTTCTTTACAGCAAACTTGCCCACGCTGCCATGGTAGTGGCCAAATCATTAATACACCGTGTTTAACCTGCCATGGTGAGGGTCGAGTACGAGATCATAAGACGCTTTCGGTTAAAATACCTCCAGGTGTGAATACGGGCGATCGGATACGCTTATCTGGAGAAGGGGAAGCAGGAGAGAGTGGTGGATCACCGGGTGATTTATACGTTCAGGTACAGATTAAAGAACATCCAATTTTCTCTCGAGAGGGAGATACTTTACATTGTGAAGTGCCAGTGGGTATCGTGACTGCCGCTTTAGGCGGGGAATTAGATGTTCCAACTTTAACCGGTCGAGCGCGGTTAAAGATTCCCGCAGGGGCTCAATCTGGACAGGTTTTTCGTTTAAAAGGTAAAGGCGTAGCTCCTGTTCGTGGTGGAGCAACTGGAGATCTCCTTTGTCGGATTTTTGTAGAAACACCTGTGAATTTAAATGCAGAACAAAGAGAGTTACTAGAAAAATTCGAATCCTCTATGAATCAGAATAAAAAGCATAGTCCTAAACATCATTCTTGGCTAGAAGGAGTCAAGAATTTTTTTGAAGAAATGAAATTTTAGTACCCCTTAGATTTATAGCATAAGTCTTATTTATAGAAAGATTTAAATTACTCTCAGATTGTTACTGTCCGACTAACTAATTTAGGAGCTAGGATCATGATCAGAGTAGCTATCAGCGGCGCCGCTGGACGTATGGGGCGTTGTCTAATTCAAGCTATCTGCCAGCAGGAAGGAGTTATGCTAGGAGCTGTCAGTGAGGATCCTAATAGCGTTTCTATTGGTATTGATGCAGGAGAGTTAGTAGGTGTCGGCTCATTACAGATTCCAATAGTGAGTAATTTAAATGAGAGCAAAGAAAATTTTGACTTACTTATTGATTTTACCCAACCTGAGGCATCATTAGCTAATTTAGCTCTCTGCAGAGAGTATGGTAAGGCAATGGTGATTGGTACTACTGGGTTCACGCCAACTCAGTATCAGCAGATTGTCACGGCAGCTAATAATATCCCGATTGTATTGGCACCCAATATGAGTATAGGGGTTAATCTTTGTTTGAATCTTTTAGAGATAGCTGCTCGGGTTTTAGGAGATACAGCTGATGTTGAGATTATTGAAGCGCATCATCGCCATAAGCTTGATGCTCCTTCAGGGACAGCTTTGCGTATGGGAGAGGTAGTAGCTCAAACCTTGGGATGGGAGTTTAAGCAGTCTTCAGTTTGTGAGCAACAGAAATTAAATGGCGAGCGGTCTAAGAAAAGTATTGGTTTTTCTTCTCTTCGAGCAGGCGATATTATAGGTGAGCATACGGTGATGTTTGTAGTAGAAGGAGAGCGGGTAGAGATTAGCCATAAAGCATCAAATCGTATGATTTTTGCGTTAGGCGCTCTGCGGGCATCTCAGTGGGTGATTCGTAAATCCCCTGGACTGTATGATATGCAGGACGTACTCGGCCTTTCTTAAGAGGTGAATACAGGGTTCTTTATCTTTTTAGCGTTTCCTACTAAGGTATCGGGATATTATTATTAGTAAGCATCTTATGCTATCTCTGCAAATTTCCTTGGGGTTATTTTTAACGAGATAAGTATAGATTAGGTAGGCTATACGCCAAGGCAAGGTTTAAGGCAAAATAAATTAATTAACATAATTTAGGAGATAAATAATGCCTTCTCGCAGAGAATTGGCTAATGCCATCCGCGCGCTTAGTATGGATGCAGTACAAAAAGCAAAATCGGGACACCCTGGGGCACCTATGGGTATGGCAGATATTGCTGAGGTATTGTGGAATGATTTTCTTCAGCATAATCCAAGTAACCCTCATTGGGCGAATAGAGATCGCTTTATACTCTCTAATGGCCATGCTTCTATGTTGCTCTACTCCTTACTCCATCTAAGTGGTTACGATTTGAGTATGGAAGATATTAAACAATTTCGCCAGCTTCATTCAAAGACGGCTGGGCACCCGGAGTATGGTTATGCTCCTGGTATAGAGACTACAACTGGACCTTTAGGTATGGGTATTAGTAATGCTGTGGGTATGGCCTTGGCTGAAAAAATACTAGCAGCTCAATTTAACCGTGATGGCCATGAAATTGTTGATCATTATACCTATGTTTTCCTTGGAGATGGCTGCTTAATGGAAGGAATCTCTCATGAATCCTGCTCTCTAGCAGGGACTTGGGGATTAGGAAAATTGATTGCATTTTATGATGATAACAGCATCTCAATTGATGGGAATGTAAAAGGATGGTTTACTGATAATACTCCAAAGCGCTTTGAATCTTACGGTTGGCATGTAATCCGTAATGTAGATGGGCATAATTCAGAGGAGATACGTCAGGCTACGATTGAAGCGCGATCAGTAAATGATAAACCTTCTTTAATTTGCTGCAAGACCATTATTGGTTATGGTGCGCCTCAGGCTGGAAGTCATGACTGTCATGGATCGCCCCTTGGCGAAGCTGGGATAACAGCTGCTCGTGCAAAACTAGGCTGGGGCTATCCTCCTTTTGAGATACCAAATGAAATTTATAGTGGCTGGAATGCTGTTAAAAAAGGTGCAGCGGCAGAGACTGCCTGGGAGCAAAAGTTTGCTGCTTATAAAGCAGCATACCCAGAATTAGCAGTAGAGTTTGAACGTCGACTTCAAAAAAAGCTTCCTCAGGGTTGGAAGGCTAAAGTTGCAGCTGCTATTCAGGATGCCGATATTAAGGCAGAAAAGATTGCTACTCGCAAAGCCTCTCAAAATGCTATTGAAGCTTATGCATCGATCTTACCGGAGTTACTAGGTGGATCGGCAGATTTAACCGGATCTAATCTCACCAATTGGTCAAGTTCAAAAGATATCACTAAAAGCTTTCTAGAGGGTAATTACATCCACTATGGAGTGCGGGAGTTTGGTATGTCCGCTATTATCAACGGAATTACCCTGCATGGTGGATTTATCCCTTACGGCGGTACTTTTTTTATGTTCTCTGACTATGCGCGCAATGCGGTGCGAATGGCAGCACTGATGGGTGTGCAAAGTATTTTTGTCTACACGCATGACTCCATTGGGTTAGGTGAAGACGGCCCTACTCACCAGGCAGTGGAGCAGGCGGCTACTATGCGCTATATTCCGCGTATGTCAGTGTGGCGCCCCTGTGATACGGTGGAAAGTTTAGTGGCTTGGAAAGCAGCTATTGAACGTACTCATGGACCAACCTCTTTAGTATTTAGTCGCCAAGGGGTGCCTCATCAGAAGCGAACTGCTGAGCAAATTGAAAATATTAGCCGCGGTGGTTATGTGCTTCACGACACTGCTGATAATAAGATTGATCTTATTATTATCTCTACTGGTACTGAGATAGATTTAGCAATAAAGGCTGCTGAGATTTTAACAGATAAAAATGTCAAGGTAAGAGTAGTCTCCATGCCTTCTACTGATGTTTTTGATGCCCAAGATGAAGCCTATCGTAAATCTGTTTTACCTCCGGAAGTAAAAGCTAGAGTGGCTGTAGAAGCGGCGGTAACGGATTATTGGCGGAAATATGTTGGGCTTGAAGGTACAGTGTTAGGTATTGATACTTTTGGGGAATCGGGTCCAGCTGAGGATGTGTATAGGCACTTTGGCCTTACTGTAGAGAATTTAGTTAAAGTTGCTGAAAATTTAATTTTTTGAGCAAGTAAATTTTTCAGACTTATAGGAAACGTTAAGCTATTTTATTCGGCATTTAAATAATTTTGCAAAAACGGAGAAAACTATGACAATTAAGGTCGCAATCAACGGTTACGGTCGCATTGGCCGCAATGTTTTGCGTGCTGTGTACGAGCACAATCGTACTAATGAGATTCAGATCGTAGCTATTAATGATCTAGGAGATGCCAATACTAATGCTTATTTAACTCAGTACGATACTGTACATGGCAAGTTTCCTGGTAAAATTTCTGTTGATGGCGACTACCTAATTGTCGATGGGGATAAAATTCACGTCCTAGCTGAAAGAGATCCTACTAAATTGCCTTGGGGATCACTAGGAGTGGATGTAGTACATGAGTGTACAGGGTTATTCACCAGCAAGAAAAAGGCCTCTGCTCATATCCAAGCAGGAGCAAAGAAGGTGATTATTTCAGCTCCAGGAGGTGGAGATGTAGATGCTACCATTGTTTATGGAGTTAATCATCATGATTTAAAATCCTCTGATACAGTCATTTCTAATGCATCTTGTACCACTAACTGTTTAGCACCTTTAGTGAAAGTACTGCAGGATAATATAGGCGTTGAGCATGGTTTAATGACAACTATTCACTCCTATACAAACGATCAAGTGCTTACTGATGTGTATCATCAAGATCTCCGCCGGGCGCGATCAGCTACCCATTCTATGATTCCTACTAAAACTGGTGCGGCAGCAGCAGTTGGTTTTGTCTTGCCAGCCCTTGATGGGAAGTTAGATGGTTTTGCGGTACGTGTGCCAACGATTAATGTTTCGTTAGTTGATCTTACTTTTGTGGCTTCTCGTAATACGAGTAAAAATCAAATTGATGAAATGATGCGAAAGGCTGCAGAAGGAAGCCTAAAAGGAGTATTGACATATAATGATAAGCCGCTTGTGTCTATTGATTTTAATCATGACCCTTCTTCCTCGGTTTATGAAGCCACTTTGACTAAGGTAATGCAAGGTAGTTTAGTCAAAGTGCTAGCATGGTATGACAATGAATGGGGTTTCTCGAATCGTATGCTGGATACTACGATTGCCTTAATGGGCGCTAAATAAATTAGTGTTTAGTGAAGAGGTTAAAATTCGGCTTTAAATCATTAAATTGAGTAGTATTATTTATTGGTTTAAGCCTGAGAAATATCCAATAAATTAATCTAATTTGAGGAAGGTTATCCTTCCCTTTAGATAAATGCCCTATTTAAGGAGAGTAGGCTCCATGTCAGTTTTAAAAATGAGCGATCTGGATCTCGCTAGGAAGCGAGTTTTAATCCGTGAAGACTTTAATGTACCTCTAAAAAATGGTGAGGTTGCTGATGATACTCGTATCATGGCTTCACTACCTACAATTCGGCAGGCAATACAGGCAGGTAGTAAGATAATGTTAATGTCCCATTTAGGGCGGCCTGTGGAAGGAGAATTTAATCCTGATTTTTCCTTAGCTCCAGTTGCTACTCGTTTATCTTTTTTATTGGGTAAAGAAGTTCGTTTAGTACGAGATTGGCTGGAGGGTATAGCGCTTGATGACGATCAAATAGTTCTTTGTGAAAATGTTCGGTTTAACCGAGGAGAGAAGAAGAACGATGAGGTTTTAGCAAAAAAGATGGCAAACCTCTGCGATATCTATGTGATGGACGCTTTTGGTAGTGCTCATCGAGCACAGGCTTCTACTCATGGAGTTGCTAAGTACGCACCCATTGCTTGCGCAGGACCTTTATTGTCAGGGGAATTAGAAGCCTTAGGTAAGGCATTAAATAATCCTGCTGGACCTATGATTGCTATTGTAGGGGGCTCTAAAGTTTCTACTAAGTTAACAGTATTAGAGTCCTTATCGAAAATAGTAGATCAGCTCATTGTAGGGGGCGGTATTGCAAATACTTTTATCGCCGCTGCAGGCTACAATGTAGGAAAATCCCTATATGAACCAGATCTAGTCAAAACTGCTGCAAAGCTAAAAGCTGCAGCTCAAGATCGAGGCGGGGATATCCCAATACCTATTGATGTGGTTTGTGGTAAGAAATTTTCAGAGGATGAAAAAGCCACCCTTAAGCCTGTCGCTGAGGTTACAGATGATGATATGATTTTTGATATTGGCCCGGAGACTTCAAAGCACTTTGCGGAAATACTAAAGAAGGCTGGGACTATTGTCTGGAATGGCCCTGTTGGCGTGTTTGAGTTTGATCAATTTGGTGGGGGAACTAAGTCTTTAGCGCTATCGGTTGCTGAAAGCTCTGCTTTTTCTATTGCGGGTGGCGGTGATACGCTAGCAGCTGTAGCAAAGTATGGTGTGGGTGATCGAGTATCTTATATTTCTACTGGTGGGGGTGCCTTTTTAGAGTTTTTAGAAGGGAAAAAGCTACCAACAGTTGCCATTCTCGAAGAACGGGCTGCTCGCTAATCTGAGTAACACTTTAATATAGGTTTCTAGCTATTATTTGGCTGCAAATAGTACAGGAGCAGGCTTTGGAAAAATCATGCTAAGGCGGACTAAAATCGTCGCAACTTTGGGTCCAGCTACTGATGATCCTAAAGTTTTAGATCAGATTATTGAAGCTGGAGTAGATGTAGTGCGCTTAAATTTTTCTCATGGCCATCATGAATTACATCGTGAGAGGGCAGAAACTATAAGAAGACGCGCACAAGCCTATGGACGGCAGATTGGGGTGTTAGCTGATTTACAAGGGCCGAAGATTCGCATCGCTAAATTTAAGAAGGGTAAAGCAAATTTAGAAGATAAAGCTTATTTTACTTTAGATACTAGTTTAGCGGAAGATGAAGGTGATGAAACCCAAGTAGGTGTTGACTATAAAGCTCTAGCCGATGATGTTGTTCGGGGTGATACCTTACTTTTAGATGATGGTCGTATAGTTTTACAAGTAGAGGAAGTCGTAGGATCACGAATCGACTGTCAGGTGGTGATTGGCGGTATTTTATTAAATAACAAAGGTATCAATCGACAAGGTGGTGGTTTATCTGCTAAAGCGCTAACAATGAAAGACCGTGAGGATATTCAATATGCGGCTGAAATTCAGGCTGATTATTTAGCGGTATCCTTTCCCCGTAGTGCTGCTGATCTTAATGAGGCTCGAGAGCTATTTCGGGTAGCCGGAGGTAAGGGTGGGATTGTAGCAAAGATAGAACGTGCGGAAGCGTTGGAGATGCTTGAGGAGATGATTGCTGTTTCCGAGGCAGTGATGGTAGCCCGAGGAGATCTTGGGGTGGAGATTGGAGATGCTGCATTACCGCCAGTACAAAAAGAGATTATCAATTTAGCCCGAAAGTTAAACCGAGTGGTAATCACGGCAACTCAGATGATGGAAACCATGATAAAAAACCCCATTCCAACTCGGGCTGAAGTTTTTGATGTGGCTAATGCGGTTTTTGACGGTACTGATGCAGTCATGCTATCTGCTGAAACGGCATCAGGTGATTTTCCAGGCAAAGCAGTTGCAGCGATGGATCGCATTTGCCGTGAAGCTGAAAAGCAGTACCAAGTGACTGTTTCTACCCATCGTATTAGTACTCGATTTAGCCGGGTGGATGAAGGTATTGCGATGTCTGCTATGTATTTAGCTAATCATTTTAATATTAAAGCGATCATAGCACTCACCGAGTCCGGAACCACGCCGCTATGGATGTCTAGAATAAGTTCCGCTATACCCATTTATGCGTTGACTCAACATGTAGAGACGCGTAGAAAAGTAACCCTATATCGTGGTGTTTGCCCGGTAAGCTTTAATGTGAATTCTTCTGATCATGCCCTTATTAATCGTGAGGCAGTCAGTGAGTTACAACGCCGAGGGGCTATTCATGGTGGAGATTGGGTGATTATTACTCAGGGTGATTTTACAGGTGTGCCAGGGGGTACTAATGCATTAAAGGTTGTTCGCGTTGGCGATATGGCTGAACCCTCTGAGCTATAATCGAAAAGCTATTATCTAAAAAATGTATGGCTAATAACTTAATTGTATGAGGATAAAAAAATGGCTTTAATAACGTTGCGTCAATTGCTTGATTATGCTGCAGAACATAGTTTTGGTATTCCTGCATTTAATGTCAATAATATGGAACAAGTTCACGCTATCATGCAGGCTGCTGAAGCTGTTGATAGCCCAGTAATCATGCAGGCGTCTGCTGGGGCTCGTTCATATGCTGGTGAGCCATTTCTGCGCCACTTAATTGAGGCAGCGGTAGAACAATATCCTTATATTCCAATCTGCATGCATCAAGATCATGGGGCAGAGCCTGCAGTTTGCTTGAGATCTATCCAGTCTGATTTTACCTCGGTGATGATGGATGGTTCTTTAATGCCAGATATGAAAACCCCATCTAGCTATGAATATAATGTGGATGTCACTAAACAAGTTGTCCAAATGGCTCATAGCGGTGGTGTTTCTGTAGAAGGAGAATTAGGCTGTTTAGGTTCCTTAGAAACAGGAATGGCGGGTGAAGAAGATGGTTCTGGGGCAGAAGGTAAACTTGATCATAGCCAGCTGCTTACCGATCCTGAGGAAGCAGCAGATTTTGTTAAAAAAACCAAAGTAGACGCATTAGCTATAGCGATTGGTACTAGTCACGGAGCTTATAAATTTACTCGCCCTCCTACTGGGGATACCTTATCTATTAAGCGAGTGAAGGAAATTCACGCCCGTATTCCTGATACCCACTTAGTGATGCATGGCTCTAGCTCGGTACCTCAAGAGTGGCTGAAAATTATCCATGAATTTGGTGGTGATATTGGTGAGACTTACGGCGTGCCAGTAAAGGAAATTCAAGAAGGGATTCGGCACGGCGTGCGTAAAGTGAATATAGATACCGATCTACGCCTTGCCGTAACGGGTGCTATTCGTAAAAACTTAGCTGAGAATCCGAAAAATTTTGATCCTCGTAAATACCTTAAAGTAACAACAAAGGCAATGAAGGATATTTGCCAAGCTAGGTATGAAGCTTTTGGATCAGCAGGCCATGCTTCAAAGATCAAGCCTGTTTCTCTTGAAGAAATGACTAAGCGTTATGCGAGTGGCAAGCTAGATCCACGGGTTAATTAACTCGTTCTTAAGCTAAAAACCATAATAAAAACTCCTAGTAAATTATTTATTGCCAGCTAGATTTGGGTGACGAGAGGCAAGTTAGCCTCTTGTTTCCTAATTGTTTAATTGTCTATCTTATTTCTAAAAAGATTTCTCATATTATTACCATTAATCCAGCGTTGCTATAGCTTTTTATAGGGTAATAAAATGATTTTCTCAACAGTAATTTTAGCGATTATTGTTGTGAGCCTGTTATGGTTTTTAATCCTTCAGAAATTGAACCATCCCGGGTTTAGTTATTTTATTGTAATTGCTGTAGGGGTTGCCTTGCTCTACCATGGCTCGGTTCATTCCATTTACATTGGCATTGAAGTAATGGGTTTGGGCTGTTTAGTAGTTTGGGCTAAACATCAATCGTAGCTTTCCCAAGTATATTCGTTTTGCATTAATCGCTAAAGATATTTTGCTTCTATGAGAATTACTACCCCGCCCTTAGATATTCAGGAATCCCATGGTTTTAAAAATGATTTACTTCAAAGAAAGCAGCTGGGTGAATCCCTAACCAATTTGGTTATTAATTCTACAGAAGCACTTGTTATTTCCCTCAACAGCCAGTGGGGTGAGGGAAAAACAACTTTTGTTAAGATGTGGCAAGGATTACTAAAAGAACAGAATATTCACAGTATCTATATTGATGCATTCCAGAATGATCATACAGATGATGCATTTATTTTGATTGTCAGTGCGATTAGCTCATATGCGGATCGGCATGCTGGAAAAAATAAAATTAAAAAATTTAAAAAAATCGCAATAGAAACAGGAAAACATTTAATTCCGTGGGCAGCTAAAACTGTTACTAAAGCGTTCACCTTTAACCTGATTGATAATGAGGGCATGGAGCGTTTGTTGGCGCAAAAAAATATTGTACAAGATACTTCTGAAGCAGTTGGAGGGTATGTTAAAGAACGGTTAGAAACCCACACCAAGAAAGTTGAATTAATAGAGGCTTTTAAAAAATCTTTATCCGAGCTACCCAGTAAATTAGAAAATAATACAAGCGCTAAGCTGGTTATCATTATTGATGAACTAGATAGGTGTAGGCTCTCATTTGCTATTGAAATTATCGAAAAGATAAAGCATTTCTTTTCAATTGAACATATTATCTTTGTGCTTGCGATGCATAGAAATCAGCTAGAAGGATCTATTAAACATATATACGGAAAAGATATTGATGCCTATACGTATCTGCAAAAATTTATTAGTGTTGAAGCCACTCTTCCGCCGAAATTTTACTCCAACTACGATCATGGTAGCTACATTCAGCGATTAATAAAGTTACATGAGATTCCAAATTATAATAATACTCATGAGGGTATTGTTTCTTATTTGATCCCGTTAGTTAGGCATTTTGAATTTTCTCTAAGGCAGATTGAAAAAGTATTTACTAATTTAGCTATTATTTATGGTATTTCTAATGCTAAACAGGATAAATCTCTATTAGATTCCCCTGCGCTTATAGTCTTTATTTCAGCGGTTAGGGTGAAAAATTCAAATTTATTTGAAAGGCTTCAAAAGCAAAACATTACATTTAAGGATTTATGGGAAGGGCTTAAAATAGCCCAAGTAGATTTCTCCTTAGAGAATTTGCGTAATTGGGTGCGCTTTGGGGTACTATCGGAAGAAGAATTTTGTACCCTTAGTGTAGATGATCCTGCTAGAAAAGTAATCAATCACTATAACATTAGAGAGAAGATAATTCCACTGCTTTGCCAGAGGCTTAGCATGTTTCAGTAGAGTGGTAGTTTTTATTTTTCTTCAATATTGAATCCCCCCCGAGCAAGGGAAGGCAAATCCCCTGTTAATCCTGAAGCTTGGCGCATGATTAGATGTTTAATAGGCGTAATTTTATCCGTTGCGGTAAGGCCGAGGTTACGAATCACTTGGATGGGTAGTAAGGTGCTGCTAAAAAGACGCTTAAGAGCATCAATAGCAAGCTGAGTAGTAAAGTTATCTCCCTTCCTCCAGCGCTCAAAACGTCGTAAAGTAAGAAAATCCCCAGGATCTTTAATCTTTTTAGCGGTGGTTAATACTTCTGCTAAAACGGCGGCATCCAGTAACCCTAAATTTACCCCTTGACCCGCAAGGGGGTGAATGATATGAGCCGCATCTCCAACTAATGCTAGACGAGGCTGAACATAGGTTTTTACGTGGTGTGTACTGAGGGGAAAAGCAGCTCTAGGACTCATCACTTGGGTAGCCCCTAGGCGGTACTCAAAGGCAGTACTCAGGGCGGTGGAAAATGCAGGGTTATCTAATGCGCATAACCGCTCAGCCTCTTCTGAGCGTGTACTCCAGACAATAGAGCATTGATGGGGATCTTGTAGCGGTAAAAAAGCAAGCACACCCTCAAGGAGAAAACGTTGCCAAGCGGTTTCTTCGTGGGATTTTTCAGTGTGAATGGTAGCAACCAAACCTTTTTGTTGATAATCTTGGCAATAATTACTAATACCAACTAATTCTCTAACTTTAGACTGTGCTCCATCAGCACCTACTAATAAACTACTATTTAAGCAAGAACCTTCCTCTAATCGTATGCTTATATTCTGATCTTTTTGAATAATTCCATTGAGGTGCCCCGGTAAATAGAGATCAATATTATTCTGTTTTTTACAGGCTTCAAGGAGAACGCTTTGAATAATTTTGTTTTCAATGATATGCCCTAGGTGAGATTCTCCGATGGTAGCGCTATCAAAGTGAATTTCCCCAATTCTCGCTGTATCCCATACGTGCATTTTTCGAAAGATGCTGACTCGTTTTGCTTCTATATCCTGCCAAATACCTATATTTTTAAAAATATTTTCAGAAGCACGAGTAATAGCACTGACTCGTAGATCATAAGCATTTTCAGATATATCGTTTGCATTTGGTACAGGTAAGTTTGCTTCTACGAGCGCAATTTGAAATTTGGATGACTGACTTAGCGTTAGTGCTAAACAGGAACCCACCATGCCAGCGCCAACAATAATGATGTCATAAGAAGAGGGGCTTAGAGTCACAATGCCAGTCCTCGAGTTAGGCGGGGTTGTTGTCCTAGAAGTCCAGTGGCTTGACGAATAAGCAATTGCTTAAGTGGAGGAATTAAATCTAAAGCAGTTAAGCCTAATCCTCGACTTTGACTAAGTACTGGATAATCATTTGAAAAGAGATAGATTAAAGAATCTGTAAATTTTGTCACTAAGCATTGATCTCGATAACGCCATTTTGTATAAGTTGATAGGGCATCGAGGCTTCCATAATCTTGGCCAACTTTATGGGCATCAGCAATCATTTCAGCTAAAGCAGCAACATCTCGTAATCCTAAATTAAACCCTTGGCCAGCAACGGGATGGAGGTTATGGGCAGCGTTGCCTATTAGTACAGCTCGGTGCGTAATCTGCTGCTGCGCCCAAAGTAGCTGAAGTGGATAAGCATAGCGTTTACTGGTGCGAATGAGCCGGCCTAAGCGTCTTCCAAAACGCTGCTGTAATAGAGAGAGAAAAATTTTATCATTTACTGCGGTAAGATAAGGCGCTTGGGCATTTTTTACGGTCCAAACTACATTGGAGTATCCCTCGTTTAAAGGTAGTAATGCCAATGGTCCAGTATCAGTAAATCGTTCAAAAGCCGTATATTGATGAGACCGTTCTGTAGCTACATTAGTAGTAATAACTGTTTGACCATAGTCTTTTTGATAAACGGGGATCTGTAATAACTGTCGTGTTAGGGAATGCCCCCCCTCGGCCACTACTAACAATTGAGTAGAAAGCGTTTGGATATGGGTTTGAGAGGTGATTTGTACCTGTATTTTTTCAGCATTATTAATAATATTAATAATTTTAGCTGGGCGAATAAATTCAATTTGGGCAAATTTTTTAAGCTGTTGATAGATCGCCTGAGTAAGTACCTCCATTCTTACCACATAACCTAATGCAGGTAGAGAAGCTTGAGTGGTATCTAAGCGTGTTACTCCAAAATGGCCACGATTAGAAATGTGAATATGATGAATAGGTATTGCTTTAGGCGCGATGGTGGACCAGCAACCTATACTTTCAAGGATACGACGAGAGCTAAAAGCCAGTGCAATTGCGCGAGAGTCAGTATCTGCATTTGGTGGTTCGCTGGTACCCGTAGGAGGGGTGGCCTCTATAATGCCAATACGTAAGGATCGAGGCGCTAAAGCTAAAGCAAGACTGCCGCCAACAAGGCCGCCGCCAGCAATGAGGAGATCATAATCAAGAGAAGAAGACATTATTGCTGTTTAGGTATTTGCGTTTATGAAGAAGCCATTAAGCTTTGAATTTCATCTACGGTCTTGGGAGCTGCTGCACTTAAAATTTCATAGCCATTTTTAGTTACTAAGATATCATCTTCAATTCTAACTCCAATGTTCCACCATTTTTTAGCGATATCGGGGCTGGCGGGGATATATAATCCTGGTTCTATCGTTAGCACCATGCCAGCCTCAAAAACTCGCCATTCGTCATTGATCTTGTAATCTCCCACATCATGGACATCCATACCTAACCAATGTCCGGTACGGTGCATAAAAAACTGACGATAATACCCTTTTTTAATTAAGGTATTTACCTGCCCTTTAAGCAAACCAAGAGATACTAAGCCTTCTGTTAATATGTGTACTGCGGCCTCATGGGGATCATTCCAATGGTTTCCTAGTTTTACTTTATTGATTGCAGCCACCTGTGCTTCTAGGACAAGCTCATAAATAGCTTTTTGCGCTGGGGAGAAGCAACCATTTACTGGAAACGTACGGGTAATATCCCCAGCATAATAATCGTACTCAGCACCTGCATCAATAAGTAGTAGTTCATTTTTTTTTAGGCGAGTATTGTTATCAGTATAGTGAAGAATACAAGCATTACTACCCCCTCCTATAATAGGAGGGTAGGCGTGGGATCGAGCACCTTGATTACAGAAATGATGAGAGATTTCTGCTTCTATTTGGTACTCCATTATGTCAGGACGACAGAATTGCATTGCTCGGATGTGAGCTTCGGCTGAAATCCGTGCCGCCTCACGCATAGCTTTAATTTCTTGTGCGCTTTTAATCAGGCGCATTTCATGGAGTAAGTGATCAAGGGCTACAAGCTCCCCTGGGGCGCGCTTACCTGCGCGGGAGGCTCGTCGGATCTGGTTAATCCAATTTACCAGCCGCCGATCAAACTCTAAATAATAACCGATAGCGTAGTAAATACGATCTTTTCCCTCTAAAAGACCGGGAAGAATGCTATCAATATCCGTAATAGGAAAAGCATCATCTGCCCCATAATTTTCACAAGCTCCTTTAATTCCAGCGCGTTGGCCTTCCCATCTCTCTTTTTCTGGATCTTCTTCTCGGCAAAATAAAAGGTATTCTCCATGATCACGGCTAGGGATGAATACAGCGACTGCTTCATGTTCAGGAAAGCCTGTTAAATAATAGAAATTACTATCGGCACGAAATGGGAATGCAACATCGCGGTTGCGATAATAAGTGCTTGCTGTAGGTAATATAGCAATGCTATCTTCTCCCATCGTTTCCATTAAATATTTACGGCGGAGCTGAAATTCTTTAGATTCCATAATAATAAATAACTATATTTTAAAGCTGATTTATGGTGATTATCTATTGATAATGAAATATTTTATTACTGATCTGAGAACTTTACTGTTAGCAAATTTTATTCTTAAGTTAGGAGTATGCTGTTTTTAATTTTGTGACATTTATCACAAAATTAAAGATTAGTTATGCTGAATATAATGGTAGTGTTTTAGTGCAGGGATAAGTTTACGCACAGGATTAGTAATTTATAATTCTTTTATATAAATTACAGCTTAATATAGATTTTTAATTATTAATCCATGTTATATTTTACAGCATAAATCATAAGTAATTAATTATAATAATTCTAAAATATTCTTGGCGTTAAAGTTAGTTAAATTACCGTTGTGGTTCGGATTTGCTCTCGAGCTACATTGGGTAAGAATAAGAGCCTATAAAACATGACAATTGAGCAATTAGAGCAGCGTATTAATGAGTTAATTAAGCTTTGTGATCATCTAAAGGCAGAAAACCAAGCCTTACGCAATCAGATTACGGAACTCGATTCTGAGCAAACTAGGCTGATTAGATTAACCGAGCTTGCACGAAACCGGATCGAAGATATGATCATGCGCCTAAAATCTATGGAGCAGGCCTGATGAATAATGAGGCTCCGCCAATGGTATTGCATATATTAGGTAAAGAATATCGGGTAGGTTGCCCACTTGGTAATGAAGAGTCATTGCTAACAGCCGCTCGATATGTAAATAAAAAAATGGAAGAGGTTAAAGGCTGCGGTAAAGTTATTGGTGTAGAACGAGTAGCTATAATGACAGCCCTAAATATCGCTCATGAATTATTGGAGGAGTATAGCAGAAAAAAGGAAGAACATGAGCTAAATGAGCGTATTCAAGCCCTTCGGTATAAAGTTGAAATGGTATTAGAGGAATACCGTCAGATTGAGGCTTCATAAAAGGATCGGAGTTAACTGTTTACGTATTGCAATTATCGGCTTATGTGCGCCGATCCTGTTGGGCTACTCACTGCGTTTTTCTTGATCCATCGGAACCTCTCCTCTATACAGCACATGTTATTAGCCCTTGCGCCCTGTGCTTCACTACGCTGCGCAACATCGCTGGAGGTCGTCTTGTATTCTGCATTTTTCTATGCTGGACTTTCTTATAGATTCGAGGGAAAATAAGGCCTCCTGTAGTGTACGCCAGTGGGCTAGATATTACTTGAGGCTATATCTAAGGCGCTAGGGGGCAGGATTTGTAATACTAATGCGCATGTCTGCCTAGACTGTAGCAGAAAGCCTCCGGTATTACACGGAGCTCCCACTTGGACTTTTTGGTCTCAAGAGCGATGCCCACAGCGGCACTACGGGATCTTTATTCCCCTATAGTAAGTAAGCGATCTCTTTGTTTTAATCTTAGTTGTGTAATGATGGGTGCAGTGTTAGGTCTTATCTTACGCCAAATGAAGAATGATTCTGCTGCCTGTTCTACTAGCATTCCTAGGCCATCTAAACAGTGCTCTGCCCCTTGTATTTGCCCCCATTTAATAAAAGCTGTAGATTCGTTTCCATACATCATATCGTAAACCCAGCTATTAGGATTTAATATTCTTGGGGGGAGTTGAGGAACTTCTCCGTGAAGGCTGCTTGCTGTAGCATTAATAATAAGATCGAAGGAGTTATTTTCAAGCAGCTCGTGCCCACCCCCTATAATCGTACCAAAAGGGCTAAATCGTGCTGCTAGCTCAATGGCTTTAGCGGAGGTGCGGTTAATTACAGCTAGATGTGATGGTTTTTCTGATAATAATGCCTCTATGACCCCAGAGGCTGCACCGCCAGCCCCCAGTAGCAGAAGCCGCTGACCACTGATCCGTTTTCCATGATTCTGGGTTAGATCTCGTACTAATCCTATGCCGTCAGTATTATAGCCAAACAATGATCCATCTTCTTTAATAGCAATAGTATTAACTGCTTTTGCTCTTTGAGCTTCAGAGCTGCATTTATCCATTAAACTCCAAGCTTGGTTTTTAAATGGGATAGTAATGTTTAACCCTTTACCTCCTTGGTTATGAAAAACAGTTATTGCTTCTTCAAATTTTCCTACCTCCACCAATATGGGTGTATAGATTAGATTTTGGTTCGTCTGATAAGCAAACATAGTATGAATCTGGGGAGATTTACTATGGGCAATAGGATTACCCATAACAGCGTAATGATCAGGTATTACCATTAGGTTATTATCGATTTTTCAACCAATAAGCGACTTCTTTTGCAAAATAGCTCAAAATTGCATCGGCTCCTGCTCTTTTTATGGAGACTAAAGATTCCATAATTACAGCTTGCCGATCTAGCCACCCGTTCTGGAAGGCAGCAGTTAACATAGTATATTCACCGCTTACTTGGTAAACAAAGGTTGGAACACCGAAAGTTGTTTTAACTCGATGCACGATATCAAGATAAGGTATCCCTGGCTTAACCATGATCATATCTGCGCCTTCTTTCAAATCTAAGGCGGCTTCCTGTAATGCTTCATCACTGTTGGCAGGATCCATTTGATAGCTGTATTTATCTCCACTACCTAGATTGTTCGCTGATCCTACTGCGTCTCGGAAGGGGCCATAAAAACTAGAGGCATATTTAGCTGAGTAGGCTAAAATCCGAGTATTGACGTGTCCAGCCGCTTCTAGAGCGTTGCGAATAGCGCCGATACGGCCATCCATCATGTCAGATGGTGCAACAATATCAGCTCCAGCCTCTGCATGAGAAAGGGCCTGTTTTACTAGAATCTCTACAGTTTTATCATTTGTAACATAACCATGGGTATCTACAATGCCATCTTGGCCATGGTGAGTAAACGGGTCTAAGGCAATATCAGTAATTATGCCTAGCGTGGGGAAATTTTTCTTTAAAGCTCGAACTGATCGCTGAGTTAAGCCATTGGGGTTATAGGCTTCACGGGCATCATCTGATTTTCGATCTGATGATGTGACTGGAAACAGAGCGATAGCTGGAATTCCAAGCGCTAATAATTCTTCAGACTCGCTTAATAAGATATCAATAGTAATTCTCTCAATACCCGGCATAGAGGGAATTGCTTCTCGTCGATTATCACCCTCAACAATAAATATGGGATAAATAAGATCATCACAACTTAGTCGATGTTCCCGCATCAGCCTTCGAGAAAATTCATCTCTTCGCATCCGGCGAGTACGGGTTAAGGGAAAACGTCTACCGCTCCAAAAGGGTGTAGGCAAATCTTAGATCCTCCTAGCTGTTTTAAATTAAAAATAAACCATGCCATATTAAGCTACAAAAGACATAATACTGCACTCACCCATGGATAAGGTCAATGAATGCAGGAATACGTGAAGCTAGGCTAATACTTGTTTCAGTATAGAATTCTCGCTATTATTCTTTCATAATTAGAAGTGAAACCTGCAGAGAGACACCACCATTTTTTAAGCATAGCTTGACAAGTTTGAGCAACGGTGTAGAGGGTTCGATGAAGCAGGAAAAATGCAGTAAGCAGCTTGGCAGAAGCCAAGTTGGCAAATGCGGATAAGCCGATAATCGTAACATGTAAGCAGTTGATTCCGATGCTAGGTTAAATCACCTTATAGATTTAGAGTTAGCTGCGATAAAAGCCTTAAACTAAAACAAATTGAGTAAATTAAATTTTAATTAAGTTAATGGCTCAATGAGTAAAATCAGGGCTACTTACAATGTTCTGCTTTTTTTCATATAGCGGAGGTTTTTTTGCGCCTTAATGCCTTATTTGCGCTTGAGGATGGTACTGTATTTAGAGGTACTAGTATTGGTTACGAGGGGCAAACAGTTGGTGAAGTAGTATTTAACACTGCTATGACTGGATATCAAGAGATTCTAACTGATCCCTCTTATTATCAGCAGATTGTTACGCTAACCTATCCACATATTGGAAATGTGGGCATCAACAAAGAAGATTGGGAATCAAATCAAGTTTATGCTCGTGGTTTAATCATTCGTGATTATCCTTCTATATATAGTAACTGGCGAGGAAAAGAATCGCTTGCTTCCTTTTTAGCCCAAAATAAAGTCGTTGCTATTACAGATATTGATACTCGAAAATTAACACGATATCTACGTGAACACGGCGCGCTTAATGGTTGTATCATGACGGGTAAAGCCATTGATGAGGTGGAGGCAATAACAAGAGCACAGGCTTTCTCTGGTATTAAAGGTGTAGATCTTGCTCAGATCGTAACTACTAGCGCCTCGTATGATTGGGCTGAAGGAACTTGGGGTCTAAGGAAAGCTTTCAGATCTAATAGAAAGGGATTAGAAAATCATTTTCATGTAGTTGCCTATGATTTTGGTGTGAAACGTAATATTTTGCGTATGCTCGTTGACCGAGGCTGTCGAGTAACGGTTATCCCCGCTAAAACTTCAGCTAAAGAAGTATTGGCTTTATCTCCTGACGGAGTATTACTTTCTAATGGACCTGGGGATCCAGAGCCGTGTAATTATGCAATTGAAGCGATTCAAGAATTTTTAACTCACCCTATCCCCTTATTTGGCATTTGTTTAGGCTATCAGCTGCTTGCTCTTGCTAGTGGGGCAGCTACAGTGAAGATGAAGTTTGGTCATCACGGAGCTAATCATCCAGTACGGAATTTAGCCACTGGGGAGGTAATGATTACTAGTCAAAATCATAATTTTGCAGTGGATGAGAGTACGCTGCCAAGATGTTTACGGGCAACTCATCGCTCTTTATTTGATAATACCTTACAGGGTATTAAACATATGGATAAACCAGCTTTTGGTTTTCAGGGGCACCCAGAGGCTAGCCCCGGCCCCCACGATATAGCCCCCTTGTTTGATTATTTTATCAGCTTGATGCAAGGGGCTAATTCTCGTTATTAATTTAATTAGTTATTTGTTGGTGTAAAGGCCAATATCAGTCCTGGAAATATTACTAATGCCAAAACGAAATGACATTAACAGCGTACTTATTCTGGGTGCTGGACCGATTATTATTGGCCAAGCTTGTGAATTTGATTACTCCGGTGCTCAAGCCTGTAAGGCTCTTAGAGAGGAAGGCTACAAGGTCATCTTGGTGAACTCTAATCCAGCCACTATTATGACTGATCCGGATATGGCTGATAGCACTTATATTGAGCCAATTACTTGGGAGACGATTACTAAAATCATTGAGAAAGAGCGTCCCGATGCTTTATTACCCACTATGGGGGGGCAAACAGCTTTAAATTGTGCTCTGGATCTTGCTCGCCAAGGGGTTCTAGATCGCTATGAAGTAGAACTGATTGGGGCTAGTCGGGAAGCAATTAATAAAGCTGAAGATCGGGATTTATTCCGACAGGCAATGAAGAAGATTGGTTTAGACATGCCCCGTTCAGCTATTGCCCATAACCTCCAAGAAGCACAACAGGTTCAGTTAGATTTTGGCTTTCCAATTATTATTCGGCCTTCGTTTACATTAGGTGGATCTGGGGGGGGCATTGCTTATAACCGGAAAGAATTTATTGAAATCTGTGAACATGGTTTAGATCTTAGTCCAAATTCGGAAATTCTTATCGAAGCATCAGTGCTTGGTTGGAAAGAATTTGAGATGGAAGTGGTTCGAGATCATAAGGATAATTGTATTATCGTCTGCGCTATTGAAAACTTTGATCCCATGGGTGTACATACAGGAGACTCTATTACCGTAGCACCCGCTCAAACGCTTACAGATAAAGAATATCAGCTTATGCGCAATGCATCTATTGCAGTATTGCGTGAAATTGGGGTGGATACTGGGGGCTCTAATGTACAGTTTGCGATTAATCCAGAAGATGGGCAGTTAATTATTATCGAGATGAATCCTCGAGTATCACGTTCTTCAGCCTTAGCATCTAAAGCCACTGGATTCCCAATTGCTAAGGTCGCCGCAAAATTAGCGATTGGTTACACTTTGGATGAGCTTCAAAATGAAATTACTAGCGGTCATATCCCCATTTCTTTTGAACCTAGTCTTGATTATGTAGTAACAAAAATACCTCGCTTTGCCTTTGAGAAATTTCCTCAAGCAGATGCCCGTTTGACTACTCAGATGAAATCAGTAGGGGAGGTTATGGCAATTGGTCGTAACTTCCAAGAATCTTTACAGAAAGCGCTTCGTAGCTTAGAGACAGGAGCTGATGGTTTCAGTGAAAAATTATCTCTAGGAGCAGAAGATTCAGCAGAGGAGATCTTGCGATATCAATTGCGAGTCCCATCGGCAGATCGAATATATTATATTGGAGATGCTTTCCGTGCTGGGTTTTCTGTGGCGGAAGTCTATGGATTAAGTCGTATTGATCCTTGGTTTTTAACTCAAATTCAAGAATTAATTCAAATTGAACACCAGCTACTAGGCATATCCTTGGATCAGATCGATAAGGATCAGTTCTATTGGTTAAAGCGTAAAGGTTTTTCAGACAGCCGGCTAGCAACTCTTCTAAAGATTAAAGAGGAGGATGTACGTCGACAGCGACATATCCTTGGGGTGCGGCCAGTTTACAAACGAGTGGATACCTGTAGCGCTGAGTTTGTAACTACTACTGCCTATCTTTATTCTACTTATGATGAGGAATGCGAAGCAGCACCTTCAAAGCGCGATAAGATTGTCGTATTAGGTGGAGGGCCTAATCGCATTGGCCAGGGAATTGAGTTTGATTATTGTTGCGTACATGCCGCATTGGCTCTACGAGAAGATGGCTATGAAACAATTATGGTCAACTGCAATCCTGAAACTGTCTCCACTGATTATGATATTTCTGATAGGTTATATTTTGAGCCGTTAACCCTTGAAGATGTTTTAGAAATTATTGCACTAGAACAGCCTAAGGGCGTGATTATTCAATATGGGGGGCAGACTCCACTTAAATTAGCTCGTCCCTTGGAAGCAGCTGGGGTGTCTATTATTGGTACTACACCAGATTCTATTGATTTAGCCGAGGATAGGGAGCGTTTTCAGCAGTTTATTATAAAGCTTGGTCTTAGACAGCCCCCTAATCGTATTGCCAGAACTCAGCAGGGGGCAATCCAGCTAGCTAATGAAATTGGCTACCCTTTAGTAGTAAGACCTTCTTATGTGCTTGGAGGCCGAGCCATGGAGATTGTTTATAATGAGGACGAGCTAGATCGATATATGGAAAAGGCGGTTAGCGCCTCTAATGATTCTCCGGTGCTCTTAGATCGATTTTTGGATGATGCTATTGAAGTAGACGTAGATACCCTCAGTGATGGAGAGCGGGTGTTGGTTGGTGGTATTATGGAGCATATTGAACAAGCGGGTGTTCACTCTGGCGACTCTGCTTGTGCCTTACCGCCTTTTAGCCTAAGTACCGAAATTCAAGATAAGTTGCGATATCAAGTATATAAAATAGCCCAAGGACTTAAGGTGATTGGCCTTATGAATACACAGTTTGCAATTAAAGGGGATGAAATCTATCTGCTTGAGGTAAATCCTCGAGCTTCTCGTACGATCCCTTTTGTTTCTAAAGTAACCGGTATACCCTTAGCGAAAGTAGCGGCTCGTTGCATGATAGGGCTGAGTTTAGTAAATCAAGGTATTACTAAGGAACTAATACCTACCTATTATTCGGTAAAAGAAGCTGTTTTTCCTTTTATTAAGTTCTCTGGTGCTGATCCTATTTTAGGTCCAGAGATGAAGTCAACAGGCGAAGTAATGGGTACAGGGTATTCTTTTGGCGAGGCCTTTTATAAAGCGCTTCTTGGGGCAGGGGTAATGTTGCCCAAAAGAGGTAAAATTTTTATTAGCGTACGAGATGCAGATAAACAGAGGATTGTTCCGATTGCCCGAGAATTTATTAAACTGGGATTTGAGTTGCTAGCTACCTTAGGAACAAGTATTGCGTTAAATCAGGCGGGGGTAGCTTGTGCTCGGGTAAACAAGGTGTTTGAAGGTCAGCCACATATTGTAGATATGATAAAAAACGATGAGATTGATCTTATTATCAACACCACGGAGGGGCGAAAGGCAGTTTCCGATTCTTACGCTATCCGTCGTTCAGCTTTACAGTATAAGGTAGCATATACTACTACCCTCACAGGCGCTTGGGCTACCTGTGAGGCTATGCGTGTAGATACAGATAGTTCTGTCTATCGATTGCAGGATTTACAGCGGGAGGTACGAGGTGAATAAGATACCTTTAACAGAAAAAGGAGCACAGCAATTGCGAGGAGAGTTACAGGAGCTAAAGAGTGTAGTTAGACCGAAGATAGTAGCAGCTATTGCTGAAGCTCGGGCGCATGGTGATCTTAAGGAGAATGCAGAATATCATGCTGCGCGAGAAGAACAAGGATTCATAGAAGCTCGTATTAGAGATCTAGAACAACAGCTTGCTTATGCCCAGATAATTGATATAAGTAAGCTCAAACAGGATGGCAGAGTTGTATTTGGTGTAGCTGTTGATCTAATCAATATAGATACTGATGATGCGGTCAGATATCAAATTGTAGGTGATTTAGAGGCAAATATTAAAAAAAATAAGATTTCTATTAATTCTCCAATTGCTCGCGCACTCATTGGTAAAAAAAAAGGAGATGAAGCTCAGGTACAAGCCCCAAATGGAATAACTACCTACGAAATTACTGCTATATATTATGAATCAGCTGATAAATAACAGATTAAAGATGCCTCAGAGAAGCATAGGCTATAGCTATTACTTTTAATAAATAGTAGGGTTAACTCTTCGCTCGAGGCTAACGGTTTGCACATTGCAATTACAAGAGCTGGCTCACCCTGCTAACAATATCTCTATCGTTTTGCTCGCTGCGTTTTTTCTCTTTTATTCCAGCACTTAAGTCTGGTTTGATTAAGTCAAGCAGATTTCATGTGTCTGCGTCAGCCCTGTAGGATAAGAGAGTAACCTCTCGGTTATTCTCTCCCCTAAGAACTATACATATGTGATGTGAGTTTCCCCGCATATGGCTCAAGCCTCAATAAGCCTTCTCTTGTGCGAGAGGCCGATAGTACTCTTAGGCTGCTTATACGGTGTTATCTATGGCAATTTGAGTGTAGCAGAACTAAGTTATCTAGCGTATCTTTTTGGCAACCCACCTCAATCATTTTGTTAGATATCCCTAATATCCCATCTCCATATAGCTTTCCATATTTAGTTATCTACTTTCTAGCCAGAAACTACTTTACATTTAATAATTTTTATTTTGCTTTAGCGTATTATGCTCCGCTAGGCTGGAGAGTGTTGCATATCCTTGTACTCTTTCAAGGTAGCTGACTCTATGATCTCTTTCTTAATTTTTTCCTTAATTTTATTTTTTATGCCAATTTAACCATATATAAATGGTTTTTTAATGTTTAGTTTTTTGCTATCTACATCTAAACTAATGGTATAGTAGCTATTACATTAATAGTTAGTTACTAAGAATTAGGTGAGGAATAAAGCTAGTAGCGATCGCTGGTTACGGGAACGCTCACGAGATCCTTATGTCGCAAGAGCTAAAAGACAAGGGTACCGATCCCGGGCTGTTTTTAAGCTACAGGAGATTAATTCTCGAGAGCATCTACTACGTCCAGGGATGATAGTGGTTGATCTTGGATCAGCCCCTGGAGGCTGGTCACAATGGGCTGCAGAGCAAAGTGGGCAGAAAGGGCAAGTGATTGCTCTAGATATTCTTCCTATGGTTCCATCACCAAGGGTTCAGTTTATACAAGGAGATTTTTGCGAGGATGATATTTTGATAGAACTAAAAAATATACTTGCAGATCGAAAAATAGATCTTGTAATGTCAGATATGGCCCCCAATATGAGTGGTATACTGGCGATAGATCAGCCTCGGGCTATTTATCTTGGAGAGCTAGCAGTTGCTTTCGCCCAAGAAAATCTAAGTCCTAGAGGCTCATTTCTCCTTAAGAGTTTTTATGGTGAAGGGTTTGAAGGGCTTTATAAATTAATATCTCAAAGCTTTTCTCAAGTTCGGCTTAATAAACCACCTGCTTCCCGGGATCGTAGCCGTGAGGTTTATATTGTCGCTAGGCAGCTACGGAAGATCCGTGGGGCAGCAGGCTGATAAGGGTAGATGTGCAAATACTATCAGTAGTTGAAAACTAACTTGCGAGGCATAATAGATTGAACGATATGGCAAAAAATATTATTTTATGGGTTGTTATCGCCCTAGTGCTGATGTCAGTTTTTAATAGCTTCGGTCCTCGTCAGGTGAGTGGCCATCAGCTTGACTATTCAAGATTTATTGCTGATGTTAAAAGCGGTCAAGTAAATAAGGTGATAATTGACGGGCGTAGTATTAGTGGCGAGACTAAAGAAGGAAAACGTTTTGTAACCTATAGTCCGGGTAATGATCCAGGTTTAATTGGCGATCTTCTTGATAATGGAGTAATTATTGAGGCAAGAGCAGAGGAGGGCAATGGACTTTTAATGCAAGTATTTATCTCTTGGTTTCCTATGTTACTGCTTATTGCAGTTTGGATCTTTTTTATGCGCCAAATGCAAGGTGGTGCAGGAGGACGAGGGGCCTTATCATTTGGTAAAAGTAGAGCTAGAATGCTGAGCGAAGAGCAGGTAAAGATTACCTTTGGAGATGTAGCGGGATGTGATGAAGCAAAGGAAGAAGTTAAGGAGTTAGTTGAATTTTTACGCGATCCTGGTCGTTTTCAAAAGCTAGGAGGAAAGATCCCTCGTGGGGTACTTATGGTAGGCTCTCCAGGGACTGGTAAAACACTACTAGCTAAGGCTATTGCTGGAGAAGCTAAAGTACCTTTCTTCACCATCTCTGGCTCTGATTTCGTTGAAATGTTCGTAGGTGTAGGGGCTTCGCGCGTGCGAGATATGTTTGAGAACGCGAAAAAACATGCCCCCTGTATCATATTTATTGATGAGATTGATGCTGTTGGGCGTCAACGAGGTGCTGGGCTTGGGGGTGGGCATGATGAGCGAGAGCAGACTCTTAATCAATTATTAGTAGAAATGGATGGGTTCGAAGGTAATGAGGGTGTTATTGTTATTGCTGCAACGAACCGCCCTGATGTACTAGATCCAGCCTTGTTACGGCCTGGCCGTTTTGATCGGCAGGTTGTTGTCTCTCTTCCTGATATTAGAGGAAGGGAACAAATCCTCAAGGTTCATCTTCGAAAGGTGCCTGTTGCAAAAGATGTAGAGCCTGCGCTTATTGCTCGTGGTACTCCAGGTTTTTCAGGTGCTGATCTTGCTAACTTAGTTAATGAAGCTGCTTTATTTGCTGCCCGTGCTAATCAACGTCTCGTTCATATGCATGATATGGAAAAGGCTAAAGATAAGATTCTAATGGGTGTTGAGCGGCGATCAGCGGTGATGAGTGAAAATGATAAAAAGCTCACTGCTTACCATGAAGCAGGACATGCTATTGTAGGCCGTCTTGTGCCGAGTCATGATCCAGTTTACAAAGTGAGCATCATTCCTAGGGGTAGAGCATTAGGGGTCACTATGTTTCTTCCGGAGGAGGATCGTTATAGCTACAGTAAATTGCAAATAGAGAGCCAGATCTCTAGTCTTTTTGGTGGCCGATTAGCTGAAGAGCTGATTTTCGGCTTTGAGTCGGTAACCACAGGGGCTTCTAACGATATTAAGCGAGCAACAGAGCTTGCCCGAAATATGGTAACTAAATGGGGTTTATCGGAAATGGGACCCTTGGCTTATGGTGAGGAACAAGGAGAAGTCTTCTTAGGGCACTCTGTAACGCAGCACAAAAATATTGCTGATACCACAGCTTCAGAGATAGATGCTGAAATTCGGGCTATTGTCGATCGTAATTATCAGCGAGCAAGGAAGCTTTTAGAAGAAAATATGGATAAGTTGCACATAATGTCTGAAGCCCTTATAAAGTATGAGACTATTGATAAGGAACAAATTGATGACATTATGGCAGGCAAGGAGCCAAGACCACCTAAAGCGAGCGGATCAGATATGGATCCTCCTAGTGGTGGTACTGAATCTCCCAAGGATCATCCATCTGTTGGTGGCTCTATCCCAGCTAGCTTGCATTAGTTAAAACCTTCTCTTCTAGTTATTATTTATTAAGAGAAGCGGTAAATCAGCAGCGCTTAGTGTGAGATTATTATTCTTGCGCTAAGCGTTGTTGCCTTAACTAGATTTATATTCAACCATATAATAACAGCGAGTCGCCCTTTGTCTCTGTCACAATATCTTGATTGTGGGGGGAGGATTATTAGCTTAAATCATCCTCAGATTATGGGAGTGCTCAATGTTACCCCTGATTCTTTCTCTGATGGTGGTAAATACCTAATTTTAGAGCAAGCTATTCAACATGCGCGCCGGATGGCAGAAGAAGGGGCTACTATTATAGATATTGGTGGTGAATCAACCCGTCCTGGCTCAGTTCCTATTTCTGTCGAGGAAGAGATACGGCGAGTAGTTCCAGTTATTAAAGTGCTTAATCAAGAGCTTTCCGTCCCGATTTCTATCGATACGAGCAAACCTGAAGTTATGCAGGCAGCAGTTATGGCAGGTGCTGGTTTGATTAATGATGTTAATGCTCTGCGAGGAGATGGAGCACTAAAAGTGGCGAGCGAACTGGACGTGCCCATTTGCTTAGCGCACATGCAGGGTGATCCTCAGACTATGCAACAAAATCCTCTTTATATTAATGTAGTGAACGAAGTACAAGATTTCTTATTAGACCGGGTAAATGCTTGTGAACAGCATGGTATCTCTCGAGATCGTCTTATTCTTGATCCAGGCTTTGGTTTTGGTAAACAGGTTATACATAATTTGTTATTATTGAAGCATTTAAGTTGTATTTGTAAAATTGGGCTTCCTGTGCTTGTAGGATTTTCACGTAAGTCTTTTATAGGGACCTTATTGAAAACGTCGATAGAGGATCGGCTTTATGGTAGCGTGGCTTTGGCTGCAATCGCTGTTTGGGAAGGGGCAGTAATAGTGAGAACCCATGATGTTCGGGCTACAATGCAAGCATTAATTCTCTGTAATAGCGCTAAGAGAGTTAAGAATGAGGAAGAGTATTAGTATGGGAAAGAAGTATTTTGGTACAGATGGGATACGGGGTAAGGTAGGGGAATATCCTATTGCGGCTGATCTTATGCTTCATTTAGGGTGGGCGGTTGGAAAGGTATTGGCTCGGAGGCGCCATAGCAAAGTTTTAATTGGTAAAGATACCCGGATTTCAGGCTATATGTTTGAATCAGCGCTTCAAGCAGGTCTCTCAGCAGCGGGTGTAGATATTAAATTATTAGGTCCTATGCCAACACCAGCAATCGCTTATCTTACTCGTACACTTCATGCTGAAGCCGGAATCGTCATCAGTGCCTCTCATAATCCATATTATGATAATGGGGTTAAATTTTTTTCAAGCACTGGTACTAAACTAGCTGATGAGGTGGAGCTAGCTATTGAAAGAAAACTTGAATCGCCCATGCAGACTGTTGATTCTTCTCTACTTGGTAAAGTAGAACGCGTAGTAGATGCCTCTGGTCGTTATATTGAGTTTTGTAAGAGCACTGGACCAGCAAGCGTTGATCTCTCAGGGCTAAAATTAGTTGTAGATTGCGCTCATGGGGCAACCTACCATGTAGCCCCAGACGTATTCTCTGAAATGGGGGCTGATGTTACTGCTATCGGTATCTCTCCTAATGGTTTAAATATTAATGATAATTGCGGATCCACTGCTCCTGAGTCTCTTCAACGAAAAGTCCTTGAATGCCAAGCGGATGTAGGTATCGCTTTAGATGGAGATGGAGATCGCGTCATAATGGTTGATCATAGAGGGGAGATTGTAGATGGAGATGAGATACTCTATATTATTGCTCGGGCACGCCAACGATCTGGTATGCTAGCCGGTGCTGGGGTAGTGGGCACTTTAATGAGTAACTTAGGGCTAGAAAGGGCGTTATCAGCTTTAGGTATTGTCTTGATGCGTGCTCAAGTTGGAGATCGCTATGTCTTAGAAATGCTGCAGCATAACAACTATTCTATTGGTGGAGAGTCGTCAGGGCATATTATTTGCCTAGATCGTACTACTACAGGAGATGGTATTATATCGGCACTCCAGGTTTTAGTGGAGATGGTAAATGTAGGCAAATCCTTGTATGAGCTTAAGTCTACAATGGAGAAATATCCTCAGCGAGTTGTTAATGTTCCTGTAGGGCAATGTTTGGATCTTAACGATAATAGAATAATTACTAATGCTGTGCAGGAAGTAGAGAGTCAGCTTGGAGAGGAAGGGCGGGTATTATTACGATCTTCTGGAACTGAGCCAGTGGTAAGGATTATGGTTGAAGGACGAGATGAATCTCAAGTTAACGTATTAGCACAGCAGCTTGCTCAAGCTGTGGCTTCTAATATAAGTAGTGTCTAGAATTGCTTTTCATTGCTGGCTGAAGTAGACTATCTAGCCAATTCTAAGAAAATTATATATATGAGGTGTTAGGTGCGTAAACCTCTGGTTGTTGGCAATTGGAAGATGAATGGTTCACAGGCCACCAACTGCTCCCTGATAGAAGCACTGTGCAAGGAGGGGGCGAAGATGGAAGCTGATGTAGACATAGTAGTTTGTCCACCTTTTGTTTATCTTGCTGATATTAAATCTTGGCTACAAGGATCGGCTATTAGTTGGGGAGCTCAGAACTTATCTCAACATAAAGACGGTGCTTATACAGGCGAAGTAGCTTCATCTATGCTATCGGATTTTGGTTGCCGCTATGTCATCGTTGGCCATTCCGAGCGACGCTTATTATATGGAGAAACGAATAATATTATAGCTGAAAAATTTGCTGCTGCCCAACAAGAAAATTTAATCCCTATTGTTTGTATTGGCGAGACCTTAGAAGAGCGTAAACAAGGTGTTACCGAACAGGTACTAAAGCACCAGCTAGATGCTGTTGTACAGCGCACCGGAATTGATACTTGGGCTAAAGCCGTTATTGCTTATGAGCCGGTGTGGGCTATTGGTACTGGTCATACTGCTACTCCAGATCAAGCTCAAGATGTTCACGCTCTTATTCGTGCTTATTTTACTACTCAAAATCCTAGTATAGCGAAACGATTGCTTATCCTTTATGGCGGTAGTGTTAAAGGTAATAATGCTGCGCAACTATTGGCAATGCCAGATATTGATGGTGGTTTGATTGG
This sequence comes from Candidatus Nitrosoglobus terrae, assembly GCF_002356115.1. Lineage (NCBI taxonomy): Bacteria > Pseudomonadati > Pseudomonadota > Gammaproteobacteria > Chromatiales > Chromatiaceae > Candidatus Nitrosoglobus > Candidatus Nitrosoglobus terrae. The sequence goes on from NZ_AP014836.1 coordinate 422,515, forward strand.
CGGAGCGTCATTGAATGCTGAAGAGTTCCTAATAATCTGCCGAGCAGCAGTAAATTAAGAGAAATTATCTATGCATAGTGTATTATTAGTTTTGCATATTACAGTTGCCATAGGGCTAGCTGGCTTAGTGCTTATTCAACATGGTAAAGGAGCTGATGCAGGCGCTGCTTTTGGTAGTGGTGCTTCTGCAACTGTATTTGGTGCAAGCGGTTCAGCTAATTTTCTTACTCGAGCTAGCGCTATACTAGCAACTCTATTTTTTATTACAAGTTTATCTTTAGCCTATTTCTCCGAACGAGGGCCACAAAAAAATAGCGTTACTCAGGCTGTAAAGCCGAGGATTATAGCCGATGAGAATATGGTCATTCCTCCTTTAGCATCGCCGCCAAACGATGATCTATCAAAGGATAAAGATCTATCGAATAGAAATACTGAACAGATTCAGTCCGATCCTAGTGCTGAGGCTAAAACTTCTAAAACTTCTAAGACTCTAATGGATGAACCAGTACCGCCTAAGTAATAAAGAAGATCATGCATGGCCGATGTGGTGGAATTGGTAGACACGCTGTCTTGAGGGGGCAGTGAGGAAACTCGTGCCGGTTCGACTCCGGCCATCGGCACCAGCCTTAAGGGCTTTAAAGCAATAGTAGTTTTAATAGCGGGTAACATTCTATACTAATATGCTTGAGAATTATATTCCTATTTTGGTATTTATTATTGTTAGCCTACTGATAGGCGGCGTTATGATAGTACTTGGATTTAGCTTAGCGCCATATCGTCCTAATCGTGAGAAAATTTCTCCCTATGAGTGCGGGTTTGAGGCATTTGAAGATGCTCGTATGAAATTTGATGTTCGCTATTATTTAATAGCTATCTTATTTATCATTTTTGATCTTGAAATTGCTTTCCTTTTCCCGTGGGCCATTGTTTTAGATGATATTGGTATATTTGGCTTTTTCTCAATGGTTATTTTTCTAGGTATTTTGGTAGTTGGGTTTATCTATGAATGGAAAAGAGGGGCCTTAGAATGGGAATAGAGGGATTACTAGAACAAGGAGTTGTGACTACCACTGCTGATAAGCTTATCAACTGGGCTCGAACCGGATCTCTTTGGCCGATGACCTTCGGTCTTGCTTGTTGTGCAGTGGAAATGATGCATGCTGGGGCTTCCCGTTATGACCTAGATCGTTTCGGTGTTGTCTTTCGCCCTAGTCCACGCCAATCAGATGTAATGATTGTTGCAGGTACATTAGTTAATAAAATGGCTCCTGCGCTGAGGAAAGTATATGATCAAATGTCGGAGCCTCGTTGGGTAATTTCAATGGGTTCGTGCGCCAATGGTGGTGGTTATTACCATTACTCTTATTCTGTTGTCCGCGGGTGCGATCGCATTGTGCCGGTTGATATTTATGTTCCAGGCTGTCCTCCTACTGCTGAGGCACTACTCTATGGCATCATTCAGCTACAGGAAAAAATAAAACGTAGCTATACTATTGCTCGATAAATACAGGATTTAGTACTTATGGATACAAGCGTAACAGAGTTACGGGATCTTATTGAGCGCTACTTAAGCAATCAAGTAAGTTCTTATCATCTTGACAGAGGTGAACTTACGATCCAAGTTTCCTGTGAACACTATTTTGCCGCTTGTGAAGTGTTACGCGACGAAAAGACTCTTTTTTTTGAGCAATTGACTGATTTATGCGGTGTGGATTATTTAGATTACGGTGTTGCTGATTGGTCAACAAAGAGTGCTACCTCGCGGGGATTTGGCCGGGCTGTGGAGAAAAGCCAATATAAGGATCATATTTGGGCTGAAGCCCGCTTTGCCGTGGTTGCTCACCTTCTTTCAGTTCGGCATAATTCGCGTTTACGGATACGCACCTTTGTTAGTGAGAAAATGCCGGTAGTTCCCTCGGTGACTGCTCTTTGGGCTTCTGCCAACTGGTTTGAGCGTGAAGCGTTTGATCTTTTTGGTATTCTTTTTGATGGCCATCCAGATCTACGCCGTATTTTAACGGACTACGGTTTTATTGGCCATCCTTTTCGCAAAGATTTTCCGCTGAGTGGCAATATAGAAATGCGCTATGACCCAGTGCAAGGTCGAGTTATCTATGAGCCTGTAAGCATTGAACCTCGAACGCTGGTACCTCGAGTTATTCGAGATGATCACCGCTACCAAGTTAAGATTTATAGCGATAAGGATAGACATGGCTGAAATTCGAAACTTTACCCTTAACTTTGGCCCACAGCATCCAGCAGCTCACGGAGTATTAAGGCTGGTATTGGAGATGGACGGGGAGGTTATTCGACGTGCCGATCCTCATGTGGGGTTACTGCATCGAGCTACTGAAAAACTAGCTGAAAGTAAACCATATAACCACAATATTGGTTATATGGATCGGCTAGATTATGTATCTATGATGTGTAATGAGCATGGGTATGTTCGAGCTATTGAAAAGCTTCTTAATATTGAGTTGCCGTTACGCGCTCAATATATTCGAGTAATGTTTGATGAGATTACCCGTATTCTTAATCACCTCATGTGGCTGGGATCCCATGGGCTGGATATTGGGGCTATGACAGTATTTTTGTACTGCTTTCGTGAGCGCGAGGATCTTATGGACTGCTATGAGGCTGTTTCTGGAACCCGTATGCATGCAACTTATTATCGCCCAGGTGGTGTTTACCGCGATTTACCAGAGGCGATGCCTCAATATCAGCCTTCTAAATGGCATAATAAAAAGGAAGTAGCGGTACTTAATCAAAACCGTGCAGGATCGCTGCTTGATTTCATAGAAGATTTTACTACTCGCTTCCCTAGGTGTGTTGACGAGTATGAAACACTACTAACAGATAATCGGATTTGGAAACAGCGTACTGTTGGGATTGGGGTTGTAGAGCCAGATCGCGCATTACAACTTGGCTTTACTGGCCCTATGTTACGCGGCTCGGGGGTAGAGTGGGATTTAAGAAAAAAACAACCTTATGCTGTATATGATCGGTTAGATTTTGATATTCCAGTGGGGGTTAACGGGGATTGTTATGATCGTTACCTAGTACGAATAGAAGAGATGCGCCAATCCAATCATATTATTAAACAATGTGTAGATTGGCTGCAAAAAAACCATGGGCCGGTGATGGTGGACAACAATAAAGTTGCCCCCCCTAAGCGAGCAGTAATGAAAGAGGGCATGGAATCACTGATTCACCACTTTAAGTTGTTTACTGAAGGGTACTGTGTTCCAGAAGGGGAGGTTTATGTAGCGGTAGAGGCACCTAAAGGTGAATTTGGCGTTTATCTCATTTCAGATGGAGCTAATAAGCCTTACCGTCTTAAGATTAGGGCGCCTGGTTTTGCTCATCTAGCAGCTATGGATGAAATGGTAAATGGTCATATGCTGGCCGATGTGGTTGCTATTATCGGGACTATGGATATTGTTTTTGGAGAGATTGACCGATGAAAATACTTCAATGTTATATCGTAAGTATTAAGGAAAGAGAGATTTAGTAAAGATGGAAGAGGAGAAAAATATTCTCTCCGCTGAAACGCGTAGCCAAATTGATCATTGGGTTAGTAAATATCCGCAGGATCATAAGCAATCAGCAGTTATCCCAGCGCTGCATATTGTACAAGCTGCTAATGGGGGTCACTTAACTGATGAATTGATGGATGCGGTAGCTGGATATTTAGGGATGCCTTCTATCACTGTCTATGAGGTAGCAACGTTCTATTCTATGTTTGAATTAAAGCCAATAGGACAGCATAAAATTAGTGTTTGTACCAATATTTCTTGCCAACTATGCGGCTCTGATCAGATTGTAACTCATTTGCAAAAGCGATTGGGAATTAGTTTTGGTGAGACAACAGAAGATTATCGATTCACACTTAAAGAAGTTGAATGTTTAGCTGCCTGCGGCGGTGCTCCCGTAATGATAGTAGGAAATACATGCCATGAGAGCCTAACCACAGAGAAAATAGATCAAATTCTTGAGGCTTTGAAATGATTGCTCAAAATCAAGTTTGCTTTCGCACCCTAGATCTTGACCCTCCATGGAGCTTGGATAGCTATTTGAAAGTAGGAGGATATACATCTTGGAAGCGGATATTGAATGAGAAAACAGAGCCTTCTAGTATTGTTGATGAAATTAAAGCCTCTGGGCTTCGAGGTCGAGGGGGGGCAGGCTTTCCAACGGGATTAAAGTGGAGCTTCATGCCTAAAAATGTGCCTGGTGCTAAATATATCGTATGTAACTCAGATGAGGGAGAGCCGGGGACGTTTAAGGATCGCGATATTCTTCGCTATAACCCTCATCAATTAATTGAAGGAATGGCTATTGCTGGCTATACTATTGGTGCAGCAGTAGGCTATAACTATATTCGAGGTGAATTTTTTGAGCCTATTGAACGTTTTGAATTGGCTTTGAAAGAAGCTTATGAAGCTGGGTTGTTAGGTAAAAATATCTTTGAATCAGGAGTTGATTTTGATCTCTACTCTCATCCGGGCGCAGGTGCTTATATTTGCGGTGAAGAAACCGCCTTACTCGAATCTCTTGAAGGGAAGAAAGGATTACCTCGCTATAAACCTCCTTTTCCCGCAGGTTATGGTCTTTATGGTAAACCTACTACCATTAATAATACTGAGAGCTTAGCTTCAGTTCCCGTTATTCTAGAGAAAGGAAGCCAGTGGTTTTTGGAATTAGGAACTCCTACTAGCGGCGGTACTAAGATTTTTAGCATTTCTGGTCATGTTAATCGTCCTGGTAATTATGAGATTTCCATGGGAACGCCTTTTAAGGATTTACTTGAGCTAGCAGGAGGTATGCGTAATGGTTATACCTTAAAAGCAGTTATTCCTGGAGGGAGTTCTGTACCGGTTATGCCAGCAGAGGTTATTATGTCGGTTAATATGGACTATGAATCTCTATCTAAAGCAGGATCTATGCTAGGTGCGGGTTCAGTTATTGTTATGGATGAAACTACCTGTATGGTACGGGCGTTAGAGAGGATTTCGGCTTTTTATTATGAAGAGTCTTGCGGTCAATGTACTCCTTGCCGGGAAGGGACTGGCTGGATGTATCGAGTTGTTCGTCGTATTGAGCATGGCCAAGGGACGCAGGAAGATTTAGATAAATTAATTAGTATAGCTAACAATATCGATGGCCATACAATTTGTGCGCTAGGAGATGCTGCTGCCGCACCCGTAATTAGCTTTATAAAATATTTTCGAGATGAGTTTCAATATCATATCGAACATAAGCAGTGTCTGGTTAGAAGCGGCTTATAGAGGATAGACCAGCGATGATTAATATTGAGATCGATAACATTAAGCTGTGTGTAGAACCGGGAAAGATGGTTATCCAAGCTGCCGATGAGGCTGATATTTATATTCCTAGGTTCTGTTATCATAAAAAATTATCGGTCGCTGCTAATTGCCGAATGTGCTTAGTGGAGGTTGAGAAGGCTAGGAAGCCTCTGCCTGCCTGCGCTACTCCTGTGATAGAAGGAATGAAGGTGTTCACAAATTCACCTCGTGCTATCTTAGCCCAGAAAGGGGTGATGGAATTTTTACTTATTAATCATCCTTTAGATTGTCCTATTTGCGATCAAGGAGGGGAGTGTGAGCTACAGGATCTCGCTATGGGCTATGGCAATGATATTTCCCGATTTACCGAGCGTAAGCGGGTTATAAAGCACAAAAATATTGGCCCGCTAATTCAAACCGATTTAACACGGTGTATTCATTGTACTCGTTGTATTCGTTTTGGCGAAGAAATTGCTGGTATTAAAGAGTTAGGTGCAACAGGCCGTGGCGAGCACATGGAGATTGGTACCTATATTGAGCACAGCTTAATATCAGAGGTATCAGGTAATGTGATTGACCTTTGTCCAGTAGGAGCGCTTACAGATAAACCTTTCCGTTATCGTGCTCGTGCTTGGGAAATGATTGGGCATCCTACGATTTCTCCCCATGATTGTGTTGGCACTAATATTGAGTTGCATGTTCTATATAATGAGGTAATGCGTGTTGTCCCGCGAGACAATGAATCTATTAATGAGACTTGGATTGCTGATCGGGATCGTTATAGCTGTCTAGGGTTAGCCCATGAGGATCGGTTACATCGACCTATGGTTAAGCGAGATGGTACGTGGCATGAAGTAAATTGGGAAGAGGCATTAGAGGCAGCTACTAATGGTCTTAGAGCAGTAGCTGAAGAGGCAGGTAGTACTAAATTAGGCGGACTTGCTTCTCCCTATGCAACTGTTGAAGAGCTTTATTTATTTCAAAAGCTTCTGCGAGGCTTGCACTGCAATAATATTGATCATCGTTTACGTCGGCAAGATTTTCGTAATCAGGAGATTTGGCCACAGGAACTAGCTTTAAGCTGTGCTATTGAAGAGATAGAACAATCAGATTGTATTTTATTGATTGGAGCTAATGTTCATAAAGAACAACCTTTGTTAGGCATACGATTCCGCAAAGCGGCTCTTCGAGGTGCAGCGCTTATGTTTATTAATCCAGTAGATTATTTAGTTCGGTTTCCCGTGGCCGAGAAAATAATTACTGGGCATGGGATGATTCATGCACTTGCAGGTATATCTAAGGGTTTAGCTGAGTATAGCGGAAGGGAGCTGGAAGGTAATTGGATTCACCTTTTAGCTGATATTCAGCCTAGTGAAATAGAGTACGCTATAGCTAATCGACTGATTAATGCCTCGCACGGGAGATTATTTTTAGGAGGAATAGCTGATGGGCATCCGGATTTTTCTATATTACGTACTTTAGCAGATTTAATTTGCCAGTTAAGTGGGTGCCAGCTAGGATTCCTCCCATCTGGAGGTAATGCTATAGGGGCAGCTACAGCTGGTGCTCTCCCTCACTATGGACCTGGGGGATCTTTTATTCCGGTACGAGGGCTTCATGTACAGGCAATGCTTGAAGAACAGATTCGGGGTTATCTATTGTTAGCAGTTGAGCCTGAGCTTGACTGTGCAAACCCTGCTCTTGCACATAAAGCATTACAAAATGCGGATTTCGTTGTTTCTTTAACGGCATTTCGTAGCCAAATTATGCTCGAATACGCTAATGTATTATTACCTATTGGGGTTTTCGCTGAGACATCGGGGACTTTTATTAATGCTGAAGGCTGCTGGCAGAGTTTTGCTGCAGCTATCCGTCCCCCAGCAGATACACGCCCCGCTTGGAAAGTACTACGTGTACTAGGGAATTTATTGCAAATCCCTGGGTTCGAATATCTCTCTTCTGAAGAGGTACGTGATGAGCTGCACCATAAAGCAGAAACTGTTTCTAGACCTCAAAAAGTAAATAAATGGTACCCAGATTCCTTGAACAGCCATCAAGATAATAGCTTCTTAGTACGGGTTGCTGAGGCATTTGTTTATGGTACAGATGGATTAGTACGACGTAGTAAGGCATTACAAGAAAGTGCTGATAGTCAGTTAGCTCGACAAGTCTATATGAATAGTATTGATGTTAATCGACTAGGATTAAGTAGCGCTAAATTTGTTGAGGTTAACCAAGGGGGCGAAAAGATTATTTTACCTCTTGTGGTTGATAATACTGTAGCGGAAGGATGTTTACGATTAGCTTCAGGGCTTGAAGAGACGGCAGTTTTAGGTGCTTCATTTACGCCTGTCCAAGTTGCTGCTGTAGGGAGGTAAAGAGAATATGTTTAGCTCCTTGCTTTCCATTCTAATCAAGATCATTGCTATTGTTTTACCGCTAATCTTAACAGTAGCGTGGCTGACTTTTGCTGAACGGAAGATCATCGGCTATATGCAAGGTCGGATAGGCCCAAATCGGGTTGGGCCTCGTGGTTGGCTGCAACCTATTGCGGACGTAGTTAAGCTTCTGCTTAAAGAGATTATTATCCCTTCGAGCGCTAATCGGTTCTTATTTTTATTGGCTCCTATACTTGCTATTGCTCCGGCTCTTGCTACTTGGGCGGTTATCCCGTTTGATGCTCACTTAGTACTAGCAGATATTGATGCTGGACTACTTTATATTCTAGCTATTGGTTCTATGAGCGTATATGGTGTAATTTTAGCAGGCTGGGCCTCTAATTCTAAGTATGCTTTTTTAGGGGCAATGCGCTCTGCTGCTCAAGTGGTATCTTATGAAATTGCAATGGGATTTGCATTGGTAGGAGTGTTAATTGCAGCCGGAAGCCTTAATCTTGGAAAAATAGTAGGTGCCCAAGAAGGTGGTATTTGGCATTGGTTTTGGCTGCCGTTATTCCCGCTGTTTATAATTTATTTTATTTCTGGGGTAGCAGAAACTAATCGTTTACCTTTTGATGTAGCAGAAGGAGAATCGGAAATTGTTGCTGGGTTTCATGTAGAGTATTCTGGCATGGCTTTTGCTCTTTTCTTCCTTGCTGAGTATATTGAGATGATTATGGTATCGGCTTTAGCTTCTCTGATGTTTTTGGGGGGATGGTTATCTCCATTTCAGGGAACAGCGTTAGAAGCCATGTTTAAAGGTATACCAGGAATAGCATGGCTTCTAATTAAAATAGCTGTATTTTTGTTTTTGTATCTTTGGTTTCGAGCTACTTTTCCTCGGTATCGGTATGATCAAATTATGCGCCTTGGTTGGAAAATATTTATCCCTATTACTATTATTTGGCTATTATTAGTAGGGGGGGCTAGAATTGCTCACATAGGCCCTTGGTTTGTATAAAGGATAATATAGATAGCCATGAATACTTTGCGCGCTTATATTAAAAGTTTTTTACTTTGGGAATTGCTGCTCGGTCTTAAGCTGACTGGACGCTATTTATTTACAAAAAAGATTACAGTTCAATTTCCGGAGGAACGGACACCTCAATCACCTCGCTTTCGAGGTCTTCATGCTTTACGACGTTATCCTAATGGTGAGGAGCGTTGTATTGCCTGTAAACTGTGCGAAGCTGTTTGCCCAGCTTTAGCTATTACTATTGATTCTGAGCAACGGGATGATGGGACTCGGCGTACGACTCGTTATGACATTGATCTTTTTAAGTGTATTTATTGCGGCTTTTGTGAGGAGTCGTGCCCAGTTGACTCAATTGTACTTACTCGGGTTATGGATTATCACTTTGAAGAGCGAGGTGAACATATCCTTCATAAAGAGCAGTTATTAGCGCTTGGTGATAAATACGAATCTCAGGTTGCTGCTGATAGGATTGCTGATGCCTCCTATCGTTAATCAGTAGAGTCTAACTGTTTATGGAAAAAGCTTTATTTTATATTTTCTCTATTATTTTACTATCTGCAGCAATTATGGTTATTACTGTACGTAATCCTGTGCGTGCGGTGCTATTTCTAATCTTGGCTTTTTTTACCAGTGCCGCTATTTGGCTTTTATTAGAAGCTGAATTTTTAGCTATTGTGTTAATATTAGTTTATATTGGCGCGGTAATGGTTCTATTTCTATTTGTAGTAATGATGCTGGATATTAATTTTACCTCATTACGGGAGGGATTTACCCAATACTTACCAGTAGGAATTTTAGTATCGGCATTGATTATTTTCGAAATGATCGCAGTACTTAGACCAAAGAACCTTGATCTCAAACAATTTGTTGCGCCAATTCCTCATCAAGCTGATTACAGCAATACAAAAGAATTGGGAAGGCTGCTTTATACTGTTTATGTTTACCCTTTTGAGCTAGCTTCTGTAATTCTTCTTGTGGCTATCGTAGCAGCTATTGCCTTAACTTTGCGACGCCGTGCTAATAAATCCCAAGATCCAGCGCAACAGGTGCGAGTGCAGCGCCGAGATCGGGTTAAATTGATAAAGATGACTGCTGAGAAAATCCAAAAATAAGTTAAACTATTAATAATGATCACATTATCGGATTGCCTGATTCTAGGAGCATTATTGTTTTGCCTTTCTGTTGCAGGAATTTTTCTCAACCGAAAGAATATTATCATTATCCTGATGTCTATTGAGCTTATGCTATTGGCTGTTAATATGAACTTTATAGCCTTTTCTCATTTTCTTGGAGATATTGAAGGTCAGGTTTTTGTTTTCTTTATACTCACAGTAGCTGCAGCGGAAAGTGCGATAGGGCTGGCGATTCTTGTAACTTTATTCCGTAATCGACAGGTGATTAATGTGAGTGATTGGGATAAGTTGAAGGGCTAGACTAAGATGGAAGCCCAAACTCTTGGAATTGTGCTTGCACCTCTAATCGGTAGCATTATGGCTGGCCTATTTGGGCAGCGTATTGGCCGCATATGGTCTCATCGTATTACTATTGCCGGTGTAGCGGCTGCGTTTTTACTATCTCTTATTATTTTTACTCAAGTGATAATGGAGGGGGCTACTTATAATGAGGCTGTTTATACTTGGGCGGCTGTTGGTAATTTACGCTTAGAGATTGGATTTCTTGTTGATCCATTAAGCGCGTTAATGGTGGTAATTGTGACTTTCGTCTCCTTAATGGTTCATATTTATACTATTGGCTATATGGCAGAGGATCCGGGATATCAGCGGTTTTTTAGCTATATTGCGCTTTTTACTTTTTCTATGCTGATGCTAGTGCTGGCCAATAATTTTCTTCAGATATTCTTTGGCTGGGAGGCTGTAGGTTTAGTATCTTACTTGTTGATAGGTTTTTGGTATAAGAGAGAATCAGCCGTTTATGCTAATTTAAAAGCTTTTCTTGTAAATCGGGTAGGGGATATTGGGTTCTTACTTGGGATCGCTTGTGTGTTGATGTATACGGGTAGCTTGGATTATGTAGAGGTGTTCGCAGCTGCACCCGAATTGCAGGAAAAAACGATTTCTATTTGGCCGAATACCGCTTGGTCAGTACCTACAGTAATAGGTATTTTACTATTTATTGGGGCGATGGGTAAATCAGCTCAGATGCCATTGCATGTTTGGTTACCTGATTCGATGGAAGGTCCAACGCCTATATCAGCTCTTATCCATGCAGCTACTATGGTGACCGCAGGTATCTTTATGGTAGCTCGTATGTCACCTATCTACGAGATGTCAGAAACTGCTTTAAGCGTTGTTTTAATTATCGGATCGGCTACCGCCTTTTTTATGGGGGCTGTAGGCGTTGTACAGAATGATATTAAGCGAGTGATAGCCTACTCCACCTTATCCCAGCTAGGGTATATGACTGTTGCGCTTGGTATTTCTGCTTATGCAGCAAGTATTTTTCATCTTATGACTCATGCTTTTTTTAAAGCACTTCTTTTCTTAGGAGCAGGCTCGGTTATCATTGCTATGCACCACGAGCAAGATATGCGCAAAATGGGCGGATTAAAGAAATACATGCCATTTACTTACTGGACTATGATGATTGGTGCTTTAGCTTTAATAGGGTTTCCAGGATTTTCTGGCTACTTCTCTAAAGATTCTATTATCGAGGCTGTTCATCTTTCTAATCTTCCTGGTGCGGGTTTTGCTTACGTAATGGTTATTTCTGGAGTATTTATTACAGCCTTTTATACTTTTCGGATGCTATTTCTTACTTTCCATGGTGAAGAGCGAGCGGATGAGCATACTCGAGAGCATCTTAAAGAATCCCCTGCAGTAGTTATTATTCCACTAATTTTATTAGCTATACCCTCTATGGTAGCTGGTATCTATATTGAGGAGATTTTGTTTAATAATTTTTTCGGAAAAGCAATTCTAGTCTTACCAAATCATAATGTACTAGAAAGGCTGAGCCCCGAACTTCACAGTGGGACTATGGCATTTATTTTGGATGGTTTTAAAGGTATTCCTTTTATTTTAGCGATATCTGGGGTTGTTACAGCGTGGTATTTATATCTTATTCGCCCCAAGTTGCCTGATCGGATTCGCGCGCACTTTAGTTTTATCTACTGGGCTTTAAGTAATAAATATGGCTTTGATCGTTTTAATGAAATTGTTTTTGCTAGCGGGTCTCGCCGTATTGGCCAGCTGCTTTCGCACTTTGGAGATCAAATATTGATTGATGGCTTAATTGTTAATGGAGTGGCAAGAATAATAAATATTGTTGCTCAATCGATGCGCTATTTACAATCAGGTTATCTATTTCATTATGCCTTTGCTATGATTTTGGGGTTACTTCTCCTGATCGGTGGTTTCGTGATTTATGGGGAATAGGTGAATGGTTACTGGATTGCCGCTTCTATCTTTAGTTATCTGGGTGCCCATTATAGGAGGCATCCTAGTATTAACTGTTAGCAATCGTAAAGATTATATTCGTTGGCTTTCTTTATTGTTTTCAGTGCTGACTTTTATAGTAAGCTGGCTGCTTTATATTGATTTTGATACCAGCACCGCTGCAATGCAATTTCAAGAAAAAGCTACGTGGATAACAGCTTTTAAAGTTTATTACCATCTAGGAATTGATGGCATCTCCATGCCTTTAATTATTCTTACTACGTTTTCTACGGTGCTTGTTGTTATAGCTGGCTGGAAGTTTACTAAGTACAAATTAGCTCAATATATGGCGAGCTTTCTAATCATGGAAGGATTAATGAATGGTACTTTTGCAGCACTAGATGCAGTTTTATTCTATGTTTTTTTTGAGAGTACGCTCATTCCTCTATTCCTAATTATTGGTATCTGGGGAGGACCAAACAGAATTTACGCTACACTTAAATTCTTCCTGTATACCTTTTTAGGTTCGGTTTTTTTACTGATCTCAATTCTTTATTTACGTAGTGTTACTGGCAGTTTCTCTATATTAGAATTTCACCTAGTACCCTTAGATATGCAGGCGCAAATAGCAATATTCTTAGCTTTTTTACTTGCTTTTGGTATTAAGATTCCTATGTGGCCAGTACATACTTGGCTACCAGATGCCCATGTTGAAGCGCCGACCGGGGGGTCAGTTATCTTAGCCGCAATTGCTTTAAAGCTAGGTGCCTATGGTTTAGTACGGTTTAGTTTGCCTATTGCTCCTGACGCTAGCTTAGCTTTGAATTGGTTTATTATTACGTTATCGCTGATTGCCATAATATATATTGGCTTAGTAGCTATAGTACAGCCAGATCTTAAAAAATTAATTGCTTACTCTAGTGTTGCTCATATGGGGTTTGTAACTTTAGGATTGTTTATTGCATTTGCTTTGGCTAGAGATGGCGCTGTAGGAGAGGGATCGGCTTTAGGTTTAGCAGGTGCATTAGTACAAATGATTTCCCATGGATTAATTTCAGCTGCTCTATTTTTATGTGTTGGAGTTTTATATGACCGAATGCATACTCGGATAATTGGAGATTATGGCGGTGTAGTTAATACAATGCCAATATTTGCTTCCTTTTGGGTTTTATTTGCTATGGCAAACACGGGTCTACCAGGTACTTCAGGGTTTGTTGGGGAGTTTTTGGTAATCTTAGCGAGTTTTCAAGCAAGTTTTTGGTATGCTTTCTTTGCGTCGATCACCTTAATTTTGAGCGCTGCATATTCTCTTTGGATGATCAAACGAGTGATTTTTGGTGAGGTCGCTAATGATAATGTAGCTGCTTTGAAAGATCTGAATTCACGGGAATTTCTAGTTTTAGGGTTTTTAGCTATAGCAGTATTATTACTTGGTATATGGCCTCAACCCCTATTGGAAGTGATGCATGCTTCTATAGAGCATTTATTATCCCAGATGGTATTATCAAAATTAACATAAATTATAAACTGCAGAATTCTGTATTTTTTGCGTTTTGAAAAAAATAACACAATGAGCTTCGATATACCCAATTTCCTACCCGCGTTGCCAGAGATTTTAATTCTAGGGATGGGATGTATACTCTTACTAGCAGTTGCATATAGTCGTACGCAAGACGGCAAAGTCGCATATGGAATTACTCAAATCACATTAGTTCTTGCAGCATTGGTGACTTGTTATTATTTTGACTTTGATTCTCAAAACACTACTTTTAATAATAGTTACATTAGAGATTCCCTAAGTGATACTTTGAAATTGTTTATTTATTTAATTGTCTTCATGGTATTTTTGTATTCTCGGGAATATTTACAAGTTCGAAACCTAAGTAGAGGTGAATATTATGTTCTTGGCCTTTTTGGGATGCTAGGGATGATAGTGATGGCATCAGCTCATCATTTTCTAATTCTTTACTTAGGACTAGAACTACTTTCTCTTAGCCAATACGCTATGGTTGCCCTGCACCGGAATGATAGCCAAGCCACTGAGGCGGGGATGAAGTTTTTTGTACTTGGATCTCTAGCTTCAGGGATGCTGTTATATGGCATGTCGATGATTTATGGAGTAACAGGTAGCCTTCAAATTTCAGATATAGCAGCATCGATACAGGAAAGTACTAGTACTAGCCAAGTTTTGGTGTTTGGGGTTGTTTTTATTGTAGTAGCGCTGGCATTTAAATTTGGTGCTGTGCCTTTTCATATGTGGTTACCTGATGTTTATCATGGCGCCCCTACTGCGGTTACTCTCTATATTGGTACAGCCTCCAAAATTGCTGCGTTTGCTATGCTTATGCGTCTATTGATAGATGCGCTAGGAGGAGTACAGGCACAATGGCAGGGTATGTTGGTAATCCTTGCCGTACTTTCTATGGGGCTTGGGAATATTGTTGCTATTGCCCAGAGTAATCTTAAGCGGATGCTAGCTTATTCTGCTATAACTCACATGGGATTTCTTTTCTTAGGAGTTTTATCTGGCACTGGTGCAGGTTATGCTTCTGCTATGTTTTATATTATTGTGTACGCTTTGATGAGTCTTGGGAGCTTTGGTATGATTATCCTTCTTTCTCGAGCTGGTTTTGAGGCCGATCGCTTGGAAGATTTTAAAGGGCTGAATGAGCGTAGCCCTTGGTTTGCGTTCATGATGTTAATTCTTATGTTCGCTATGGCGGGCGTTCCTCCTACTGTAGGCTTTTATGCAAAATGGGCGGTGATTATGGCGGTTGTAGATAAAGGATTAGTTTGGTTAGCTATAATTGCAGTCATATCCTCTGTTATAGGTGCCTTTTATTACCTTCGTGTTATTAAGTTCATGTATTTTGATAAGCCTGCAGAAATAGTGTCTCTTCCTATTAGTGCTAGAGCTGATTTCCGTTGGTGTATAAGCGCTAATGGTCTCGTTATGCTAGGATTAGGTATTTTTCCAGATAGTTTAATGGAATTATGTATGACTGTGCTAAATTAATACCCTATAGATTAATTAAGGTAATCTAAGCGTGTGATTTTTGCTGTTGATCTTCTTCAAGCAAAATAAGTAAATCCGCTATATCTCTGGGAAGAGGTACCTCCCAGCTAATCTTCTGATTCGTGATTGGGTGAGTAAGTGTTAGGTGAATGGCATGTAACGCTTGACGCTTAAAATTACGCAAGGCAGTAATGACTTTTTCACTGCTTCCTATAGGGGTATGTAAACGTTTTCCATATAGTGGATCTCCTAATAAAGGGTAATTAATATGGGCTAAATGAACCCGAATCTGATGAGTTCGCCCTGTTTCAAGAATGCAAGCCACATAAGTATGAGCGCAAAAGCGAGTTAATATCCGATAGTGAGTAACTGCAGGTTTTCCTAGGGAAGCTATTGCCATTTTCTTACGATTAATTGAATGACGGGCGATAGGTGCGTTTATAGATCCTCCTCCTGTCATGACACCTGCAGTAATAGCGCGATATTCGCGATTGATCTGCTGTGTTTGTAATTGTCGTACTAAAATATGATGAGCTGAAAGAGTTCTGGCCACCACTAAAAGACCTGTTGTGTCTTTATCTAGGCGATGAATAATGCCAGCACGCGGAATAACCTCTAGCTCAGGGGCATGATTTAGTAGTGCATTTACTAGGGTACCATCATGATTACCTGCCCCCGGGTGCACCACAAGACCAGCGGGTTTATTAACCACAATAATGGCTTCATCCTCATAAACAATATTTAAGGGTAGTGGCTGGGCCCGCCAAATTACTTCAGCCTCAGTTTCAGCAATTAATACTATATGTTCTCCACCTAAGACAGGATATCGAGGGTACGCTAGAGTGTTATTGACTCTTATTTTCCCTTGTTTAATCCATTGCTGAAGTCGTGTACGGGAATAGGTAGGAAATACGCAAGCTAGTGCTTGATCTAATCGTTTTCCAGCTAGCCCAGAAGGGAGAATTGCGCTTAATTCTATTGTTTCTTGCATATAGTTTTAAGCACTATTGATTGGTTCATTTATTATGTATTAATGTGCAGAATTAGATTTTACCCGTGTAGGTAAAATAAGTCTTTGCTTGATTTTACCAGTGATCCTACAGTGAAAGAAGAATAGCTTGTGGTGCCTTACTAATAGATATTAAAGCTATCTATGTTTGGTAACTTCTTGCTTCTATAAAGTCATTGGTTCTTTAATACCTAGTTAAGATGCCTCTTTATATTTAGCTAAAAAATTATTATGCCCGCCTTATTAGTGAAAAACCATCTACAAAAAGAAACCAGTCCGTATTTACTACAACATATGGATAATCCAGTGGAGTGGTACCCTTGGGGTGAGAAAGCGTTAGCACGCGCCCGTAGAGAAGATAAACCTATTTTGCTCTCTATTGGCTATTCTGCTTGCCATTGGTGTCATGTGATGGCTCATGAGTCATTTGAGAATGCGGATACCGCAGCTATGATGAATGATTATTTTATCAATATCAAGGTAGATCGAGAGGAGCGACCTGATCTTGATCAAATCTATCAGCTAGCTCAGCAAATGCTAACAGCTCGCCCAGGGGGATGGCCCCTGACTATGTTTCTAGAGCCAACGAATCAAGCTCCATTTTTTGGTGGTACTTATTTTCCCCCGGAAGGGCGCTATGGTTTACCTGGGTTTAAGGATTTATTGCAGCGGATAGCTGAGTATTTCCGTACCCATAGGACTGAAATTCATTCACAAAATAGCCAACTATTAGCTGCTTTTAGAGACAGCCATAGACAAGATTCAGCAAAGGTACTGAACATTACCCCATTAAAGCTGGCTCAGCAGCAATTGACCCAGTCCTTCGATTCCGATTATGGGGGTCTTAAGGGTGCACCGAAATTTCCCAACCCAACTATCATTGAACGGTATTTACGTGATGTAAAAGGAGAGTATCTAGGAGATGAATCCCAACAGCAAGCGCTAGCTAAGATGAAATTAACTCTAGATCATATAGCTCAAGGGGGAATTTATGATCAGCTTGGTGGTGGATTTTATCGCTACTCAGTGGATACAAAGTGGCAAATCCCTCATTTTGAGAAAATGCTATACGATAATGGACAGTTATTAACCCTGTATGCCGATGCTTATCGCCTTTGTAAGGATAAACTTTATCATCAAGTGTTGATAGAAATGGGACACTGGATTAAGCGAGAGATGCAATCTTCTAAAGGAGGGTATTATTCTTCACTGGATGCCGACTCTGAAGGTCATGAGGGTAAATTCTATGTCTGGACGCAAGATCAGGTGCGATTAATCCTAGATAAGGATGAATATTTTTTAGCAGCTCGCTATTTTGGTTTTGATCAGTCGGCAAATTTCGAAGGTCAATGGCATTTATGCCTTAATACTACTATAAAAATTTTGGCCCAAGAGCAGGATTTACCTATTGATAAGGTACAAGAAAAACTGGAAGTAGTGAGGCAAAAGCTATTTATAGCTCGAGAAAGCCGCGTACGCCCCAGTAGAGATGATAAAATTTTAACGGCATGGAATGCCTTAGTGATTAAGGGGATGGCAACGGCAGGCCAGGTATTAAATCAGGGGAATTTTATTACTTCAGCTGAGCAGGCGCTAAATTTTATCCGTAACCATTTGTGGCAAGATGGCCGTTTATTGGTAAGCTATAAGGACGGTCGAGCGCAGCATCGAGGCTATTTAGATGATTATGCGTTTCTGATTGATGCTTTATTAACACTGTTACAAACGCGCTGGCAGGATGAGGATTTAATTTTTGCAGTACAACTTACTGATGTAGTACTGAATCACTTTGAAGATAAAAGCCAAGGTGCTTTTTACTTTACCGCCGATGATCATGAAACTTTAATCCATCGTCCTATCCCTTTGATGGATAACGCTACCCCAGCTGGGAATGGGGTGATGGCTTTAAATTTGATCCGACTGGGGCATTTACTAGGTGAGATGCGTTATTTAGAAGCGGCTGAGCGATCTTTAAAGGCAAGTTGGTCTAGTATTCAACGTACCCCTCATGCTCATTGTAGTTTGCTTAAGGCTTTAGAAGAGTGGTGTTATCCTCCTCAGATTATTATTCTGAGGGGATCTCAGGAGGCTTTGAAATCATGGCAGGATATAGCTACAGCTAGTTATGACCCAAAGCGAATAACTTTAGCAATTCCTATTGAGGCACAAGGTTTATTGGGGCAACTGAAAAAATATAATCCCATAGGAAAATCAGTAACTGCTTATATCTGTAGTGGACAAACCTGCTCAGCCCCCATAACCCATATTGAATCTTTTAAGAAGCAGTTGGTTTACTAAGGCCGGTAATTGAAATTTTCCTCAAATCGATCCCAAAATGCGGTGAGTTCAAAATAGTGGTTCTGGGTTCCATGATGTTCTATTTTAATGGCGCCTAGAAGAGAGGCAATCCGACCCGTAGTCTCCCAGTCCATTTTATGAGAAAGCCCATAGAGTAGGCCGGCTCGGTAAGCATCTCCGCAACCTGTTGGATCAGCAAGGGTAGTTGCTTTAGCTGCTGGGATTTTAAGGCATTTTCCTTGGGTGTAAATGTCAGATCCTTCTGCTCCGCGGGTAATAATTAAAGCTTCCACTTGTTTAGTAAGCTGCTGGATGGATAAATCTGTGCGCTCTTGGAATAGCTGCGCTTCATAATCATTAAGGGCAACCCAAGTAGCCTGTTTGCTGAATTCTAATAACTCATCTTTATTAAACATAGGCAATCCTTGCCCTGGATCAAAAATAAACGGAATCTTAGCTTCATGGAATTGCTGGGCGTGTTCAATCATACCTGCTCGCCCATCAGGAGCTACAATGCCAATATTGACTCCTTCAGCTGTGGCTATTTGGTTTTCATGGGCATAGTTCATAGCTCCAGGATGAAAAACCGTGATCTGATTATTATCTCTATCCGTGGTGATAAAAGCCTGAGCTGTATAGGTATTTTCAATTAAGCGTATATGTTGGCAAGGAATTTTCCATCGATCTAACCATTCTTGATAAGGGTCAAAATCATTGCCTACAGTGCCCATTGGCAAAGGGTTGCCTTTGAGTAAATTTAGATTATAGGCAATATTACCTGCACAGCCTCCGAATTCTCGTCGTAATTCAGGGACTAGAAAGGAAATATTAAGGATATGCACCTTGTTAGGGAGAATATGGTTTTTAAACTGATCATGGAATACCATAATCGTGTCATAGGCAAAAGATCCGCAAATTAAAGCAGTCATGGTTTTTCCTGAGTGATTTTATTGATCTGGGTACGCTTTAATTATGGCGCCGGTTTCCAAGCCAGATCTAACTCTCGTGCTGCCCTAACTTCATCAAGACGGCGCACAGGTAAAGTATAGGGGGCTAGCTTAAGTTGCTCTGGGCTTTCTTGGGCTTCTTTTGTAATTTGCTTCATAGCCTCTACAAAAAAATCAAGCGTTTGCTTACTTTCTGTTTCTGCAGGCTCAATGAGTAGGCATTCTGGTACTAACAAGGGGAAATAAATTGTAGGGGCATGAAAACCTAGATCTAATAAGCGTTTAGCAAAATCAGTGGCAGTAACACCTAGCTCTTTTGCTTGGCGTTTAAGTGTGATTACAAATTCATGGCTAGCGCGGCGGCTTGGGTAGGCTAGATCAAAACCGGCTTTGGTAAGACATTTAGATAAATAATTAGCATTAAGCGCAGAGAAATCAGCAACCCGTTTCATCCCCTCACGGCCAAGCAAGCGTATATAAATATAAGCGCGAAGGAGCACTCCGGCGTTACCCATCCAAGCAGAGAGGCGACCGATGCTCTGGGGGCAGTCCTCTTCAGTGAACCAGCGATAGGTTCCATCCTCGGTTTTTCCGACCCGAGGTATAGGAAGAAAGGGCAGTAATTTTTTACCTACCCCTACGGGGCCTGCGCCAGGGCCACCGCTACCATGGGGCGTGGCAAAGGTTTTATGGAGATTGAGGTGTATCACATCAAAGCCCATATCTCCTGGTTTTACCTTACCTAAAATCGCATTTAAGTTCGCTCCATCATAATAGAGTAGCCCACCCACGTTATGAACACTTTCAGCGACCGCTTTAATATTACGGTCAAATATCCCTAGCGTTGAAGGATTGGTCAGCATAATGCCCGCTGTCTTAGGGCCTAGGGTTTTGCGTAGCGCCTCTAGATCTATATCACCTTGCTGGTTAGTAGGGATTTCTCGTACTTGAAAACCGCACATTGTAGCAGTGGCTGGGTTGGTTCCATGGGCAGCATCTGGGACTAACATCTCAGTTCTTTCCTTATCACCACGAGCTTCGTGATAGGCGCGAATCATGGCTACACCACTAAACTCTCCTTGAGCCCCTGCCATAGGCGCAAGACTCATCTCCTGCATTCCTGTCGCTGCTGCTAGAATTTCCTGTAATTCATAAAGACACGCTAGAAATCCTTGGCTGAAAAGCTCAGGGGTAGCGGGGTGTCGTTCCGAGAAACCCGGTAAGCTAGCTAATGTATGGCAGGCTCGCGGATTGTATTTCATGGTGCAGGAGCCTAATGGGTAAAAGTGAGTGTCAATAGAAAAGTTTTTTTGAGATAGCTGGGTGTAGTGGCGTACTACGTCCAGCTCGGAGACCTCAGGTAATGCGGGTGGTTTTGTGCGTAGAAATTGTGCCGGTAAATCGTCTATAGGGGCAATTTCTTTAGGGGCCTGAGTACGAGGATAGCGGCCTGGGCGGGAGGATTCAAAAATTAACATGGTGAATTAAAATCCAAAGGTTAGAGTTAAAAATGGGTTTTCTATATTCTAAATTATGCCAGCCTTGATGAAGATACTCTACTAGTAGGAAGGACTTAATAGGAGGTAAAGTAAAATTACCTTTTAATTAAATCGAAACTGCTAAAGTAGTAGATTATAGGATAGGTCAGCGATATTTTAATTATCCCTACTTAATAATTAGGCGTGCGCCTCTAAACTATTAGGAAAGGATTATTTCTAGAAAATAAGAAAGGGGGGCATAAGTCTTGCTATAGATAGCTGATAGTTATCCATTCATTTAACATAGCTGAATTTACCCTTGAAGGCTTTATAAATGGATAGATAATAGAGCAACACCTTTTGAATATAATCAATTGACTAGAATTTTTTATCAGTCTTACAAGAGGTTTTCTCATTTAGAGAGACTAAGATAAGAAATAAGAAAAGCTAGATTAGTTGTTAAATCTAGATCTAGCTTTTCTTATAGATAATTTAAGGAGTCTTATAGTATTGTTTTTACCATATTAAGCCACAAGGGGTAAGTTAAGAGTAACCAAAGAGCTCTCACGTTGGAATTGGCCATTTGTGTAGGGCACGAACACGCCAAGATTTGGTTCGTACTTAAGGGTAATATTATTAACTCCATTACCAAAGCGAGCTATAGTATATTTTCCTATAATTCTGCTAATAATAGTTTCACTAGAAAATACAGCTTGTAACCAAACGTAGATGTTAGTAAAGGGGGTCATCTCTATAGACTGATTTGCCAGTACCGATGCTGCAGAAAGCGGTTTCCTGTTTATAGGCTTTTGATTAACTAATGCGCTCTGACTCAATCCAAATGTCAAAGATTGGTACTGGCTGTATGGCACGCTATTCTGTGCTGCCCAAGTGCCCGCGGGAACACTTTCGTTAAAGTATGGGCCAGTAAACACCGCACTTGCACTTAAAGTATAGTAAGCACCGTCTTGGGCTGGAATGCCAGTTTCTGATAACTTTGTGATAGTGGCGCCTTGCTGAACTGCAGTTGTAGAGGCATATATGCCATATTGTTCTTGCCAAGAAACTTCAGTACTAGAGAATGGATCAACAGAGAGCCAGATAACATTAGGGGAATTACTGTTTACTGGTTTGGCCAATGTGATGTATTGCCCCGCTCCTTTAATAACAGGCAGATCTTTTTCATCAATCAGCAATTGCAAACTATAATCAGGCATGGTAATTACTTACTCCTTAAATTGGATAAGTTAATTTAGTCTCTACAGCCAGGACCTTTGAGACATGGGCTAGTGGCGTGGATGTAAGGGCCGCAGGATGGGTATTGAGCTAGTAAATTAGCTTTTGCTTTATTTTTGGCAGTAGTACAGACACTATGACCACAACCCTGTTCCCGAGCTGTTGCGGAAGCACCAACTGGGCAGTTTTTTTGATCCTTATTATTGCCTATAGTAGCAGTACCCTCCTCCCATTTATCTTTGGCGTAAGAAGATTGACTGAAAATGAGAGAAAAAGAGGCTGTTGCTACCAGAATAATTGAGAGAGAACCGCTTATTTTCCTTATACTCATTTTATCGCTATCCTTTAAAGTTAGAATGCATCTGTAGTTTAGAATTAATTAACTTTTAATTAATAGTCCCTGCTGCTAGAAATGTGACCTATATCACTTTTTAAGTCTATAAAAGAGTTATGGGGAGTGTTTCTTATTTGTCTTTAAATAGCTCAAATCCTACTAGAGCGTTACAGCGCTATATTTAAATTACCTTAAAAGTTTAGATTTGTAATAACCTTAAATGGATATAGCTATAAAATCGTAAGAGGGAACGAATAGAATCAAGAATATATACGGATTTTTATGAAAGGTAATGAGGTTAGCAGGACAGTATGTATTTATAATTTTATAAAAAAATCAGTATCTTATATGATAAAATTATTGATAGAGCGCTTATCGACTCTTAATTACCTTCCTCTGGGTCTGTTTCCCCTAGGAGAAATACCAGCGTTTAATGCTGAAGGAGGGGTCGCCTTGGATTCTGCGATAGGTAAGACTCTAATCTCTGATACTTTGGGTATGGCATCTTGCCCGTATTCCTCGTAGGCGAGAATATAGTTTTCTCCTCTTAAGATTGACTTTAGGCCCTGTACTAAAGGGAAATCGTTAAAGGAGATAGATATTTTTTCGTTAGCAGCAGACTCAGAGACATAAACTTTAATTTTAGCTTGTCGTCCTAATTCTTTTAACACTTCACCTAAAAGGGCATCATATCCTTTAAAGCTTAATGAATTATCCTTTATAGATAGGATGAAAGGGGGATTGTCGGGGCTTGCGATTACCATCGCTGGATCTAAAAATAAGATTAAAAATCCGATAAAAGAAATGAAAGCGTATTTTTTCTTCATAAAACTTCTATTAATAGCCTTTATTTTAAAAGCTGTTTTTTGCGCTCACATAAATTGGATATGGGTCTATGCCCATCAATTCTGGAGGATAGGGTAAGTATATTATCGGCATAATACGCTAGCGGTTTATGGGGATTCTTTAAACCGTGATTCATGTTAAGAAAAATATGAAATAATAGACATTCCATTAAGATCGGTACCGTAACGCGGCTAGACTCAGGATCGTTAAGCTTGTAAGGATAAGCAACATGCCTACCATTTCTCCGAGTGTGGGTATTTCGTCTAAGATGAGCCAAGCAAGCGCCATACTGATAACAGGCACCGCTAACGAGCTTAAGCCCGTTACGCTAGCGGATAGTTTCTGCAATACATAAAGCCAAAGTAACCAACCAAGGGCGCTAGTTAGAATAGCGGCATAAGCTAATGCCCAGAGAAAAGGTGCGTTCCAGGTGATAGGTTTGCTGGGTATAAAATAGGCGAGTACTTCAAGTAAGATACCCCCCAATAGCATTTGCCAAGCAGTAACATTAAGTAGCTCTAGGGTATTATTAAGTTTTAGCCGCTTAGAGACCACTACGCTGATACCCCACCATAGCCCCGCTGCTAGCGCAAATAAAGTGCTCGCTAGGGTGAAATTAGCTTCCCAAGGGTTGATAATACCTATCAAACCTAAGCTTGCTAGCCCAAGGGCAAGCCATTGTAAATGGTATAAGCGTTCGCCTAAAAACCAAGCGGCAAAAATGACGGCCCATAGCGGCATGGTATAAGCCAGTACTATACTTCTACCCACCGCCCCTTCAGCTAAAGCGAGTGCAGAGCAGCCTAAAAAGCCAACAGTCTGCAATAGAGCAAGCCAGAGCATAGATTTGATATAGAGGGGTTGCAATGATCCACCTTGCCAGATAATCACGGGTAACAGGCATAAACCCCCGAATATTGAGCGTAGTGCAGCAAAATCCAGTGGCGCACTCCAGAACAGTGCCTGTTTTGTGACTATCCAGCTATAACCCCAGATCAACACCAATACAACCAATGCTAGGACAGGTTTATTATTTGTCATGGATGGATAATCCATTATATCACCTATGGTTATCTAAATAATCGTTATTGGTTTAGCTAGGCGCTTTTTTTGCTCATCCTAGTGGATAAAAAGCACGCGCGAGTAGCCCCACCAGTAGCCCCAAGACTGTGGGGGCTTTGATGTATCGCTTATTTAACTCTAAGGCCGGTCATATCTACATGATTTCTTAATGCATCCTGTATCATTTTTTTAAGCGCGTCAGCATTTGTTGGATCAGAGGTAGCAGTTATGTTCCCTCCTATCCCCTGTACGGTATCTTGACCGGTGAGATTAAAAGCAGCGACTGTGGCGGGCGATATAATGGCAACGTAGTTATATCCTTCAGTAAAGTCAGAAGCTATCACTATCACCGCTTGCCCGGTATCTAGTATAGTTCCATTAATCGCACCGTTGAGAGGTCTAGAGAGGCTGAGGGTGCTAGATGTTTGTATTTTAAGTGATGGTCCTGTAGGAACAAAAATATACCATTGACCTGCTAGGCTATCTAACCCTTGCCCATAGGCAAAATTAAACCGCTCGATGTTAAATGTCTCAGACTTCCAAGTCACCTGAGCATGGCTTCTATCTATCCTTAAAGGTGATATGTAGGTTTTCTATGGTGTTGCCGCCTTGCTCTGCCATGGCTATATCTTGTGCTTTGTTGTATGCACCAAATGTGGTTGAGCTTGAATACCAGCCTTCTGTATCAAATCTAGCAATAAATAAAGTGCCTTGTTGATTTTCTATATTAAAACCGGTGAGGGTTCCACCACCATCCACTTTCTGGATCTGCATAGGCGACCGTGGTGATAAGGGCTAAAATTAGTGCTATGATCTTTTTCATTTTTCTCCTGTTTTTTAACGATGGAAAATGATTTGTCGGTTAGGAGAAAAAAAATTAAGTGGAAGAAAATCCTCTTAACTAAATTTAATTTAAGTTAAATATAAAAACGGGTTATATAACTATTTAACGTGGGTAAGCGGCACCTAGTTACAGGATTATTTACCCGAAAAAATATTGAAAAGCTTCATGAATGGCCGCACCGCCAGTAGCGATAAGCGCCGTAAAATAGATGATGGTGGCCAAATTAGCCAAGTGCCCAAAAAGAATGCTGATACCATCCTGCTGCAACAAACCAATGGCGAGGAAAAGTAAAGCTAAGGCTGGAAAAGTGTTACTAAAGGGAATAAATCCAAAGGGAGCTATGAGCAGGATAGCGCCTAAGATTAAAGCACCGTTATTAACGATCTCCATTAAGCCTTGAGAGGTTAGCCAGCGAAGGCGATGAGGACGGCTAATGCGCTCTAAGCGGTCAATCCATATTAGGCTACGGTTTAGGGTAGCACGAAGCGCTTGGGTGGATATTACTCGTTTTTCAATGGCGCTAGGCAACCATAACTTGCGATCAAAGAGACGACTAATTCCAATCAGCAGGATGGCGGTGCCAAACACAGTGCTCACCCCAGGGATGGATACCGGCACCATGAAAATTAAGGTCAGAAAAGCGGTAAAGAGCATCAGGCCATCTTGCCCAATCAGATCTCTAATTTCAGCCAGCGTTACGCTCTCTGGGGGTAAGCTGTCTATTATCATTTTGAACCTTTTCCCTAGAGAGTCTTGCGATAAAGGTATTTTTTTTTCAGTTACCAAAGGATCAGTATTCATGTTAATTAATTTTTATTAATCTGACTTCTTATACCGCTAGACTTTAGGCTCGATTGGAGAACCTTTGTCAGGATATAGGGATGGAATAAGGCAGTGGGTGATTTAAGAAAGTGTATCACCTCGTAGAAAGTAGTGGCAACTTTTGGGTCATAGGCCGATAGTTGAAAGATCTGAGTGTTGTACCAACCTATTAGGAGATGTCCCCATGGCCGTTTACCTTCTGTTTTAGGGTAGAAAAAATCCGCAATGGTGGCCATTTCCCAAGCATGATCAATGATATAAGCGGCTTTTTTAAAATATTTTTGGGATAATTGACTGAGATCTTCGTTAGCCTGCTGTAAGCAGGTGTTTAGCGCATTTGCTTCAAGGGCGCAAACAGTTATCCCTTGGCCGTAAAGGGGGTTAAAGTTACATATAGCATCCCCTATCACTAGGAAGTTCTCAGGAAATTCTCTTAGCTGTTCGTAATAGCGACGAGTATAGGTAGGGAGTCGGTATTTCGCTACGGGAGTTAAAGGGGTGGCATTTTGAATAGCCTGATAAATACTCGGATGATCTAAAGCTTGAGCAAATTGGAGAAATCCTTGCTCATCTTCTGGTGGATAATCTCGTAATACGCCTCCTAAGGTTACTAGCCAGCGATCTTTCTCAACAGGAAAGATAACACCAAACTTAGTACTTAGCGGGGCTTGAGGATAAATGGCTAGGAGTTTCCAGTTAGGCTTAAAGTTTAGCGGGGGCTGATAGAGGCGACTGCCATAACCTAAATAAATCCCTACCTTAGCTTCTTTCAGCCTAGGGTAGCCTAATTTTTCTAGCCAGAAGGGGCTTTTGCTCCCGTGGCCGCTAGCATCAATAACCAGATCGGCTGCAATGTTTTTTATACCTCCATCATCTTTCGATCGAACTTGAACCCCAATGATGCGCTGTTTGTCAGGGGTAGTCTGTAGGTTGATGACAGAGCTAGTGCTGAGGAATTGAATAGCATACTGAGATGCTAGAGAATGTTTTAGGCACCATTCAAGCAGCGGTCTGGTCTGTGAATATACTTCGATTTTACGGCCGGAAGATAATTTCCAGCAACCATGCTGAAACCACTGCACTTGAGTAGAAGCATCTACTAAAACACTACCGTGGTTTTTTAAATCGGTTAATAAATCAGGAAATAGTTGAACCAACGCAGAAATACCTCCGGCTAATAGCAGATGGCTGTGTTGACCCTGAGGAACCCCTTTTCTTGGGGTGGGGGTATGGGTTTCAATGTCCTTATCAACAATAGTGACGCGTTTGAAATAGTCTGCCAAGACTCGCGCCGCCAGCAGGCCGGCGATACCAGCTCCAATCACAATGGCGTGACTGCGAGAGTCTGTGCTATCTACTGTCGGCATGTTCTCCTCCTATAAGTCATTTTGATTTATTAAAGAGAGCAGTAAACTTTTTATATTTGCCAAAGTAGCACTATCTAGGAAAGGATCGATTTTAGATGCAAGATCGGCTAACGATATATTAAGAGGGCCTAGTATCAATTTACTTATAACATTACTACTTCGAAATGCCGTTGATATAAGTACCTGACTAGGGTCAGGGGAAGTAAAACTCTCCTTAGCGATAAGGGTAAGCTGATTTGCAATCCCTTGAGGGTTATCGGCAGCATTAGCTAGGGTATATACACCGATAAGGGCATTTAGTCCTGTTAAAATATAAATACCTACACGGCATTGATTTGATGAGAACCCTGGCTGAGTGGTAATTAAATACATATCCGGATCAGCAGTTTGATGGATCAAGTAGATACTAGAAGACACTTCACCGATTACAGTGTCTGATCCACCGATTAAATTGCCACTACTATCAAAGCTAATAGGAGAGAAATTAGTGCCAATTTTATTGAATCCCTCTATTAACGTTGAGGCAAGCTGGTAGTTAATCTCCCAAGCACTCTCTAACCTAGCAATGCCTTGGCCATAATTAAAATTAAATAGTTCTATGGGGGCTTGCTTGTCGTCTGTAGTGAGCTGCCCATGGCTTGGATCAGAGAAGCTTAATATAATCTGTTTTCCACTATTACGGGTTTGCGGTGCCTTATGAGAGCAACCTGAACAAGAACCTCCAGTTGATTCCATCAGATCAATTGTCAATGGATTACTCCCATCCGATTCTGATGAGAAAACCGGAATCTGAACAGATCCCGTAAACCAAGTAGGATTACCGTTTTCATCATAGGTATTTTCAACCATAAACAACAGACTGTTTTGTATGGTAATACTGTAGCTAGTACCTGAATCTTGTCGACTCCACCATAAGCCATTTTCAGGGATAGTACTGGGGAAGGTAGGAGGTGGAGGGGTGGTGGTTTGTGCTTGGAGTAAGAGGGTGAATAAAAGTACTACCAAAGTAAGCACTTTAGGGGTTATTGTTTTCATCTTTTTACCCTCTCAGGTGATATATTTTCTTAGAACTCTGAAATAGGCTATTAGGAATCTATCCAATTCACACCAGAGAAATTGGCTCTACCTTAAGCCAAGGTACTTTAGGTAGAGCCGTTTATCTTAATCTGTATATTTGTAATTAAATTGAAACTCTAACTCCCGTTACAGCAGCAATAATAATGGCTGCAATAGCTAAGCTTACAACGGTAGAGATTATCCACAAACGGTTTGCAAAGCTTGGCTCAGTACCCTGATGGAGCAGAACTACCCGTGTTCCTGAAGCAAGGTGAGTGAGGGCAAAGAATACACTAAGCAGATAATAGGGGAGCAGTCGAATATTCCAAGGATCATGAATGATTCCTGCCTTACCTCCAGTGGCCCAAATCCAATCAGGGGTAATATCTAGATAGGTTCTGGCAAGAATAAATACAGCAGTCATATGACTCATCAAGAAAACAAATAGAAAAGCGCCAGCGGCTAACTGGAAGGTGCGATAAAAATCCTGCCTTGCGGCGCTCCAGTGCCAAATGAGCCGCAACCCGGAGCCGGCCATAAACAGAAACAGCGCAACAAGAATCGGTTCACCGAAAGTCGACTGATAGACGATCTCTCCTGCTTTTCGGATCTGATCATGTAAGTGAGCGCCAAAAAGGCCAAAAAAATGATTCGTTAAATGAAAAAAGATAAAAATTACAGCTATAGTCGCCCCGATACCATGTATCGTCCGCCAGCGAGTGATACGGGGGCGATGTGGGACATTTTCGATCTCGCTCGTTTCAAGATTAGCTTTGGTAAGTGCTAACCAAGAAAACCCAATCCATAGGAGAGTCCAGATCCACTCATCGGGTATTGGGCTATGGAGCATATAAGCGGTTGTGCCAAGAAGGGTATAGAGGGCGGGTGAAAGGACACTGGCATAGGCTAGTCTACGGGTGCTTGCAGTGCTAGAGAATTTCCAAGCAAAGATAATGCCGGTTACCGGAACCATAATTGTGGCCAGTAGCGATAATATCGCCAGTGGAAACATGATTGGTGTACTAGAATCGGCTGCCCCTACAGCGTGGTGAAAAACGTGTAGGAAATGAGGATATATGATTACCGTAAATGCTGGCGTAAGCTCAAGTAAGCCGCTGGGTATGCTCAGTTCTTTTTTGGATAGAGAGGCTAATACTCGCTCATTCATTAATTTTTCCATCCTTCTGTAAAAATAAAACTTAACCTGATGCTTATAGAATCAGGCTAGAATCTTGATGTGCTACTTGCTATTCTGCTACGGTAATTCCCGATCCCCCCATCTCTTTTGGCATATCCTTGATCTTGGGCAATCCATCTTTAATTTTTAATTTTGCCTCCTGATAATGAACATGGAGGCTAGGTTGATAGGGGAGTTCTGGAATAGCGGCTGCATATATATCGACAAGCTCCATCTCAGGATGTTCGGTAAACACATGACCGCCACATACCTTACACCACTTACGGTAGCTCTTTGGGGTCTTATGATAAGTGCCAATATGCTCTATTCCTTGAGTAATTTGCACGGCCTCGGGGTTCCATAAAGTAAAGGCATTTACAGGACCTGCTGACCATTTTCGGCAAGATTCGCAATGACAATATCCCATTGCCTCGGGTTCACCAGTGGCAGTGAATTGAATTGCGCCACAAAAACAGCTACCGTTATAAACTTTTTTATTGCTCACTATGCACCTCCTTGGGTGATTTGCATAATGATAAGATAGTACAGATTAAGGTAAAGATCTGAGAGAAAAACTAGAGGATCAGATATCGATCCTTTTACGATAAGTACAGCATATACCGAAGGAACGGGAAAGATTCCCAGATCCTTTGGTTAGATTACCCGCTACTTAGAAGATGCTTGCATAGACAATCTATAGGCAACGGCATAATAGGGCAGTGCCTATTAAAATAAATATAGGATTGTTACTGACTGCTTACTGCCCTAATTGCTAAGATTAAATGTATCAGCCCTTTCACCACTGTATTGTTGCGGCTTTTTGGCCATTAACGAAAACAGTGCACCGTACATAGTCACTATAGGTGCCTCCTCTACGGCGGCAGTGGGCAGAGGCTTCTTCGCCTTGATACTCACCATTCATAATCGCTGTATCGCCAAAAAACGATAACCTGCCAGAGATAGCTTTGTAGCCATTAATGTATATCTTTAAGCTATTGCTGCCTTCGTTAAAATCCCCATCAACATTCCATACTGAACCTTTATGATTACCCTTAGCGTAAGTGCGTGCTGGTCCAGATGAACAGGCCGCTATAAGTAGGCTGGCTATAGTCAATAAAAAATATAAACGCTTAAGCATAAAAGTATCTTCCTTCCTTTCTAAACCATTCTCTATTATTTGTACTGTTATATCCTGCTATATCAAGCTATTCATCTATATATAGGATTGATAAATCGCAGTGGTTTCCTTTATATCTTCAAAAATGCGACCCATTATAAGGTGTTTACAAAATTTTTTTCTGTATTTTTATGGGATCAGGCCGTGTGATTATCGTCGTTTTCTTAACTTTAAGGATTCCATTACTGCTATATTTTGAGTGGAATAACTTTAAATTTTCATGTTCTAACGTATTCAGAGTAGAAAATTATATTCGAAGGCGCTTGATAAAGCAGGAGGGAGATTTGGGAGGCTTATTTAATAAGAGGAATTAAATGGTGTCATTTAATTCCTCTCAACTCTGTTAGTGTATTGCGTGATTTTTACTACGGTATAACAAAATAGCACGAAATGTAAGAACAATTATTGCTCCACATCCACTTCCCGAACACCTTGGGTTTTAGCCCGACAAGCCTCAACTGCTTCTCGAATTTTCCCTTGTAACTCCTCGCCATTTTTAACGGCTCGAATAATAACTACTGGGTCTGTTCTATCAGATGTCTGTAATATAATATTTTCAAGGCCAAACCACCGCAATAAAAGCGGCTGCTCTAGGCTATAGTCCCGAACCCGGTAAAGCTCTAGATCATCCATTTTTTTATTGATAACGCCTTGGCGGATCTTTAGCCGATGAGTGGTCAATTCATATTGTGTGTTTTTAACCACAAGCCATTGCCACAAGATGATGAAAAGTGGAATGATCAGCCAAAAAAATAAACCGCAGATAATGAATGTGGAAAGATTAACGATTTGTGATGGGGTACCGCTCCAAATTTCTTTTTCTTCAGTTATTTCGGTCATCTTTGCTTCCTTTGGGTTATCCCCGTAACGCTTAAGTTTGGATTCCCATATTAGCATGCTCATTATAAGGAGTTGTTAGGTTTTTTTGAGTTATTTTTTTAGCGCTAGCGGAAAGTATATTTTAAGAAAAAAGATAAATAGGGCGATAAATAAAATAATATGATGATTCCCTTTCTTATAGCTGATTGAGATAAAAAAAGCCTAAATTATGAGCGCTTACAATTTCTATTAAGTTCCTTGGATTCAGCTATGGGTAGCTCACTATCGCTGGAAAGCAGATACTCATGGATCTGTTTAATTTTAATTAGGATGTTTATTTAGGTGTGTTGTTATGTGGAGGGCTACTAACATTAACTCTGCTGTTCGATCTGCTGTTCGTATAACTCTACTTCTTCTCGTTGGATAATTGGTTTTGACTTACTAAGCTCATCTTTATCAATAATTTTGGGGGTATCATCCATGATTTTTTTCAACTCATCATTTTGAATCCAGCAATCTTCCCATAAACTAGCGGGTTTCCCATCGACAATTTGACAGATAGGCTCATTACTTTCAAATTCAAGCTCATTTGGCTTTGCAATTCGTTGTAGCCAAATTTCCATATACCCATTATGGGGTATACGTTTAATTTTCTTTTGTATCTTTTCCCAAATGGGTTGTTTTTGATCATCGGGTACTAGAGGTAGCCACCGATTTAAGATTCGGGCAACCCTTGGAAAAGTACTCGGTGAGGTAAATGCTATATCGGTAGTGATTGCAATGAGCACTTCTACTGCTGGGCGGTGTAAATTTTCTGTGAATAGATTGTTTTGATCATTATCAAATTCACTATCAAACGCACTGACTAGGCGCTGTAATGCTCCGCTATTGGTAAACTGCTGCCCAAAGGCATGGATCTGTAATAACTGCATTTGAACATTAGCTGTTTTCTCTCTTTTTTCTCTGAAATATTGAGATGTAATGGCAGCTAGTTTATCTGGTTTAATTGAACTTTCGACTATATTGCTAGAGGCTACTGTTTTTGCAGTATTAAGGGTCATGCCCACTTCTCGCAAGCAATCACTAATCGTTTTGAGAATTTTCTCCGCCTGTCCACGGCTATTGGTAAAGATGCGATAATCATCTCTATATCGAAGTATTCGAGCATTCTCTTTTTCTTTTTCTTCTAATTTTTCATCGATTTTTTCATCCACATAGCCAAGCATCAGTTCCGCAATAAAATCCATTAATATTGAACCTTGGCTGATCCCGTTAGTTTGCCCATAGCGGCCTGCTCGAATATGCTTATCAATTTTATTTCCAAGCAGATCATCATTCTTATTTTTAGGTTTTTTATGTTCTTTTGCTTCATCTCTACCATGAATAGCCCAAGCAATGCTATGGGTATAAAGAGAGCCATAGCAATTTGCGACATCAGTATGCAATAAATAGCTAAATTCTAAGGAATAGATAAGGGATTGTTGCTCAATTTTTTCCCACCAATTT
Source organism: Candidatus Nitrosoglobus terrae (assembly GCF_002356115.1). NCBI lineage: Bacteria > Pseudomonadati > Pseudomonadota > Gammaproteobacteria > Chromatiales > Chromatiaceae > Candidatus Nitrosoglobus > Candidatus Nitrosoglobus terrae. The sequence goes on from NZ_AP014836.1 coordinate 455,624, forward strand.
GTAATCAGCACTGCCCTACCAGTTTTGCGATCCGTAGAGATGACGGGCAGGCTATGGCATTCAATAAAGCTCTCTTTAAGTTTATTAAAACGTTTTTTTAAGCGATCCCAATTGTCTTTTGCACAAATAGTATTGACTAGAGAGACGTACAGTACCGGGTGAATCAGCTCAATGGGTCGCCAAGAAAGCCGCCCATATTTACTCATTAACAACGTATAATTTACGTTTGGAATAGAAGGTGCTGGTTTATCTTTGAATTGGAATTTACAGTAGTCCTGGCCGTTTAATATAGAATCAACCTCGTTCAAGATGGGTTCAAAGGTTAGATGAGGGGGTAAGTCGCAGGTGAGATAGCTAGTGTTCTTTAAAAAATGAGTTTTTGCTTCCTCATTTGACAGATCAAGTAATTGCTTCATTAGATAAAAAATAGATCGCCTTACTTTTTAAGCGGACTTTGCCAGTGAATCGTCACTTGGCGCTTACCCCATTTACGGGTAGCGGCCACATCATTACCCATAAAAATATCAATTTTTTTCTTCCAGCGTTTATTCATTTTATCCCGCACAATATAAACGCTGGGTAGCCCTTCAATCCTTACCTGAGTGCCGTGATCTAAGCCAAGGCGAATTAAATCCCGAGAGACGGAGAGGGATTTCATCCCAGGTTTGAGTTGATCTCCCCAAGCAGTAAGACCCACATGGCCTTTTTTTGTCTCTTCGACTCTCATGGTGTAAGCCGTTGAGGTCACTACCAAGGTGTGCTGTTTGTATTTACGTTTGTGCTTATGCTTGTTTTTTTGGCTTTGGCTTTGGCTTTGATTTGTAGCGGCTGAGCTATTATTAGCGACTAGTAAAACAGCCAGAAGTAAAATACCTAGAATAGCGCTATGTTTTTTTGTCATTATTAAAACGGTTTCCTTTTTGAATAGCCCCTACTGAGGCCAGCTCTAGCTATTGGGTATAGTCTGAAAGTTAGTCTTAATTGGGTTGCTCGTCATAGAGTCCATTTTCTATTCTGTATTTTTCTCGTAAATCACCAAGGCTGATTAAGTTATCATTTTTCTGCAAAAACCAATGTTCCCAGCCATTACAGGGGGCACCTTTCATATAGTGGCTTCCTGCCTGATGGATACTGCCTTCAAAACCATCTGCGGTTCGAAGTCTGGCATCAGGTTTGATGGTGGCAGAACGAGACTGATCTTTTGAGAAAAATAAAGTTTGCCCAGCCTGTAATAATCCATTTTCAACTAGTGCCGAAAACGCTACTTTTGGCGCGGATTTATTTTTGCTTTTTACGTTAAAGGTTTGGGAGTCAAACTTTTCTGGCTGAATTGCGTCTATTCGTGTTTGCGCTACTTTTATATATTTTTCTTCTCTTTCTAAGCCAATCCAATGCCTGTGAAGACGTTTTGCCACTGCGCCCGTGGTACCACTGCCAAAGAATGGATCAAGTACTACATCCCCGGGGTTGCTTGAGGCAAGAATAATACGATAAAGCAAAGATTCAGGCTTTTGTGTGGAATGGGCTTTATTGCCATCCTTATCTTTGATTCTCTCAGATCCAGTTGCCAACGATAATAGCCACCAATCAGAGCGCATTTGTTTCTCTTCATTTAATCCTTTCATGGCTTGGTGATGAAACGTGTATTTTGCGCCTTGCCCGGTGCTTGCCCAAATGAGGGTCTCATGGGCATTGGTAAATCGAACCCCACGAAAATTAGGCATAGGATTGGTTTTGATCCAAATTACGTCATTTAATAACCAAAACCCTAAATTTTGCATGAGGGTGCCCACCCGAAAAATATTATGATAAGCGCCAATCACCCAAATTGATCCGGTTGGCTTTAGAACACGTTTGCAGGCAGTCAGCCATTTTTTAGTAAACTGGTCATAAGTTTGAAACGAATCGAATTTATCCCAATCATCATTAACAGCGTCGACCCTGCTCATATTAGGACGATGCAATTCATGCTGTAGCTGTAAATTGTACGGAGGATCGGCAAAAATCAAGTCAATGGATTGTTCAGGCAAAGCATTTAAGCTTTCAACACAATTACCGTGAAGGATTTGATTCAGGGGTAATTTCATTTTTATATTTGCAGTTAAGGCGTTAACTTTCATCGTAGGGCAGATCTTTTGGGTTAACGCCAATGTAATCTGGATTGGGTAGCTTAGGCAGGCGGTAAGCCCATATCACGTTGTGCCCCTCCAAGAGCGCTTTCACCACTCGGTGCATGCCATCCATGATCCTGCCTTCTGGGTAGAGGATGATTGGATAAGCAAGATTTGACACTTGAACTAAGCGCATGTGATCTGCTATGGATCTACAAGTAGATATATCCCCCTCAGAATCGTACCAGTAGGGAGCATCAAGCTCATGGATAGCACTGAGCTGGATTTCATCAGCTTGTAGATCTTTCGTAAGCTGGATAAGCTTATGAACATCCCAAGCTAGCAGGCCGTTACTGCTATTACGGAAATAGTATTGTTTTCTCATGAGCGATATATATACCGTTTCATATATAGCACTTAGCACGCCCCTGAAGACAGGGCAGAGAGCACTGAGCGGGTTACTTTTATTTTCTGAGGGGATAGGGTGAAATTAGTGATGAGCGCTTCAATCATTGGGTTTCTGTTCTCTTCTTTTCCGCCAACATGATAAAAGTGCTCTTTAGTAAATATGGAGAAATTTGCCCATAGGGATTTTATGTATTCATTTTCTCGATAGTCATTATGGTGCCAAGTGGATAAGATGAATTTGCCGTGAAAAGCGCTTAGGAATTTAAACAGGGAGTTTTCATGATCCCCATCCCAGCCGTTGTAGTAGTCAACATGTCTATCGATGTACGGAGGATCGCAGTAAATAATGTCGTCTTTGGTGGTTTGCGATATTGTTTCCTCAAAGCTCTGGCATTTAAACGAAAAATCCTTAGCTTTAATTATGTTTGTAACCCATGTAACTTGGTTGGTGATTTTTGTCACATAGGCCCGAGCAAACCGGTTAGGTTTTCTGCAAAAGGGGATATTAAACTCCCCTTTACGGTTAAAACGAATCATGCCATTAAAACCGGCTCGATTCACAAACAAAAAATCTAACGGAGAGTGATGAGCATTAAACCGGTCACGGATGAAATAATAGTGATCTTCCCCTTTCTCCAACAGGGTCGCGCCCTCCTTAGTAAGATAGGCGTTAATAATCTCCGGTGTAATCTCGCCCTTTGCAATTGCAGTGTAGAAATTTACTAGGTGTAGATTAGTGTCGCAAAGTACTGCGTGATAGGGCGCAACGTTGAAAGCAACGGCACCTGTCCCCATGAATGGCTCAACCCAAGCGCCCTTGAAATCTGAGGGGATAAGGCTGTTTATCCAAGGGATGAGCTTGGTTTTTATCCCTTGGGATTTGATGGGAGGCACGCCGACTTTGAAACTCATTCTTCACCGTTCCTTTTTTGGACGATGAGCGAACCATCTCCGTGCTTATATTCCACAAACTCCCGTAGCGTAGCAATTTTCTTCGTGCCTCCTTTCCCGTCTTGTACTATTATTTTTTTATAACTCATCCAATATTTGTCAAACCAATCCTCGCCTAATTTGGAAAATATGCCTCGACCCGCCATAATATCGGCGATGTTGTTGATGCTACCAATGTTCGCGGTATTTCCACTACCGCTTTTATCGCTTGCGATCTTCCATTTTTCTGTAACAAAAAATTTTCAATTTTTTGCCACCGAGGCAATGGCTTGTAGCTCATCAATGCTGTGTGATTTTGTTTCGTCAATAGTTGCACCATTGGCTCTGTCATAGATGATGCCAAGGCAAAAATGACCTAAGTATGAGCCATAAGGGAATTGAATATTTTTTGTGCTTGTTCTATTTTCGAAGTATTCGCCATGTGAACCCAGCGTGAAGCCATTGCATAAATGAGGTTTTTTGGGGTTACGATATGTTGTTTTGAAATCAATGGCAAAACGTACAGTCTCATCAATAGCTTTGACAAATGAAATATCAGGATAGTAATTTTGATGTTCTGCAAGCACGACTTTATAGCCATAGCCATTCTCTTGGGCAAACTTTAGGATTTTTGGAAAGAGGTGTAGTTCAAGAATTTTTGACACAATTTTTGTATCTGAAGATAGCGTGTAGATATTTTTGAAGATATCAATGAAGCCCTTAACCGTCCATTGGCCGTCTTCCGTGCTGATGTGATCTTTAAGGATTTTAACAAAACTTTCTAATTTGGTAGCAAAAATGGTTTTTTCAGAGGTCATTGAGTTGATTTTGAGCAGGCTGAGCTTGTATTTCGCTAGGTAAATTCCGATGAGTGTACGGCAGCGCAGCGCTGTTCAGCCGCCGCTCGATACGTAGCCGGATGTAGTCGGCTGAATTATCAGTTATTAATTAAAGATATCGGACAATACTAAAGCCATTGCCAACTTATCTTATTATTTAGGTTGAATAAAAGTTGTCCATTCATCCATGGTAGTGACTGGATGAATAGCCCCTTTTTGGGTAGGGATAAGGGGTTCAAAAAACTCAAGCATGCTCTGATAATCTTTAGCTTGTACGATAATATAGTAGATATGCTCCGTTGCGGCGACATAAGCTCCAAGGATTTTGATTCCTTTCTTTTCAGCCGTCTTGCGATTCGCCCAAAAGTCGATGAGCATTTGCGCACCTTCTTGACTTCTCCCTGGGCAATTGTCCGGGTTATGAGTCCAGTGGGCCACGAAAAGCATCCCATCATTTATTTTTTTATCCATGTGCTTCTCCTTTTGATACTGTAGTCTTATTTCATAACCTTCTAATGCTTAAGTTTTTAAGCTAGGCAGCGGGCGCTTGAAAACTTATTATGTATAATTTGGCTTATTTATAGAAAACTGCTAGCCAAATAGTGATTTTATTTGGATCTGTCCATGCAACCTTGTGTTTGACGCGTGCCGGTATGTTGATGTAATCACCTGTTGACAGCACACAGCTTGGAGCGTCCTCAAATTCTAAGGATGCTTTGCCTTTAACAACCATCACCCATTCATTTTCATCTTGATCATACCACCCGATTTTAGGCGAGATATGACCTTTGGAAACGATCCGTTCAATTCGTACGTTCTGAGAATGAATGATATCTTCAAAGAGCTCTATTTCAAGGTTTTGGGGTAGGGAAGCAAATATGTTGGATGGATTCATATTGAGAAATTTATATAGAGTTGAAATTAAGGTGGCGCTGAAGATGTTCGTTTGAATGAGCAGTTAGAGCTAATTGACAATGATCTTTCCTTATTGTCATGGTTAAGCTAAATAGCTAAAAAATAAGTTTTCACTGTTGACTGTTACCTATAGATCAGGACATGATACATAGATTTTATTGCAATTTTTTAACTATACTGCAATATAAGCTAGATTATTAAATTTAAGAAAATCAAAAAATTAGAGAGTATAATTTTGGACGTTGAAACGAGAATTTTGCGCATTTTCAAGGAAGTAGTGCAGCGCAATCCAGGTGAATCTGATTTTCATCAGGCGGTTAAGGAAGTGGTTGAGACCCTCGGCCCAGTGTTACATAAGCATCCAGAATATGCTGAGCATAAGATTATAGAGCGTATCTGTGAGCCAGAGCGGCAAATCATCTTTCGGGTTCCATGGCAGGATGATAATGGGGAAGTGCATATTAATCGTGGTTTTCGAGTAGGTTTCAACAGTGCGCTTGGGCCTTATAAAGGTGGATTACGCTTCCATCCATCAGTATACCTAGGAACTATTAAGTTTCTTGGTTTTGAGCAAGTATTCAAAAATGCTATTACAGGTATGCCGCTTGGTGGGGCTAAAGGAGGAGCGGACTTCGATCCTAAAGGCCGAAGTGATAGTGAAGTGATGCGATTCTGTCAGAGCTTTATGACAGAGCTTTATCGCCATTTAGGTGAATATACCGATGTCCCAGCAGGTGATATTGGTGTAGGTGGGCGCGAGATTGGCTACCTATTTGGCCAATATAAACGTATTACTAATCGCTATGAGTCTGGAGTAATTACGGGTAAGAATCCGCATTGGAGCGGTTCTTTAGTACGGCGTGAGGCTACTGGTTATGGTTGTGCATTTTTTGTTGATGAAATGCTAAAGGTGCGTCATGACACAATTGAGGGTAAGATTTGTATAGTTTCTGGCTCTGGTAATGTAGCCATCTATGCGATGGAAAAACTATTAGCGTTGGGGGCAAAGGTGGTTGCTTGTTCTGATTCTGATGGCGTTATTCATCATCCAAAGGGTATTCATCTGGATACAGTAAAACGGCTTAAAGAGATCGAGCGACATCGAATCTGTGACTATGCTAGTGAGCATAAAGATGCCCAATATATTGCGGGTGGTAATATTTGGGATATCCCATGCCAGATAGCAATGCCTTGCGCTACACAAAATGAGCTTGATGAACGCTCAGCACGCCAATTGATAGCAAATGGCTGTATTGCTGTGGGTGAGGGAGCTAATATGCCAACTACCCCTGGGGGAGTAAAGGCATTTCATGAAGCAAAGATAGCCTACGGTCCTGGTAAAGCAGCGAATGCGGGCGGGGTAGCTACTTCAGCACTAGAGATGCAACAAAATGCTAGCCGTGATGCTTGGAGCTTTGAATTTACAGAAAAACGTTTACAGGAGATTATGCGTAATATTCATCATGAATGTTATGAGACTGCTGCGGAATATGGTGATTCTAGTAATTATGTGATTGGTTCTAATATTTCTGGATTTCATCGAGTGGCAGAGGCAATGTTAGCGTTTGGCGTAATTTAGTTGAGCATAAGAATAAAGGTATAATAGTCGTTTTCTGTTATCTCCCGTTTATACTTAGCCTATCTCATTGATGTACTGAGTAAAGTATGCATCATTCCATTTATCAGCGATAGTGAGGCCATGCCATGAGTTTGAATAACTGGGGTGGTTATACCTAATACCTAAGAATAAGGATGGGGCAGGAATACGCCGGTTAGCGCCAATCCATGGCTATTTACCGGTATTGAGCTTTCTTGCAGTGATTTCGGGGTTTCCTTAGTGATTATTTTAGCTGGATTTAACCAACTGTTATTCTGAGACAACCATGTTTTGATCTACAATCTCCTTAGCGATAGCTTTTGCATCAGTGATTTCATTGGCGTAAACGTTCGTTGCATATTCATGGCTAGAATTAGTTACCAGTGAGCTGCTGACTGGATGCCCTGGGTTACCCACATTAATATGGGTGATAGTTGATAATCCTGGGCGTATAGGATGTTTTAAGAGCTCTTCTTTCGGTAAACCAATACGTACGGGTACACGTTGAACAATATGAATAAAGTTACCTACGGCGTTATCTGGGGGGAGCAGAGCAAATACACTTCCGGTCCCAGGCACTATTCCTTCTACTGTTCCATGAAATGTGTAAGTATCCCCAAAGACATCGACATATACTAATGCGGGTTGGCCAGGCCGTACTTGGCGTAGTTCAGTTTCTCGTACATTCACTTCTACCCACAAGTGATCTAAGGGCACAATTGTCATGAGCAGATTACCCGGCATGACCCGATCCCCTACTTGCGCTTTGCGTTTAGCTACATAACCCGTGGCGGGTGATGGAATATTTTGCCGTACATATTCTATATAGGCACTAATAAGCTCGTTTGTAGCAGCTATAATAGCAGGGTGCTCTCGTACAGTAGTTCCTCCTACCTGTGATTGGACGGCCTCGAGCGCCTGGTCGGTTTCTTGGACATCGGCCTCAAGTGAATTCATACGATCAATAGCATTCTGCAGGGTCTGTTTAGATACTGCACCGCTCGGTAGGGCTTTTTTGTAGCGAGCTACGTCATGGCGGACTACATCGAGTAAAGCTAAACGAGATTTAAGGGTTCGTTCTACCTGTCGTCTGTTAGCATATAGGGCACCGATTCTACGTACTTCTAACCCTAGCTGACCTTCAGTTCGGCCTAAATTAGCTTGTGCAACGTGGGCATCAAGGCGAACTAGGATATCTCCTTTATTAACTTGCTGCGTTTCTTCAGCCAAAACATCAGTAATAATTCCTGTTGCCTGAGCTTCTAATGGAACAAGATTGCCTGTTACAAAGGCATTGTCTGTCCATATCCAAAAACGAGCATTACTCCACCAATAGCTAGCATAAGCTAATGCGGCTATTACCAAAATTAGCGTAAAGAGCCAAAGGCGGCGATTGCGACGTGCGCGGATTGCTTTAGGGTGAATTTTAGTAGGTGTATTCATGGTTTAAACTTTTAACCAGCTGCCTGTTGAGCGCGTTGATCTTCTTGTTGAGTATGTTGAGTGTCTTTGGTTTTTTCTTGAGTTTGTTGCTCTGTCGGGCTAGGGTTTGCCGCGGCCTCTATGGCTCCGCCCCCTAGCGCTTCAATTAACTCTATCATTGCTGCCAATTCATCTGCTTCAATAGCCCTTAATGCAAATTTTTGATCTAATACTGCAAACTGCCGTGTTAGCATCTCTCGACGATCATCTAACCCAGTTCGAACCCGTACTTTAGTCAGGCGCCACTCTCCTCTGGCTGAACCTAACAAACGATGATGGGCTTCAAGTATTTTTCGGGTTTGGTGCCAGGCACTTAGACTTTCTGCTACCTCTTTCATCGCCTCCAGCAAGGTCCCATTGTAGAGATTAACCGCATTATCATAAGCCGCCCGCTCTGCTTGCAGCTCACCCCGCAAACGACCCCCTTCAAAATAAGGCACACTAAAACTCGGCCCACCCCCATAAGCAAGGCTAGCGTGGGAGAAGAGCAAAGCCGGTAGGTTGATACTATCTCCTCTGAGGGTTAACGCATTAAAGCCGGCGAAGGCATTTAAATTGATAGTGGGATAAAATTGAGCTTTAGCCGCCTTAATCAGCTTAGCAGCTGCCTGAGCACGATACATCGCCGCCGTGAGATCAGGTCGATGAGCTAGAAGCCCAATAGGTAAATTCTCAGGTAATGGAATCCCCCGAGGGATAGTCACCGAGTCTTTAAATAACTCTTCTCCTACATCAGGCCCATGGCCGCTTAATCGAGCCAGCGTATATTGATAAAATTCCAATAGATCTTTAGTGCCAGCAATTCGCTTGTTAGTGGTCTCTAATGATTCGGTAGCCTCCATGACTCTTCTCGCATCATCTAGTCCAGATTGGACTCGAACCTGAGATAGGTTTAATAGATCTTCACGAATGGCTAGCATTGTTTCTAGCAAACTAAGTTGCTGATAAGTGGCTAATCCGTGAAAATAAGATTTAGCAATACTGGTAGTCAGTTGCAGCCATACCTCAGCTCTTTCGGCTTTTTCAGCCATAGATCGGCCTAGGGCCGCTTCCATCAAGGAACGATTCCTTCCCCAGAAGTCTAAGTTGTAGCGAAAACTCAGGGGGTTGATTTGTGCAATACTAAGGTTTAATCCAGCTACCTGAGGGTTTAAGGCGGCAAATACACCATTTTCTGAAAGACGCTCTACGCTAAGCTCGCCTTCTGCCTCTAGGAAGGGAAGGAGTCCGGCACCTTGGATTTTGATGATAGAGTCTGCTTCTTTTAATCGGGCGCCGGCGGCTTTAAGGCCTGGATTATCGGCAAGGGCTACCTCGATTAAATGGTTAAGTTCAGCGCTTTCGAACTGCTCCCACCAACGATCCTTGGGCCAGTCAGGGAGAGTGAATTCGTGCTCATGAGCTTCCCCAAGAGTGTGTTCCATTTCCATGGAGGCGGGGTCTAAGTACTCAGCCCGTTTTCCGCCATGAGGGAGCCAAGCGCATCCGCTAATAAAAAGAATACACCCTATAACGATGAACCTTAAACTATATTGGCTTCTTGAAGTAGATTGAACTGTCATGTTAATTACTCATGGGTATTTCTAGCCTATACTTCTCGTATTTTTTCTGTTTTTTAAAGAGAAGAACTGGTAAATTACAATGGGTGTAGATTGCTTTAGGGTGAATTTTAGTAGGTGTATTCATGGTTTAAACTTTTAACCAGCTGCCTGTTGAGCGCGTTGATCTTCTTGTTGAGTATGTTGAGTGTCTTTGGTTTTTTCTTGAGTTTGTTGCTCTGTCGGGCTAGGGTTTGCCGCGGCCTCTATGGCTCCGCCCCCTAGCGCTTCAATTAACTCTATCATTGCTGCCAATTCATCTGCTTCAATAGCCCTTAATGCAAATTTTTGATCTAATACTGCAAACTGCCGTGTTAGCATCTCTCGACGATCATCTAACCCAGTTCGAACCCGTACTTTAGTCAGGCGCCACTCTCCTCTGGCTGAACCTAACAAACGATGATGGGCTTCAAGTATTTTTCGGGTTTGGTGCCAGGCACTTAGACTTTCTGCTACCTCTTTCATCGCCTCCAGCAAGGTCCCATTGTAGAGATTAACCGCATTATCATAAGCCGCCCGCTCTGCTTGCAGCTCACCCCGCAAACGACCCCCTTCAAAATAAGGCACACTAAAACTCGGCCCACCCCCATAAGCAACACTACCATGAGAGAATAAAATATCAGAAAAAGCCCCAGCACTTAATATACTCATAGCATTAAAGCCGGCGAAGGCATTTAAATTGATAGTGGGATAAAATTGAGCTTTAGCCGCCTTAATCAGCTTAGCAGCTGCCTGAGCACGATACATCGCCGCCGTGAGATCAGGTCGATGAGCTAGAAGCCCAATAGGTAAATTCTCAGGTAATGGAATCCCCCGAGGGATAGTCACCGAGTCTTTAAATAACTCTTCTCCTACATCAGGCCCATGGCCGCTTAATCGAGCCAGCGTATATTGATAAAATTCCAATAGATCTTTAGTGCCAGCAATTCGCTTGTTAGTGGTCTCTAATGATTCGGTAGCCTCCATGACTCTTCTCGCATCATCTAGTCCAGATTGGACTCGAACCTGAGATAGGTTTAATAGATCTTCACGAATGGCTAGCATTGTTTCTAGCAAACTAAGTTGCTGATAAGTGGCTAATCCGTGAAAATAAGATTTAGCAATACTGGTAGTCAGTTGCAGCCATACCTCAGCTCTTTCGGCTTTTTCAGCCATAGATCGGCCTAGGGCCGCTTCCATCAAGGAACGATTCCTTCCCCAGAAGTCTAAGTTGTAGCGAAAACTCAGGGGGTTGATAATCCCTAGACTGATAGTTTTTCCAGATATTCCTAGACTAAAATCAGCTAGGCCATGCCCAGGTAGCCCTGCTCCAAGGTCAGGAAATGGGTTTTCCGCATCTATGCTTAGGGCACCTATTCCATGGGATGAAATACGTTCCGTACTAAAGCTGCCTTCTGCCTCTAGGAAGGGAAGGAGTCCGGCACCTTGGATTTTGATGATAGAGTCTGCTTCTTTTAATCGGGCGCCGGCGGCTTTAAGGCCTGGATTATCGGCAAGGGCTACCTCGATTAAATGGTTAAGTTCAGCGCTTTCGAACTGCTCCCACCAACGATCCTTGGGCCAGTCAGGGAGAGTGAATTCGTGCTCATGAGCTTCCCCAAGAGTGTGTTCCATTTCCATGGAGGCGGGGTCTAAGTACTCAGCCCGTTTTCCGCCATGAGGGAGCCAAGCACATGCAGCAATAAGCGGCAGACACCCTACTACAAACCCTAAGCGATACTGATCCTTTAAAGTAAACTGAGCTATCATGGTTAATCTAGGGTGCTTTAACTTCCTTAGCTTCCCTTATTCCTAACTTTTTAGGGCTTGGGGGTATAGGTGAATGGGTTGGATAAGCAAACCAGACAAGTATGGCAAGCCCTAGAAATATACAAGCACCTAATATAAAAGCATCAGCCACAGCTAAAATATTGGAGGCTCGGTGAATAAGTCTTCCAAGATAAGCTTTTATCATGCCATCATTGTAACCAATACCCGTTAGCTTGGAGGAGAGTTGGCCAAGGGAATCAAAGGATGGGAAGAATCGGCCGCCAAAATAATTTGATAAATGAAGTTGATGGTAGGGGGCGCGTCGGTAGATGACGATATTTTGAAAGGAAATTCCAAGGCCACCTGCAGTCACCCGTAGCATATTGACTATTTCAGCCGCTCGTAATACTTGGGCACCTGATAATCCATGCAAGGTAACTGCGGTAAGTGGGGCAACAAATGATCCTAAGAAAAATCCTTCAAATAGTAGTGGCCAGCGAATCTGATCAAATGAAGCTGGATCGTCATATAATCCTATCCAGTAAGAAGCTGTAGCGAGTCCAAGCAGGCTGAGACAAGCAAGTAGGCGGGCATCCATACGCTTACTGAGTATATGCATGATGGCAACTGCGGGGGCGCTTAATAAAAGGATAGGTACAAATTCTAGACCTGCAAGGGTAGATGAATAGCCTAGTAGTACCTGAATTTGAACAGTAAGCAGTGAGATTAACCCTTGGAGTGAGAAAAATCCGACAACTAGGCAAATTATACCAATAGCAAAATTACGGTGCGCAAACAGTTTCAAATCTACTAATGGCCGGCGTTTGTCTATTTCCCAAATAATAAAACAAGGAAAAGCCACGAGCGTGAAGAGCAGCACTTTACGGAGAAAAGGTGAATTTAGCCAATCAAAATCATTGCCCATATTTAGAAGTGTCTGAATGCCGTACATGGTACAAGCAAAGAGGAGAAAGCCAATAAAATCAAATTGGCGATATCGATATTTGAATCCACGAGCATATAGCAGCGATCCAACAATGCCGGCGATAATCAAAGAAAGAATAATACTCAGGTAGAAAAAGTAGCGCCAATTAAGCTCATCAGCAAACCATCCGCCTATTGATCCAGCAAGCGTAAAGGGAGTAATAGTGAGTACCCCCCATATGGATACTCCTAATACCTTAAGACGTGCTGGGTACTCATTGAGTAGTATTTCTTGGCCTAGAAGGAGTGTAAGACCACCAGAGAAACCAAGTAGAATACGAGCCCATAAAAATCGTAGATAACTGTCGCTGATAGCACATAAGTATGAGGCGGCAGCAAATAGGATAAATGCGGTTACATATACTCGATAATTACCATATCGCTCTGCTAGCGTACGACCAATAGGGAAACCTAGCGCCATCGCAAGCATGAGATTTGTCTGTGACCAGCCCATAAAACTGACAAAGGTTCCTTCTAGGTCTCCAGCAGCATGGGGCTCAAGGGCCAAATAACTTCCTCCATTGAACATGACTAGTATGTGTCCAAGGCCAAGGGTAATGTTAAGGAGACCGAAGTGCCATCCGCGTAGACGCTTGGAGAAAATAACTGGTTTTTTCATTGCTATACTTTAAATAAATTGAATGTAGGTTTTTTTAAGGTAGAAAGATTTAACGATCTTCCTCTATATTCAATTGTCTTTAATGCTTTGGTAACTTTTACGACTCTTCTATCGTCATCTAACCTTGATTGGACTCGAGTCTCAAATAAGTTTAATAAACTATTCATGAATAGCCAGCATTGCCTCTAGCAGACTAAGTTATTTTTAATCGAGCGCAAGTAGCTTTCCTTCTTAAGGCTTGGGTTATCGACAAACGCTACTTCAATTAAATGGTTAAATTCAGCTTGGTTTCCACCGTGGGGGAGCCAAGCGCATGCAGCAATAAGCGATATACACTCTACAGCAAGTTCCAAACGACACAGATTTCTTAAAGTAACTTGGGTAATCATGATTAATTTATGATACTTCTGCTTCTTCTATTTCTAGTTCTTTAGGGCTTGGAGGTATAGGTAAATGGGTTGGATAAGCAAACCAGACAAGTATGGCAAGCCCTAGAAATGTGTAGGCACCCAATATAAAAGCATCATCCACCGCTAAAATACCTGAAAGTTGGCGAATGAGCCTTCCCCCTTGGCTTACTATCGCGTTAGCATTGAATTCAATACCCATTAGCTTAGAGGAAAATTGATCAAAGACATCAACGGATGGAAAGAATCGGCCCCCAAAATAATCTGCTAAATGGAGTTGGTGGTAGGGAGCGCGTCGGTAGACGACGATGGTTTGGGAGGCGATGCCGAATCCACCGCCAGCAAAGCGTAGTACATTGATTATTTCTGCTGCACTTGCTACCCGAGTGGCTGCTAGCCCGTGAAGAGCAATTGCAGTGGGCGGAGCAAAAAATGCTCCAATGAAGATACCTTCAAATAATAGGGGCCAGCGAATCTGATCGAATGAGGCTGGATCGTCATAGAATCCTATCCAGTAAAAAGCTATGGCAAGCCCAAGAAAGCTGAAACAAGCGAGTATACGGGCATCCATGCGCTTAGTAAGTATATGCATTATCGCGATTGTTGGCGCGCTTAGTGTAAATAGGGTTGCGAGTTCTTGCGCTGCAAGAGTAGACGAGTAGTCTAGCAGTACCTGAAGCTGGACGGTGAGCAACGCGGCTAATCCTTGGATTGCAAAGAATCCAAGAAATAAACAGAGTACACCAATAGTAAAGTTACGGTGCATAAATAGCTTTAAATCTATTAATGGATGGCGTCTCTCTATTTCCCAAATGATAAAGCATACTAAGGATATAAAAGTGAGAATTACCACCTTACGAAGAAAAGGTGATTCAAGCCAATCAAAATCACTACCCAGCGTGAGGAGAATTGCGATACCTCCCATAAAGAGGGCATAGAGAATAAACCCGATGAAATCAAATCGACGATATTTATACTTAAATCCACGCTGGTATAGCAATGAGCCGACGGTACCGGCAACGATTAGGGAGACGACGGTATTTAGGTAAAATAAATAGCGCCAATTCATCTCATCAGCAAACCATCCCCCGATTGGGCCAGCGACTGAAAGAGGAGCAACCGTTAATATTCCCCATATTGCTAGCCCTAATACTTTAAGACGGTTGGGATACTCGTTTATTAATAGTTCTTGACCCAGAAAAAACGCAAGGCCGCCAAAGAAGCCAAGCAAAAGACGCGCCCATAAAAATCGTATAAAGCTATCGCTGATAGCACAGAGACAAGAAGCAATGGCAAATAGGATAAACGCGGCTACATATACCCGATAGTTTCCGTATCGTTCTGCTAGGGTGCGACCGATGGGGAAGCTGAGTGCTAATGAGACTATAAAATCTGTCTGTGACCAAGTTGCAAAACTTACCAGTACCCCTTCCAGATCTCCAGCCACATGGGGCTGGATAGTGACATAACTGCCTATGCTAAACAGGATTGATATATTTCCAAGGCAAAGGGCAATATTGAGAAGAAAAAAACGCCAACCCCGTAGACGCCTAGAGAAAATGACTGATGCTTTCTTTGCCATACTTTTAGTAAACCAAATGTAGGTTTTTTAGAATTAGTATTTTATTTTTTCGTTAACAAGGGAAGTTGAGTGAATGCTTAGATTTTTGATAATCAAAGATATTCCCATTAAAGATAAAAACTATAGCTAAATTATAAAGATAGAAATAATAAGTACTCTTCCTAATAACTATATATTGATGAGATATAAGCTTATCAATTATAGAAATTAATGTTTAAGTATTAGCGATCCCCTTCTGCTTTTACATTAATCTGCTCTTTCTGGTTCAGGGGTTTTTTTGCTGCATTAGGTGAAATCAAATAGTGCCAATGTTATTTTAAGGAAATTAGCCTAGGTTCTTGAGTATGTAAGATTTACTATCAGCAAATAAACCGTATTAGTAATCTGCAAAATTTGTTCCATTAGCCTGCGCTGGTGAATAAAAATATATAACTTATTGATTTAAAATTGAAATAAAATTAATTAATAGTAACTAAGTCAATAAAAAACATTTAATCATAGCCACTCATATGGGTGATTTCAACTAGTATTTTAACTACTATAGAAGCTTGTTGAGCTAATAACCCTAACTATAGTGTAAAGTTTGTCAGGATGAATAATATATTTAGAAAAGCTATAACAAAAATATTTCTTTAAATCTATTGAATTTTAATATTGGCATGGCACTTAAATTTTATATCAATATCCAACTACTAAAGCAGCGTCTGATTTTAAATGAGGGACAGAAAGTAATATTTGAAACTTCTGTATCGCTAGCAAAAAATGGATTTGGTGAACAAATGGGCAGCCAATGTACTCCACGTGGTTGGCATCAGATTCGGGCTAAGATTGGTGCAGACTATCCTATAAATACGGTATTTAAGGGTCGTCGGCCAACAGGGGAGGTTTATACGCCCGATTTGGGAAAAATTTACCCGAATCGGGATTGGATATTAACCCGAATTCTATGGCTAAGTGGGTTAGAACCGGGGAAGAATCGTTTTGGTAATGTAGATACTATGCGTCGTTATATTTATATTCACGGATCGCCAGATGAAGTTCCTATGGGGGTTTATGGATCTCGGGGTTGTATCCGTGTGCATAATGAGCCATTGCTTGAGTTATTTAAGCGTGTTAATCCGGGAACTTCAGTGCTATTAGCTGAGGAGTAACACTTTAAGTCCTTTAGTAGGGTGGATGAATGCCCTATTTAGATTGGCTATAGGATCAGCTAAATGTTAATAAGTAGCAAGAAGAAGTTAGTGGGACAGAAAATAACTGTTGGCCCACTCATGGTAGGTTTAAAGGGAAAGGTACTCGACTCAAAGGAGCGGAAACTGTTAAAGCACCCTCTTGTGGGTGGAGTGATTCTTTTTACCCGTAATTATGAATCTCTTAACCAAATTAAGGTACTTATCAGTAGCATCCATACCCTTAAGAAGCCAAGACTATTAATAGCTGTAGACCATGAAGGAGGGCGTGTACAGCGTTTTCGGGAGGGTTTTACTGCACTACCTCCAGTGAGAACCTTGGGCAAGATTTACGATCGTGATCCTCGCTTTGCCTGCCATCTAGCAACCATAACTGGCTGGCTTATGGCAGCAGAATTACAAGCAATCGGTGTTGACTTTAGCTTTGCACCAGTACTAGATTTAGATCAAGGTATCAGCGTAGTGATAGGTGATCGAGCTTTTCATTCGGAGCCTAACGCGGTAATAGCTTTAGCTGAGGCTTATATTCTGGGTATGGCAAAGGCTGGAATGGCGGCTATAGGTAAGCATTTCCCTGGCCATGGATCAGTATCAGCTGATTCTCACATTGTACTTCCAGTAGATGATCGATCTTGGCCTCAGATTCAAGCTAAAGATCTCTTACCTTTTAAAAATATGATTGCCATCGGTTTGTCTGGAGTGATGCCATCCCATGTTCTTTATTCTGCTGTAGATTCTCTTCCTGCCGGATTTTCTCGTTTCTGGCTACAAGAAGTATTACGCAAGCAGCTAGGTTTTCAGGGGGCTATTATTAGTGATGACTTAAGTATGGCTGGAGCCGCCACAGTAGGGGAAGTTAGCGAGCGGGTACTCGTAGCCTTGGAGGCTGGGTGCGATATGGTATTAGTTTGTAATGATTTTGAAAGTTATGTTTCTGTGCTAGATAGACTCCATAGTATTTATAGTAGCAATGATGATTCCTCTACACGCCTACTTCATCTTTACGGGCGTTATTCCTTAAGATTTCCCAAACTGCATCAGCATTTAGTTTGGAAAAGATCAGCCCAAATGGTTGCTACCTATGCTAATGCCTAAGATTTAGCAGAAAGACTACCGCGAAGATTAATCAGACTGTCAACAATGCCAATGGTAGCTAGGCCAATAATAAAATTGGGCGTAAAGAAGAAAAGCCCTAGGTAAACAGGTAGGAGCCATAGCTGGGGTAATTTACGAGCTGTAACTATTTCATGGATAGCGGCTAAGCCTTGGAATAAGTACATCATAATTGAAATAATGAGTATATCAATTAAGATATGAGCCTTATTATCAAAAACCCCAATAAACACAATTATAGCAAGAAGAAGAATGAAAAAAGTAAGGTTGCGAGGTAAGCGTAAGGCATAGAATTCTTTTACAAACCCACCTGGGTTATAGAGAAGTCCTTGCCACCAGCGGGCTAATAATATAGTTACCATAAGATTAAGACCAAAGAGCATAGAAACTAGCCCGTTCATCAAGATTAGCGCGTTCACTTGGGTAAGCTGCTCTGCGGTGATGCCTTCAATATTCGCTTGATGAATAACTTGTTCTATTAATTGTTGCCACCATGCAGTAACATCGCCAGTTATCAGATACATACTTGCAGCAAATAAAGCCGCGAATCCTCCGATAGCTAGTAGAGTTAAAGCCTGAGACTGAGTAATTCGTAATATCCAACAGCCTAATACATTGGGTAGCCATAATCCTACTAGAAGAGGAAAGGTTAAATCTGCTCTTCCGGTTACGACTAGGAAAGTTGTTGCTACAATTAATGCAGCACCGGCAGTAACTATGAGGCCCTCTTTGATTCCATGCCGTAGGGTTACGAGACCTACCGTAGCGCCACTAAATAAAGAGAACGGCGGCAGGGCAACAGCAAGTGTACCTAATAACCCAGCTATAGCTATTGCGTAGTGGCGACCTTTCATAATAAATTGGGCAAACTCACGCATCTTTTATTACCTTTATTGCTAATTTTAAGAAACTTATACTACTTTGGATGGTTATTTTGCCCTAATTATTAAGCTAATTTAATAATATAATTGAAGAATCAATTTATTTTATGGTTTTTACCATTAACTAATGAGAGATTAAACCAGTATTGATGATACCTAGCTAGGCCAAATTATCTCTAAGCTGGGTATAGCTAAATAGTTATGGCTATTACTTATATTATTAAAATTTTAGATTAAGAGACTTGTTTTTAAAATAAGAATAGTTGATTTTGTTAAGCGTGCCTTTAAAAATTATGAAACTTTAAGCTAAAAATAGGGAATATTATTTTTATGTATTTTAATACGCTATATTAATTAATGGTTTATTAAGCACTAATTTAAATAGTATAAATTTTTATCGTGGTAGAAAAATTAGCAATATTAATTAGTTTTAATAATTTCTCAGCAAGAAAGGGGTATTGATGGGAGATATTTTACAGGAAATTGAATCTGTCTATAAAAAAGCAGACTGTCTTTATACGCGCCCCCAAGTAGAGGCAGCGTTAGATCGATTGGCTCAGGAGATTACCATAAAACTAAGTACTTATAACCCGTTGCTGTTGTGCTGTATGATAGGCGGTATTATTCCTTGCGGGGGCCTTTTACCGCGCCTTAATTTTCCACTACAGCTTGATTATATCCATGCTACTCGCTATCAAGGAGAGATTGAGGGTGGGGTATTACGCTGGCTATATAAACCATTAACTCCACTTCGAGGTCGAACTGTACTTGTGATTGATGATATCTTTGATGAAGGGCATACCCTAGCTGCTATCTTAGAATATTGCCGAGAGGAAGGGGCAACTGCTTACAGTGCCGTATTAGTAGATAAACTACATGATCGTAAGCGTGATGGTTTATCTGCAGATTTTATAGGGCTTAGGGCAGAGGATTATTATCTATTTGGTTATGGCTTAGATTATAAAGGATATCTTCGTAATGCGCCTGGAGTTTACGCCTTAAGGAGATCGTAAAGTAACTAATGGCAAATCTAGCAATTATTGGCGGCACGGGGTTAACCGCGTTAAAGCATCTGGAGATTACTCAGCAAGAGACAATAGGCACTCCTTTTGGAGAGCCTTCCTCTTCACTAGTATATGGCCGGTTTTATGGTAAAGAAATTGTATTTTTACCTCGGCATGGTTTTCATCATAGTATTCCGCCCCATAAGATTAATTATCGAGCTAACCTGTGGGCTTTAAAAGAAATTGGAATTACTCAGGTGGTAGCTATAGCAGCGGTAGGGGGTATTAATTCTGAGTATGCTATAGCTGATCTTATTATTCCTGATCAGATTATTGATTATACATGGGGTCGCGCCCATACTTTTTACGAGCAAGATCAAGATCCAGTGGTTCATATTGATTTTACTCATCCTTATTCTGAGGGTCTGCGCAACCTGCTCCTTAAAGCCGCCTTAATTGCGGGTTTAAATATCAAGGATAGAGGGATTTACGGTGCCGTTCAGGGACCTCGTTTAGAAGCAGCAGCAGAGATTAACCGTCTTGAGCGGGATGGCTGCCATATGGTAGGAATGACGGGTATGCCTGAAGCTGCGCTGGCGAGAGAATTAGGGCTAAACTATGCTGCGGTTGCAGTGATTGCTAATCCAGCAGCAGGCCGTGGTGAAGGGATTATTGAGATGAGTAGTATTGAACAAAATCTTAAACTGGGTATGGGAAAAGTTCTTCTGTTGCTAGAGCAGCTTATTTCTTTAATCTGATTTTAAAAAATAGCTATCTATGCCGGTACGCACAGTATTACGGATGGGACATCCCTTTTTAAATAAAATTGCCGATCCAGTTATTACA
This sequence comes from Candidatus Nitrosoglobus terrae, assembly GCF_002356115.1. Taxonomy (NCBI): domain Bacteria; kingdom Pseudomonadati; phylum Pseudomonadota; class Gammaproteobacteria; order Chromatiales; family Chromatiaceae; genus Candidatus Nitrosoglobus; species Candidatus Nitrosoglobus terrae. The sequence continues at coordinate 475,879 of NZ_AP014836.1, forward strand.
TTTGATATTCCTGAGCTTAATGAGCTTGTTATTGATATGTTTGATACGATGGCTGCCTATAATGGTGCTGGCCTCGCTGCCCCTCAGATTGGGGTAGGATTACGAGTGGTAATCTTTGGTGCTAAAACTAATCCACGCTATCCTCAGATGGAACCAGTCCCAGTGACTATCTTAATTAACCCCGTTATTGATCCTGTAGAAGAAGTTATGGAGGAAGGTTGGGAGGGCTGCTTGAGTGTTCCCGGTTTACGAGGGCTAGTGCCGCGTTATAGTCATATCCGTTATTGCGGGTACGATCAAACAGGTAACCCTATCGCCCGAGAGGTTGAAGGATTTCATGCTAGGGTCGTACAGCATGAGTGTGATCATTTAGACGGCATTCTTTTCCCTCGCCGGATTAAAGATTTTTCCCATTTTGGGTTTGAGGAAGAGCTTTTTATGGATCTAGATAAAGAGGATAGGTCTGTAGATTAGAATTTATACATAAATGGGTACTTTATAAGGATCCGGAAACGTCTTCTAGGGATTTTCCCTCGGCATCAAAGCCAAAAAATAGCCCGATGATACCCGCTATTATCATAACGCAAGCAGCTAATAAATAACCAAGCGTTAATGAACCGCGATAAATTCCTTGACTAATGAGTATTCCAAAAACTGCTGGGGCAATAGCCCCGGTAATCTGGGCAATAGCAAAAAAGTAGGAAATGGCCTGATTTCGTAATGCCAAAGGAAATATTTCACTGATGGTGAGATAAGCTGAAGAGGCACCAGCAGAGGCAAAGAAAAATGAGATGCTCCAGAGAAGGGTTTGGGTTGTGGGAGACAAAATTCCTTGATAAAAGAGTACTGCCGAGCTAGCAAGTACTACGCCAGCGGTGCTGTAAGTTGCAAAAATCATTTTTCGTCGGCCAATGGTGTCAAAAAGAGGCCCGAGAATAAGTGGCCCAGCAAGATTGCCAATAGCAAAGGGGAGAAAAAAATCTTGGGTTGAATCTAAAGGAATATAGTAAAAATTTTTTAACACGAGCACGTAAGCAAAGAAAATCGCGTTATAAAAAAATGACTGCGCAACCATCAGGGAAAAACTGAGCAATGTTTGCCGAGGGTATTTCGTTAAGAGAATCTTAATGAGTTCAGTGGGGTGAAGATTTTTATAGGGCACGATGGGTATACGCTTGCTTTTAGGTACTTCACTTAGATTATAGCCCTGACCTTGGATTTGAACTTCAATATCGTTAACGACTTGTTCCGCTTCGTTTACATGGCCATGGCTTAGCAGCCATCGCGGACTCTCAGGTAGATGGCGGCGTAGAAAAATAATGATAAAACCCAAAGCGGGTCCCAAGAAAAAGCCAATTCGCCAACCTATTTCTGTTGGAATAATACTGGGATCTAGCAGAAATGAGTTGATAGTAGCGCCTAATGCAGCACCTCCCCAATAAGTCCCGTATATTGCGATACTAGCATGTCCTCGATACTTTGGCGGGATAATTTCATCGATTGCAGCATTAATAGCCGCATGTTCTCCACCTATGCCAAGGCCAGAAATGAATCGAAATATTAATAGAAACCATAAAGAGAAAGAAAATCCGGCCATGCCGCCACTAAAGAGATAGATCCCTAGGGTAGCGATGAAGATTTTTTTACGCCCTAGCTGATCTGATAGTCGAGCAAAAATTAAGGCACCAATTACTTGACCCGCAAGATATATACTTGCAGTAAACCCTACCTCTGTTGCTGTCATTTGTAAGGTTTCTTGGAATCCGGCTGAGGCGGCAATCTGCGCTTCCAAGCCATCTAAAATCCAAGCAGCCCCTAGGCCAATGACGACCATCCAATGGAATTTTGTCCATGGTAGTCGATCCATGCGGGCTGGCACTAAGCTCATTTTAGTGGATGACATTTTAGTAGTGATTATCCTGTTATCCGGTATAGACCCCATAGTAAGGGGTGTTATCCCAGTAAAGGTAGTAAAACTCTTGTGAATTTAGATTTTTTGGATAATAAGGTAGGGGTGATGCAAGGGATTGTTGGTTAGAATATTTAATTACGGATCATCAATTTTATCTCATGGTTTTTGCCCTATTTCAATACTGCTTTTTAATTAATTAGTCTTACTTAGAATATAAAGTATAAGAAATTAAGCTGAAGATATTCTGAACAGGCATTAATAGATTAATTACTATGCGTTTGATCTCTGTCATACTTTAATTGGGTAGCTGCGTAGCCGCTACCTATTTTTTACGGTGTCGTTTGAGCGAGTGAGGAATTATCATGAACAATATGAAAGAAACTACTGAGATAACAGTAACTCCATTGAGCAACGGTTGGCAGATTGCATGGGGTGTTCTATTGATTATCTCTGGTTTTCTAGCGATGCTAGTGCCAGAAATTGCTGCATTGGCTACCACTCTATTTTTTGCTTGGTTGCTAGTTTTTTGTGGTGTATTTGAAATTGCTTATGCTATTCAAACGCGTACCAATGGCGGTTTTGGCTGGAAGCTAGCCTCTGGTATTTTAACTTTGCTGCTTGGAGTGGCGATCATAGTGGCTCCAGATGTTGGGATTAAGTCGCTGGCATTATTGGTAGGTGCCTTTTTGCTTATAAGCGGCATCACGCGAATGATGCTAGCTTTCCAATTAAAGCCATATCGGGGTTGGAGCTGGCTATTGTTTGATGGGTTATTATCGACGGTGCTGGCGATTCTGATTGTAATCGGTTGGCCGCAAAGCTCATTTGAAATTATTGGTTTACTAACCGGATTTACGTTGGTATCAGCCGGTATATGGCGAATCGTGTTAGGTCAACTGCTGCCAGAGCACCGATTCCGCATTAAAGTATTTATAAAAAGATAAACAATAGGTTGTTTGGGCCATCTGTGTTTTCTCCATTGTAAGGGGTTTATTAAAATCTATTTTTATAGCAATCAATTTTAGTTGTTACTTGGCTTGTTACCCTCGTGATTTTCGCTAGGATTAGTGCTGATTTGGGCGGTGTGCTGTGGTAACTGAGGTGAAGCCGGCTCTAGCTGATCTCCAAGTAAACGACGTACAACCACATAGAACACTGGAATGAGTAATACCCCAAAAAAGGTGGCAAATAGCATACCGCCAGTAACCCCTGTTCCAATGGCCTGGCGGGCACTAGCCCCAGCGCCCGTGGAGATAACGAGCGGGAATACACCACCAATAAACGCAATTGAGGTCATGATAATAGGTCGCAAGCGTAGCCTAGCGGCCGTAATAACTGCCTCGCCTAGGCTACGCCCAGCCTTCTGCTCGTCCACTGCAAATTCAATAATTAGGATTGCATTTTTTGCCGCTAAACCCACGACGGCGACTACCCCAATATTAAAGTAGATATCATTGGGCAGATTGCGCAGGAATGAGAATAACACTATGCCCAGTAAGCCTAAAGGGACTACCAATATCACTGCAACCGGAATTGACCAGCTTTCATAGAGCGCTGCAAGGGCTAAGAACACAATGACAATGGATAAACCTATCAAAAACATACCGGCATCACCCGCAAGTACTTCTTGGTAGGATAAACCTGTCCAGTCGAAACCAAAACCTTTGGGTAAGTCATTACGGACGATTTTTTCTATTTCTTTCATGGCTTCACCAGAGGCATGCCCAGGGGCAGCTGCGCCAACAATTTCAATGGCTGGATAGCCATTATAGCGGGATAAGGTTGGAGGGATGACCTCCCAGGTGGCATCGATCACATTGCTTATAGAGATCATCTGAGGCAGACCATTACTCTCCATCTGAGTACTGGGAGTGTAAAAATGATGTAGCGCATCTAGTCCCATTCGGTAGGGGATATCCGCCTGAGTAAAGACGCGTTTTACCCGTCCCCCATAGTAAAAATCATTAATATAGACGGGGGCTAGCATCATACTGAGGGCATTATAGATATCACTGACTGATAAACCCATGGACTCCGCCTGTACCCGATCCACTTTGAACTGTAGCTGTGGTGAAGGTGCTAGGGTATTAGGGCGTACTGCAGTCATCACTGGGTTTCGATTGGCTGTGGCAGTCACTATGTTTTGGGCTTCGAGTAATTCGCTAGTAGCTTGACCAAGCTGGGCTTGTAGATACATATCAATGCCACCGAACTGACTTAGGCCGCGAATAGTGGGAAGATTAATGACAAAAATCTGCGCTTCAGGAATGGCGGCATATAGCTTAGGATTGACTCTGTTGATGAATTCTGCGGCTGTGACCTTGCGTGTGGACCAGTCCGTCAGATGGACAAAATCCATGCCCACATTCTCGCCAGAACCCACGAAGCTAAATCCGGATATCTGAAATACGCCCTCATATCCTTCTTCTTGTTCGAGAATTTTGAGGATCCTTTCATTGACTTTCTTGGTACGCTGTATGGAAGCCCCCGGAGGTAGGGAGACCACGGCTAGGACAAAGCCTTGATCTTCATCAGGTACAAAACTCGTGGGCAGGCGGGGGTACAAAAACCCAACTAGCAGAACGAGTATTGTAAAAGCTATCATCCACCGCGGTGTATGCCTAATAGCGCTATTGACGCGGTTAATGTAGATTTTAGTAATTTTATCAAAACCCGTGTTAAACCCGCGAAAGATAAAATTTTTCTTTTCCTCATGTACGGGCTCGAGAAAACTGGCGCATAGGGCTGGAGTGAATGACAAGGCTAAGACAGCAGACAGACCCATTGATACAGCGATGGTCAGCGCGAATTGCTTATAGATGATACCAGAGGCGCCAGGCTGAAAAGTTGAAGGAACAAAAACCGCTATTAATACGACTGTGATCGCAATAATGGCTCCAGTGATCTGCCCCATAGCCTTACGGCTGGCATCTTTTGGGGATAAACCTTCCTCGGTCATGATACGTTCAACATTCTCGATCACCACAATAGCATCATCCACTACGATACCAATAGCCAGCACCATGCCAAATAAGCTTAATTGATTAATACTGAAGCCTAGTGCCAGCAGACCGATGAAAGTACCTAATAAGGCTACCGGGATGATTAAAGTGGGGATAATCGTGGCTCGTATATTTTGCAGAAAGATGAATACTACAATAAAGACCAGAGCGGTTGCCTCAACTAGGGTATGGAGAACTTCTTTGATTGAACGCTTGACGAAAGGAGTCGTATTGTAAGGGATAACCCAAGTGACGCCCTCAGGGAAATTTTTCTCCAGTTCCTGCATTTTAGCAAGCACTACTTTTTCCACGTCCAAAGCGTTAGCCCCAGGGAGCAGTTGTATTCCAAACGCGCCAGTAGGGATACCGCTCCAACGGGTGGAGGTACCATAGGTTTGAGGGCCAAATGACATTTTGGCTACATCCTTGAGCTTGACCGTAGTGCCATTAGGATCAGCGCGCAAAATGATGTTTTCAAACTGATCTGGGGTATTAAATCGGCCCTCAGCAGAGGCGATAATACTTAACCCTTGACCATTAATTGCTGGATCAGAGCCTATTGCACCGGCTGCAAACTGTACATTTTGTGTGGCTATGGCATTTCGTACTTGGGTTGCTGATAGGCCGTAGCCTCGAAGCTTATCCGGATTAAGCCAGATACGCATCGCGTATTCTGAGCCAAGATGACGGATATGACCTACGCCAGAAATACGGCCCATAGGCTCAAGCAGCTGGGAGGCGATAATATCGTCAAGACGATGGGCGTCAATTTCTGGATTACTCGAAAGTAGCGCAATGAATAACAGAAAATCAGGGTTGTTTTTAACTACTTCTACCCCTTGTTTATTGACCTCGTCAGGTAGTCGTGGGGTAGCTAGGGGGAGCTTGTTTTGTACTTGTACTTGGGCAATATCTGGATCTGTGCCGACTTCAAAGGTTAAGGTAATTTGGGCGGTGCCATTAGCGCTTGATTGAGAAGTGAAATAGAGCAAGTGATCGATACCGGTGAGCTGTGGCTCAATGACCTGCGTCACTGTTTTTTCAACAGTATCGGCACTAGCGCCAGGATAGGTCGCGCTTATTACTACTTGGGGAGGGGCAATGGTGGGATATGCAGCTATACCCATTCTAAATATGGACAGCACACCCAGCATACTAATTAGGATGGCGATTACCCAAGCGAAAATCGGACGGTCGATAAAGAAACTTGCCATAATTTAGTAGTCGCTATTTACTTTTTTCAGGGAGAAATGGGGTTATCTATCACTCATCATCTGGCAATTCCTGTGGAATGGCGTTAACTGGCATTCCTTCTCTAACTCTCTGTAATCCTGACACAATAACTTGTTCTCCAGCTTTAAGACCACCAGTGATTATCCAATTACCCTCACGCATATCTTGGGTGATTACGTTACGATGAATAGCTTTGCTATCTTGACTCACAATCATGACATAGGTACCACCAGTGTCTCGCTGCACAGCCTCTTGGGAGATAAGGAACACATTATGGGATCTACCTAACTTGGCTTTTATGGCTACGAATGTACCTGGCAATAGATAATATTCTGGGTTAGGGACTACAGCCCGTAGATCTACTGATCCAGTCTCTGGATGAACTATACTGGCGGAGAAGTCTACTACCCCCAATTCAGGATAAGGACTACCATCGGGAAGGGTAAGCTGTACCGTAGTTTGATTTCGTTTAGCTAAGGTGACATTACCCTTACGCTGCGCATGGCGCATTTGCTCCATTTCCCTGATGCTCATCGTGAAGTTGACATAGAGGGGATCGATTTGATCGACAGTGGTCAGTAAGGTAGATTCATCTACTCCTTGATCGCCTTTACCAACTAAGGCTCCTTCTGTCACTTGCTGTTTATCAGCTCGACCACTGATGGGTGAAATAACGTCAGTGTAGCTTAAATTAATACGGGCTGTTTGTACGTTAGCCTGAGCTTGCTGTACTGCAGCAGCGGCAGTACGTTCAGCAGCTTCAGCATTATTTAGGTCAGTTTGAGTAATGAAACCTTTAACGATTAACTTGCGGGCACGATCTGCATTAATTTTATTATTAGTATAAGTTGCTTGGGTCTGTGCCAGTATCGCTAAGTTGGCGTCCAATACAGCTTTAAAGGGTAATGGATCAATTTGGAACAGTAGCTGGCCTTTTTTAACCTCAGTGCCTTCATCATAAGCACGTTTGAGTAATATTCCTGCTACCCTGGCGCGTACATCAGCACTACGGTAGGGGGATAACCGGCCAACTTGCTCTTTAGTGAGAGGTAAATCCTGTGGCTGAGCTTGAATTATTCCAACTTTAGGGGCGGGCGGTGCTAATGTTCCTTGCGGTCCATTTTTATCACTGCAACCAGCAATTGCCAGTAAACTGATGCATAATATCAAGACGTTCAGTACTAGAGGTTGCATGAGGACTCCAAAATTTATACACACAAAAAGCTGTAGCTAATATAGAGCAGCTGTGAAGCACATTTATCAGAGCTACCCGATTATTGCGAACAAATAACACACTGAAGTTATCATCAGTGAGGGGTAGGAAATATGCTTAATAATTAATAATCAGTGAAGATTGTAATTCATTTAGGGATAACCTTCAGGAATTAGGAAGATAGTACATCAATTTAATGAAGGATAAAAACGCTACTATTGAGCCTAATATTATTATATTGCCTAATAAGTGCAGTTCTGTAATGAAAAACGACTATGTTTTGCAAAATTATTTCAGCATTTACTTAAGGATTTAATTGGTATAGACAATTATTATTAAGAGGAATTAGAGGCTATAAATAAAATAGCGTAATTTTAGTAGATTTTAGACTGATATTTAGAGACTCAATAATGGATTTTAAAGGTCATTTAGATTATCGCCATGATAGATCATCATTTTCTAGCAGCACTGGCATTTTAGTAACGAGCTTGGGGACGCCTGAAGCACCAACGGCATTTGCAGTGCGACGCTTTCTAGCAGAGTTTTTATCCGATCCTCGGGTTGTGGAAATGTCACGGCCGTTATGGTGGTTTATTCTTCATAGTATTGTGCTACCTATCCGTCCATTTCCTGTAGCGCGCCTTTATCAGAGTATTTGGCAACCAGAGGGTTCTCCCCTATTAATTTTTGCGCGGCGAGTAGGGCAAAGTTTACAGAATGAGCTTAATCATCGGGGTCAACCTATGAAGGTGAGTTTAGGAATGCGCTATGGATCGCCTTCAATTACACAAGCACTGGAGGAATTGCGCCAAGCTGGAGTTGAGCGTTTACTAGTGTTCCCTCTGTATCCTCAGTACTCTGGAAGTACCACTGGCTCTACTTTTGATGCGATAGCAAAGGTGCTTTCTACTTGGCGCTGGATACCGGAGCTACGAATGATAACCCACTACCATGATCACCCTGGTTACCTGCAAGCGCTTGCTGAAAGCATTAGGCGTAGTTGGCAAGATATAGGACGCGGGGAACGCTTGCTTTTCTCTTTTCATGGTCTGCCAAAGCGTTATTTATTAGCGGGTGATCCCTATCATTGTTTTTGCCATAAAACTGCCCGCCTTGTAGCTGATCAATTAGGGTTAGAGGAGGGGAGCTGGCAAGTGGCTTTCCAATCTCGTTTTGGCCGTGAAGAGTGGCTTAAGCCTTATGCTGATCATCTTTTACGTGAGTGGGCTAAGACGGGAGTAAAGCGAGTAGATGTAGTGTGCCCTGGTTTTGCCGTTGATTGTTTGGAGACTTTAGAGGAGATGGCGCAACGGAATAGAGAATTATTTTTGCGAGCAGGTGGAGAAGAATACCGCTATATTTCTGCGCTTAATGATAACCCCTCCCATATCTGTGCTTTAGCTGATTTAATTGAGCAGCATACTCAAGGATGGGCTAATGCAGATTCGAAGGAATCAATAATGGAAGCTGCTAAAATGAGCTATCAGCGAGCCATAGCTTTTGGCGCTAACAATTAATAGAAACCTAAATCCTTATTGACACTATGGTTGAATAAAGCGCTACAAAAGTAAAGCGTCTAGCAACAGCATTTAAGGAATTTTATCTATATGGCAGGTGAGTTACGGCGTATCTCCTCTCTGCTTCTTGGCATCAGTATTGTGTTATTGGGTGCTGGACTGCTGGGCACATTAATCGGTGTACGGGCTAGTCAGGAGCAGTTTGGCCCAGCTATGATTGGAGCTATTCAGGCGCTTTATTTTCTAGGTTATGTACTTGGAACTTATTTTTGTCTATTCCTAATTAAACGGGTGGGCTATATTCGGGTTTTTGCAACCATGACAGCGCTGGGAGCTGCTGCTGCTATAGGCTATGGAATGTGGGTTCAGCCATGGTTTTGGGCGATATTAAGATTGATTTCAGGTATATCAATGGTGGGTCTTTATATAGTTATCGAAAGCTGGCTAAATACTCAATCTCCTCATCATAGTCGAGGTAAAATCTTTGCTATCTATATGAGTATTACCCTTATCGCTTTAGGGTTAAGCCAGTTTTTGCTTTTAATTGAGAGTAAGGAAGGTATTCGTTTTGCCCTTGCCGCTATGTTATTTTCACTGGCTTTGATTCCTGTTGCATTGACTCAGGTAGTGGAACCTGAATTAGTGGCTACACCTCAAATAAGACTTAAAGATCTTTATTTTATCTCGCCACTAGGTATTACAGCAGCCTTGGTTGCTGGCCTTATCAGTAGTGCTTTTTGGGGTATGGGCGCTGTATTTGCGCATGATATTGGTCTTTCAGTAACAGAAATACCCGCCTTTATGAGTGCCGTTATTTTTGGTGGTGCCCTGTTGTTGTGGCCGGTAGGGCAATTATCAGATCGTTGGGATCGTCGTAAGATACTGGTCTTAGTTAGCTTTACAAGTGCTTTTGCTGCTTTTGGGGTTTTTATGTCTGTAGATGGCTCATTGGGTGTCTTGTTATTGCTATCCTTTTTTTATGGAGGGGTGTCTTTTTCTATTTATGCTTTAGCCGTAGCTTATCTAAATGATCATCTTAAAGCTGGAGAAGTACTTGAGGCTACCCGGGGGATTTTGCTCGTTTATGGTATAGGATCTATTTTAGGGCCAATTATCGTAGGTTTCTGTATGGCCCTATGGGGCCCTGTCGCTTTACCGGGTTATCTAGCTATAGTTCTAGCTTTACTTGGATTGTTTGGTATTTATCGCGCTCTATATAGCGATCCGGTTCCGGCTGAAGAGCAAGGGGAATTTATTCCAATGGTACGTACCTCCGAAGCCGCTTTTGAAATGTATCCAGAGGCGGATTTAGAGCTAGAATTGCCTTTAGCCCCCCCTGTTAATTCTAGAGAAGAAAAAACTAGAGATGCTTGAAATGGAAAAAGGAGATATTCATTTTATTGTGTTTTTAGATAACTAAATCAATTTAATATGATAATCGTAAATTGAATGGTGTTTAAGCTGCTAAGCTATATTTAGCTGCATATTGGATTGAAGAGCAATGAACCAAGATCATGGGAAAGATAAAGATAAAAATATAATTTACCCTAGGCTAGCAGCCTTAGCAGCTACACCTATAAGTCTCTATACCTTAGATTCCCTTAGCCGTATTGTTCAGAAAGTAAGCCTTGCTGCTAATCTTGAGGAAGCATTGCAGGTTATTGTAGTGCAGACATGTAAAATTATGGCAGTGGATGTGTGTTCTGTTTATCTTACAGAAAGTGATGGTAGTCATGTTTTAATGGCAACTCAAGGGTTACACCTTGATTCAGTAGGGCAGGTTAGATTGGCTCAAGGAGAAGGGTTAGTAGGTTTAGTAGCAGAGCGTGTCGAACCAATCAATCTGGAGAATGCGTCTGCTCATCGCTGCTTCAAATTTATTCCTCGTTCTGGGGAAGAATCATTTCGGGCATTTTTAGGGGTGCCAGTGCTCCATCAACGGAAATTATTAGGTGTACTGGTAATACAGCACAGTGCGGAGCGTCAATTTAACGAAAACGATGTATCTTTTTTATTTACATTAGCTGCACAGCTTGCTGGTGTTATTGCCCATGCGAGGGTTAGCGGGGCCTTACAAAGACCTAAAAATAATCTAAGCACTAGATCGGTATCACAATCGATTATTGGTATTGCTGGGGCTCCAGGAGTGGCTCTTGGCAAAGGAGTAGTTATTTATTCTGCGGCTGATTTAGATACAGTGCCTGAGCGTCAGAGCTCAGATCCTGATGAGGAAGAGAGGGTATTTCGATCAGCAGTAGAACATATTTCCCAAGAAATGCAGTCATTAGCAAATCACTTAGAACGACCATTAGCTGATGAATACCAAGCTTTGCTTAAAGCTTATGCTATGCTCGCAGAGAGCCAGAGTTTGGTAGAGGCTACGGTGGAACGTATTCAGGCGGGTGAGTGGGCGCCAAGCGCATTTAGGGCTGTTATCAAAGAGCAAGCTAAGCGCTTTGAAGCTATAGAAGATCCTTATTTACGTGAACGTGCTAATGATCTTCAGGAAATTGGTCGGCATATCCTAAGTTATTTGCAAAATACTGCTGCTGTGAATGTGGAATATCCAGAAAATACGATACTAATAGGGGAAAATTTAAGCGCTATGGATCTTGCTGAAGTTCCAGCTGGACGCCTTGTGGGCGTGATTTCAGCGCATGGATCAGGTTTTTCTCATGCCGCTATTCTTGCTCGTGCTATGGGAATTCCGGCAGTAATGGGAATTAATAAGGGAAGTATTGGTCAGCTCGATCAGCGAAAATTAATACTTGATGGGTATCAAGGCCGAGTACATTTGGAACCGAGCGCACCTATGCGCCGGGAATTTGCCCGCCTTGCTCGGGAAGAGCGGCAGCTTACAGAAGAACTTAGATGTTTGCGGGATTTACCCGCCAATACCTTGGATGGTTTTCAGGTTAATTTATATACCAATGTGGGTTTATTAGCAGATATTGAACCCTCTCTTGCTGTTGGCGCTGAAGGAGTAGGTCTTTATCGAACTGAGCTACCGTTTATGGTGAGAGATCGTTTTCCCACTGAGGAAGAACAATATAGTATGTATCGTAAGCTTCTTCAGTCTTTTGCTCCATGCCCAGTGGTTTTAAGGATGCTTGATGTGGGAGGAGATAAACCTTTACCTTATTTTTCCATTCAAGAGGCCAATCCGTTTCTCGGCTGGCGCGGGATTCGAGTTATTTTAGATCATCCTGAGATATTTTTAACTCAGGTGAAGGCAGCGCTGCGAGCTGCTGAAGGTTTGAATAATCTTAACCTATTATTGCCTATGATTAGTAGAGTGTCTGAGATAGAGGAGGCCGCCTGCTTAGTACAGCAAGCTTATCATGAGCTGAAGATCGAGGGTATTCAAGTGGCGTGGCCTCGTATGGGGGCTATGATTGAGGTTCCTGCAGCTGTTTATCAGATTGATTCTTTAGCTCGGCGAGTGGATTTTTTCTCTGTTGGCACGAATGATTTGACTCAATATCTATTGGCGGTGGATCGTAACAATGAGCGAGTAGTGAGATTATATAATTCTTTGCATCCTGCTGTTTTGGCTGCGATACAGAGTGTTATTAAGATAGGTTATCAATACCATAAGCCGGTGAGCATTTGTGGTGAGATGGCTAGCGAACCGACGGCGGTGGTACTATTGCTTGGTATGGGAGTGAATAGCCTGAGTGTTAGTATTGGTGCTCTGCCAAGGGTTAAATGGGTTATTAGAAACTTTAGCCAGCAACAGGCAAAAGAGTTGCTTACTCGTTCGTTACAGGAAGAAAAACCTGAGCCAATTTATGAGCTATTATGTCAGGCGCTTGATAATTCTGGGTTGGGAGGGCTGATACGTACAGGAAAGTAAGGTTGTTTATGGGCAATAAGCGCTTAAATTGGCGCTCCCAAGGGGAATTGAACCCCTGTTACCGCCTTGAGAGGGCGGTGTCCTAACCCCTAGACGATGGGAGCAATAAATAAATGTTACCCATAGAAAGCTGATATTATACATACTTTTTATTGACTTAGAAAACTCAATATTTACTTTATTAAGGCTATTAACGAGCTAATATTATTTACTTACCTATTATTATCCCTCGTTCTGGGCACATAATTTCACGAGCAAATATCAGCGAATCTGCGCTTAAGGTTTTATATCGTTTAAAGAAAGCAGGTTTTAGCGCGTATTTGGTAGGAGGTTGCGTGCGAGATTTGCTGCTTGGTCGTGAGCCAAAAGATTTTGACGTGACCACGGATGCTAAACCGGAGCAGATTCGAGATATGTTTCGTAACTGTCGGCTCATTGGGCGTAGATTTCGCTTAGCTCATGTACGTTTTGGGGAAAATCTTATAGAGGTCTCTACTTTTCGTAGCCATCCAGGAAAAGGATTAGATGAGAATGGACGTATTGTAAATGATAATGTGTATGGAACCTTGGAGCAGGATGTTTGGAGGCGAGACTTCTCCATTAATGCTTTGTACTACAATATTAGAGATTTTTCGGTAGTTGACTATACAGGAGGTATAGAAGATCTTAAAACTGGCCAGCTTCGCTTAATTGGCGATCCAGTTACCCGTTACCGAGAGGATCCGGTACGAATGTTACGAGCAGTGAGATTTGCGGCTAAGCTAGGATTTAGGCTTCACCCCGATAGTGAAGCCCCTATTTGGGAGTTAGCACCCTCTTTACAAGAGATACCACCAGCAAGGTTATTTGAAGAGGTACTTAAATTATTCTTAGGAGGCTATGCAATACAGAGTTTTGAGTTGCTTCGTCATTTTAGGTTATTTGAATGGTTGTTTCCCCAAACTGAGGCCTGTTTAGCTGTAGAGGAGAATCATTTCCCTCAAACTTTCTTAATTCGAGCATTAAGTAATACAGATGCCCGAATTGTAGAGGGTAAGCCAGTAACGGTAGCATTTCTATTTGCAGCTTTATTATGGGAGCCTATAAGACGACAACTAGCTGAACACTATCAACAAGAGAATGTGCTGGAAATACAAGCTATGCAAGAGGCAGTAGAGACTGTATTAGCCAAACAAACTACCTATATTATTTTACCTCGACGATTCTTATTACCTATGCGTGAGATCTGGTATTTACAGCCGCGCTTTGCCTATCGATACGGTAGGCACCCTTTACACTTACTTCAGCACCCACGTTTTCGGGCTGCTTATGATTTTCTTCTATTACGAATGCAGTCCGGCGAGCAGCCAAAGGAATATGAGTTGGAAGAGCTTTGTCAGTGGTGGACTGGGATCCAAGAAATGGAAGAAAAAGAACGTTTACGCTATGTTAAAACTTTAGCAAGTTCACGCTATCGCTATAAGTCAAGAAAGCGTAAGAATAAACTAAGAGTTTCAGCAGAAATTTAGAGCAAAATTATGGCTCGAGTCTATATTGGATTAGGGAGTAATCTTCATCAACCCTGTTGGCAAGTAGGCCAAGCCCTATCTGAATTAGGTGCTTTACCCCAAACCCGACAGGTAGCACGCTCTAAGCTTTATCGGAGTGCACCCATGGGACCGCCCGATCAACCTGATTATATTAACGCTGTTGCGGCTTTAGATACAGAATTAAATCCCTATGATCTACTGACTAATTTACAACGCGTGGAGCAGTATCATCACCGAATTAGAAACCGTCGTTGGGGTGAGCGTACCTTAGATCTTGATCTGCTTTTGTATGACGATCTAGAGCTCTCTACTGAAGAGTTGATAATACCGCATCCTGGTGCGCATGAGCGCGCATTTGTACTTTATCCGTTAGCAGAGATTACCCCTAGTATGATTATACCCGGGAGGGGGCGGGTTACCGATCTTATTCTTTGTTTACCTTACTCAAGTATACAGCCGCTGAAAGATGATGATATTTACTATAAATGTTGAATATCAGCAGAGGCTAAGTTTAATAATGTAATAATTTAATGAGCCGTTTGACTTTAACTAAATTGCGAAGCGCAAAGCAGCGGGGCGAAAAGGTTGCCATGCTAACGGTTTATGATGCGACCTTTGCTGGGTTATTAGAAGCAGCAAATGTAGATGTACTACTTGTAGGGGATTCCTTAGGTATGGTAATTCAAGGGCAAGAAAGTACCTTGCCCGTTACTATGGATGATATGGTATATCATTGTCGAAATGTCCTTAGAGGCAGCCGTCATGCGTTTATCCTAGTGGATATGCCATTTATGAGCTATGCTGTGCCCGCTCAAGCTATTGATAATGCTGCTCGGCTTATGCGTGAAGGGGGAGCGCAGATGGTCAAGCTTGAAGGAGGGCAAATGCTAAGCGAGACTATACTACAGCTCACTATGCGAGGTATTCCTGTATGCGCTCATTTAGGGCTATTACCCCAATCAGTGCATCGAGTTGGTGGTTATCGGGTACAGGGACGAGAAGAAAGGGTGGCGGATCAAATTTATGAGGATGCTGTAGTTTTGCAGCAAGCAGGGGCGGATATGCTAATTCTAGAGTGTATTCCTGCGCATCTTGGTCGAAAAATTACCAAAGCATTAGAAATTCCAGTAATCAGCTGCGGAGCGGGTCCTTATTGCGATGGTCAAGTTTTGGTACTTTATGACATGTTAGGTATTAGTCTGAGTAGGTTGCCGAGATTTAGTCATAATTTTTTGGAAAAAACGGATAGTATCCTCAATGCGGTTCAATCTTACGTTAGTGCAGTAAAAAGAGGAGAATTCCCTACACTTGAGCAGAGTTACTAGTTAGTGGAAACCTTACAAACTATTACTGCAATGCGTAGTGCGGTGGAGTACTGGCGTACATCCTATGGGCGAATAGCATTGGTACCTACTATGGGCAATCTTCATGAAGGCCATCTGGCTTTAGTTGATCGGGCTGCTCAATTATCAGACTATGTAGTAGTAAGTATTTTTGTTAACCCTCTTCAATTTAATGATCAGCATGATTATGCTAATTATCCTCGGACTTTTAAGAAAGACCAGCAATATTTAGCAGCTCATCGTAAAGCTGCCGCTATTTTCGCTCCGGTACTAGAAGATATATATCCGCAGCCATTGAAGAACATAACTCGGGTTGAGGTTCCTAGTCTTTCAAATATTCTTGAAGGAGCCTACCGATTAGGGCATTTTAGTGGTGTTGGTACTATTGTTATGACACTATTTAATGTAGTGCAGCCTCATGTAGCGGTGTTTGGGGAAAAAGACTATCAGCAGTTACTTATTATTCGGTATATGGTTGCAGATCTTGCTGTATCTATAGATATTGAGAGCGTTGCAACGGTAAGGGACGAAAGTGGTTTAGCACTAAGCTCGCGTAATTGTTATCTCTCAGAGGAGGAACGGGCGCAAGCTCCAGTATTGTTTAATACGCTTAGCATTGCTGCTGAGGCTATTGAGGGTGGACGACGAGACTTCTCTTCTTTAGAGGAAGAGGGGTATCGAATATTAAAGAATAAAGGTTTTTACCCTGATTATTTTTGTATTCGAAACCCTGAAGATTTAGCTAAACCGAAGGGAGGCGAGGAGAAATTAATAATTTTAACAGCTGCTTATTTAGGGAAAGCCCGTCTTATTGATAATATATTAGTTAAATTAACCTGAAATGGCATGGCCAAAGGATAAATAAGGTAGCTAGGTATTTACCGTTGGGAGATTATTAGTTTTATGTATTTGACCCTATTGAAATCTAAGTTACATCGCGCTCGTGTTACCCATGCAGAGCTAGAGTATGAGGGTTCTTGTGCTATTGATGGTTCTTTACTGGATGTGGCTAGAATTCAGGAGTATGAGCAGATTCATATCTATAATTTAAATAATGGTGAGCGTTTTGTGACCTATGCAATACGGGCTGAATGCGGATCTAGCATTGTTTCCGTAAATGGTGCTGCAGCTCGCAAAGCTTGCCCTAATGATCGGCTTATTATATGCGTCTACGCAATGTTTGATCATTCTAAAGTGGGTTCATTTAAGCCATATTTAGTCTACTTGAATAGCCAAAATAGCATTACCCATACTCAGAATATCCCCTCTTAAGAGAATATTTCTACTTAATTTAATTTAGTAGATAATGCTTCAGGTAGCTAGAAAAAGGGGATAAAGGTTACCTATCCCCTCTTTTTAGCTTAGCAGGTCTTTAGCTATTAGCTATATTGATAGCTACTTAGCAGACGAAGTCGATTGCTGTGGCTTTGTAGTGCGGAGATTTGGATAGTATTGAGTAAACACCCAGTCATCCTTAGCGTTTTTTTCATGACAAGAATTACACTCACTAGTGGGTTTAGCAGCAACTTTATCAAGCAAAGGATATTTCATTCCATACATGAAATAGGCCCAATTCCCAGGTTCCTTAGGGAAACGTTTTGAATCTTTAACAGCCGCTTCTAAGCCAGTAAACTCGCCCATAAAATAACCATTGCCTGTTAATGCTTTTTTATCGCCTACGCTCATAAGTTCTTTAACTATCATGGTTCCATCTCGAAACTCGCCGGTTTTTTTCCAATGGTTAAAACTTTTGTGATCAATGTAGACGTTGTGAAATTCAGGAACAATAGCTTTGCCATTATTCATATCGTTAGGCGTTACCTGTGTACCTATATGAACCCATCCTCTATAGCCTTCTGGCTGGAGAAGTTCGTTATTATCGTTAAAATGAGCGGGAGATGAATGGGTGACATATCCTATAGTGTTATCAAATGTTGATCGGATTTTTGATGTAATTGATGACTCTTCTGCTAATGCAGCCATACTGCTAATTGTAGCGTATGCAATAAAAACGAAGGTAATAATTTTTTCTGAGTTTTTTGTTTTACGAAATATGGATCTAAATTGTTTCATAGAACACCTTTATGTATATAAAAATTACTTATCGGAGTTAACTACTTACGTGTTGCAATTATCGGCTTATGTGCTTTTCTTCTGATCACATCCTCAAGGCCACCTTATTGTGACCACATCCTAGCCTGATGAAACGATACCGAAGAACGCCGCCGTTAACAACCTATTATCTGCCCTCGTACCTTTACGCTATTACATTGCGCATCGTTGCTAGGGGGCGCGTGTTCTGCACTTCTTCAAAGTTACTTAGATATATTGTTTCAGGTTATTTTTTTAAATTACCTATCCATTGCTTTTGCCACCCGAGCAATTGCTTCGCATATCTGAATCTCAGGAACAGATGAATAGCCAAGGATAAGGGTACGCTCGCTATGTTCTGTATATCCATAGTCATAAGCCCCTCCTCTTTCTAAAGTATAAATTCCAACCCCTACTTCTTGGGCAAGAGTTTGCATTTCAATAGCTGTAGGAAAATTAGATGGAAGATGCCAAACAATATGCATACCTCCATCCAAACCTGATAGCTGAACATCTCCGAAATGTAGTTTTAATGCTGCTATTAGGCAATCACGACGATGAAGATAGATGCGACGAATTTGCCGCAAATGCTTGGCGTAATTACCACTGGAGATAAAATCCGCTAGAACTGCTTGATCCAGCCAAGGGTTTCCGCTATCTAGCAAAGCTTTAACTGTTCTAGCGGGTTCTACTAATTCTGTTGGGACTACCACGTAGCCTAGGCGAAGCCCGGCACCAATTGATTTTGATACTGTTCCCATATAAATTACACAGCCATAAGGATCTAAACCTGCTAGAGCCGTTAATGGTGATCCATTATGACGAAAATCGCTATCGTAGTCATCCTCAATTAGATAAGCGCCTACTCGTCCCGCCCAATCTAGGAGCTGAACTCGACGCTTTAGAGATAAAGTCGATCCCATTGGATATTGGTGAGATGGAGTAACATAGGCCAAGCTTGCAGGAGTAGAAGGGAGCTTTAAGACTTGAAGTCCATATTGATCTACGGGTACAGGATGAAGCTGAGCACCATAGCTTTCAAATACATAAGCTGCTCCTTGATAGCAAGGGCATTCGGTAACTACTCGTGTTCCTTGGTTTATTAGTAAGCGAGAAACAATATTTAAAGCCTGTTGACTGCCGCTAACTACAATGACCTGATCTGGTGTGACGGCAATACCTCGTGCGGGTCCTAAATGATTAACTATTGCCTTTCGTAGTGCCTCCATACCAGAAGGATTGCGATATTCTGTTAAATTAGCTCCGCCGGAACTTAAATGGCGTAAAAGCAAGCGTCGCCAAATTTTAACCGGAAAAGAGTGCGGATCTAAGCGCCCGACGCGAAAGTCTACTGTAAATTGATTTTGCTGGGGGTTTATTAATTTTTGAGCGCGACCTTGAAATAATACTGGATGCCGTTTAATAGGGGGTTTTTTAGAAAATACGGGTGATTGTATTGAAGTCTTTAGAACTAACGAATCTGTAGGAAGATGAAAATTAACATAGGTTCCTATTGCTTCTTGAGTTTGTAGATAATCTTCAGCAATCAAGCGTTCATAGGCTAGGAGCACTGTATTACGAGATACGCCAAGCTGCTCACTTAAAGAGCGGGTAGCAGGTATGGGCATGCCAGGTCTTAATTTCCCGCTCAGGATTAAGCTACGAATTTGCTCGAAAATCTGGCTTTGTAAAGTTTGGCTACTCTGGCGTTCTAATTTTAGAGGTAATTGCATAAATCTCAGACAAAAACTCCGAGCCTCTTTTGAGTAAATGAATTGTAAAATGATACTATAACAGAGAATTTTTTTATTATGGCACTATTTCCAATAGATATAGGTATTGTAATAACTGCGATGTGCCATGGGTCATGAATACATTATTTTTTTGGCTGTAGTTTTGTTGCAATGCGTTTTTTTATTGTTATACTCACGGCAGTTGTGGGTATGGTACTAGTGTTTTATGATTCTAAGAATTATCTATAGGATTAAAATTGTTCGGATTTATTTTGCGCTTAATTGCTTAGGTTATGATTTCAGTAATATTGGTACCATACAATAATGCTAATTTGGCTCTAATGGACTTCTTATTTTTTTGCTAGGCGGTACTTTTCATTGAAGCCAGTAAGCCATATAACCACAAAATAAGAGAGCGTTTTATGCCTCAAAGCCAAGGTGTAAGGGAGATTGATATGAGTGACAGTGTAATTAGAGGTCAATTATGAGTGACAGTACAATAATTAAAAGGCTTTTACGTACTACTGCCGCAATAGCTAGCATAGCTTTGTTATTTGCGGGTAGTGCAAATGCTGATATTCCAAAAGAGCTTTATGACGCTCTAGGGGTGAGCAAAGGAGCTTCACCTAAGGAGTTATATGAAGCTATAACAAAGCGTTATTATGATCCAGCTCAAGGTCACGGGGAAGGCAAATACGCCGAATATTGGTCCCCTGTCCCGTTCAGCCAATATTTAGATCCTGATACATACTACACACCTCCAAGTGCACCGGCTAAGGTTGCTACTCGAGAGGAATGTATAAAGTGCCATAAAGATGAGACTAAAGGCTGGGTGCATTCATGGGAGCAAAGCGTACATGCGAACTTAGATGAGATTCGCAAATTAACCAAGGATGATCCGCGCTTCTATAAGAAGGAGCTTATACAGGAAGTTGAGAATAATCTTCGCTCTATGGGTAAGCTTAAAGAAGGTCAGAATCTCAAAGAAGTCTCCTGTATCGATTGTCATGTGGGTATTGGTGCTGAAAAAGGTAGCCATAAAGAAGATCTTCGTCTCCCTGACGCTGCCGCTTGTGGAGTTTGCCATCTACAGCAGTTTGCGGAGCGAGAATCAGAACGCGATACGCTTACTTGGCCGAGTACAGATGTTCATGGCAAAAAAATAGATCCCGTTTGGCCTCCAGGCCGCCCCTCTCATGCTCTTGATTATCAAGCTAATGTAGAGCTTGCAACTTGGGCTGCAATGGAGGATCGGTCAATCGCAGATGGCTGTACCATGTGTCATATCAACCAAAATCGCTGTGATACTTGCCATACCCGCCATCAGTTCTCGGCTACAGAAGCACGCAAGCCGGAGGCGTGTGGCTACTGTCATAATGGTGCCGATCATAATGAATATGAAAACTATATGATGTCAAAACATGGCACTGTTTATGAGACCCATAGTGATGAGTGGGACTGGAATTTACCGCTTAAAGATGCGGTTTCTAAAGGAAAGCAAACTGCGCCTACCTGTGCTTTCTGTCATATGGAGTATGAGGGTGAATTTAGTCATAACGTAGTGCGTAAGGTGCGTTGGGCTTTTAATCCTCAAGAAAAAATTGCAGATAACCTTGAACAAGGATGGTATACAGATCGCAGTAAGTCTTGGGTAAAGACCTGTAGAAATTGCCATTCAGGAAAATTTGCTAAGAGCTATCTAGAGTTTTCAGATAGTGGAACTATTTCTGGCCTTAAGAAGCAGATTGAAGTGAAAGGGATTATGGAGGCACTTTATAAGGATAAATTGCTACCTGGCCAAACCACCAATCGCCCTCTTCCAGCTAAGCCAGAGCAGGATGGTCCAGGAGAATTCTTCCAGCTATTTATGGCTAAGGATAATAATCCCACTACGGTTGAGCTAGCGTACTCTAAGCTGTGGGAGCAGGATTTACTCCAGAACTATAAGGGTCTTTTCCACGTATTCCCAGGTGGTTTTACCTATACATGGGGTTGGGCGCCTCTGATTCAACACTATGTTGAGATTCAAACTGAAAATACTAAGCTTCGAGATTTTGCTAAGTTGAAATCTCAAGTTGCTACGCTTGAATCTACGGTAGGGAGGCTAAAAACTGCGAGCGTGCTAGATCTGGATAGTAAAATGAAGCAAGCTGTTATTGGAAGTCTTGGAAGTGGTATGGTACTTGTTGGTGTAGGCTTAGTAGCTTGGCGCCGTAAGCAGCAGACAAAAGGCTAACAATTCGTGTCTGTAGCTAAAGAAGAAGCTGTGCTACCCTCCTCAACTGGAGTAGGTAAAGCTCCCCTGCTTATCGGTTTAGTTTTGATAGCGGGGGGGCTTCTCCTCTTAAGCTGGCTTGGTTGGGCGTTATTTAACTCAACTGATGGCCAGAAAGCTCCATACCATTATAAGAAAATAGCAGAGGGTGGATTAGGAGAATTCTCAGACCTAGTAGATCTTAAGGTTTACGAGGACGAGGGGATTACTATCCGTAAGTATGAATTAATCGATGAGAAAGTACAGAAAGGTCCTCTAGTAGAGCTTTATGCTGGATCTAAGGATGGCCGAACTCCTGTATTACTGGAGTGGAAGAATAATCTAAGAGAGCCGCTGTTAGCTATTAGTGGTGATGTTAAAGATTTAGCTAACCTAGCTCAGGCAGTTAGTCAGCACGTGTCCTCTAAGGCAGTGCTGCTAGGCTGGTGGGATATATCTCGTCGTCTTGAGTTGCTTACAGGGGTAAATACCTTATTTCATGAGAATTTAGTTCAACCTTTGCTAATACCTGCTCCATGGGTTAGTCAACAAAAGGCAATTGAAGAGCTAGAAAGTAAATTTTGGCAGGCTACTAAATCAACTGAGGAAAAAGATCGCTTAAAGCGTGTTGTAGACGCGCTGCTAGCCGATGAAGTAACCGGAACCTCGATGCTAAGGGAACTTGCTGAAGGCCGTGAAGCATATGTTGTTATTCATTCCTCTGATGCTTATAAATTAGGTGTAATGGAGCCTGATCGCTTTGGTATTGGTTATAGAGATTTTCCTAACCAAGGTGATAGTCATGCGCTGATACCTCATGTTAAAGAGTGGGTAAAGGGGCAGGGCTATAAAGCTTATCTAGTTGAACGAGTAGATAAAGATGTGGTTCGCGCTTATTTTTTGAGCGATGATGCTTCTAAAAGCTCTTTAATAGCTAAAATGTTGCCATTTAACTCTTCAAACCCAATGAAGCTTAAAGCACTTCGTCTTCTTGCTCAATATGGAGGTTATTGGGTCTATTCCCTATCACCCACTGATAATAGTACTGGTTAATTTTATTTTTAATAGAAAAATAACGCTATGTGCCGGATAGTAAAACATTCAGTTTTCTATAGTCTATTTTCAGCTGTTATGAAGGCAGTAACTTTCTTTCGAGCGCAAAGTAGATCACCCTATAATAGATTTAAGGGTAGAAGTTTGCTGTATAAATTGTGGTTTAAGGTAACTTATGGACAAGCTATAAAAGTCTTGGTCGGTAAAGAGACAGGGGCAAAAGGAAAAATAAGATTAAGCCCTAATAATGCCAACAAAGCTGCAACTAAGGAGCTTAATAATTCTTGGGGCTTTATTCTTTGGGGAATTTTGCAGAGCTGGAGCAGGTGTTAATGGATAGAAAGCATGTGGAGTATTGCAGCGCGTACTATTTAAACCAGCTGACTTTCCTACAGTTTCATGTTGAAGAGCTTTACGTATCTTTTATTACTACCCTTAAAGTAGATTGGAAATTCCAGTTTAAATTTAAAGAATCAGCGCGTAATGAAGGGGCAATGCATGAGGCATTATAAGCTAAGTAAGGTCTACTTTTTCTTGCAGCCCTGTATTCTAAAAGCACGCTACACCGCCTGAGGAGTAAAAAGTATTATGTTGTTGTCTAAGTTAAAACAATGGTGTCAAACCATTTGTGAGTATTTTAAGGTTAACTGGCGCCCTATATCGATTGGAGCAGGAGGGTTTTTTGCTTTAATTGTTATCGTTTTTGGTGGCGAAGCTGCATTGTCAACAACCACGTTTTGTACCAGCTGCCATTCTATGTCCTATCCCTACAAGGAATTAAAGACATCTGCACATTATGGATCCTATGGAATAGAGCCTCAATGTAAAGATTGTCATATCCCTCAAGGGTTAGCCAATTTTCATTTAGCAGTAGCAACCCACGTGGTAGATGGCGCTCGAGAACTTTATCTTGAAACGATGCATGATTACTCAACACTTGAGAAATTTAATGAGCGTCGACAAGAGATGGCTCATCACGCTCGCTTAAATTTAAAAGGCTGGGATAGCATGACTTGTCGGCGTTGTCATGAGAATCCGCAGCCTGTCGCTAAATCTGGCCAGAAGGCGCATAAAAAGCTTGCCCAAGGATGGACATGCATTGATTGTCATCAAAATCTTGTGCATGCAAAAGTGGAGTTTACTGATCTCAATGCCAGCCTTAAGAAAGGTAAGATGGTGATTACTAAGGAAATAGATTGGACGGATAAGTATCCACTGGCAAACCGTTGATAGAAGAAAGAGATACTTAAAAATAAGTAAATTTATTATTAAGAACCCCGACAGCTTGCCGGGGTTCTTAGTTTCTAACTTTAAACTTCCATCTGAGATTTAAGTTGAAGTATTAGGTTATCATCTAATTTGATCTGAATGGTTTTAGCATCTCGACGCCGTTTATACTCCACAGTATTCGTTTCTAACCCTCGATCGCTAATAATTAAACGATGGGGAATACCAATCAGATCCATGTCAGCGAAGATAACTCCAGAGCGAAGCTGACGGTCATCTAATAAAATTTCATATCCAGCTACTTGTAGTTTAGTGTAGAGCATCTCTGTTATTTCTTTAACTTGTGCTGATTTATGTGAATTAATAGGGATAAGTGCTAGTTGGAAAGGAGCGATAGAATCAGGCCAGATAATGCCGTGCTCATCATAATTTTGTTCAATAGCAGCAGCTACTATCCTAGATACACCAATACCATAACAGCCCATAGTTAAAATAGTGCTGCGCCCTGTTTTGTCTAATACAGTGGTATTCATGGCTCGACTATATTTTTCGCCTAACTGAAAAATATGGCCAACTTCAATGCCTCGGGCGATAGATAAAATACCTTCCCCATGAGGATTTGGATCTTTATTGATTACATTACGAATATCAGCGGTTATTGGTTCCGGTAAATCGCGCCCCCAGTTGGCTCCTATAAAGTGTTTACCCTCTATATTGGCGCCACAAACGAAATCCACTGATTGAGCCGCACTATAATCTGCAATGATCGGAATTTGAAGACCCATAGGACCTAGGAAACCAATACTAGCACCACAAATTTTTTCTATTTGCTCAGGGGTAGCAAATTGAAGAGGATTGGCTACTTGAGGAAGTTTTTGTGCTTTTATCGCATTGAGATCGTGATCCCCTCGAAGTACAAGGGCAATTAACCCTTCCTCACCGCCTTGTACTAACAAGGTTTTAAGACAACGTTGAGGGGAAATATTAAGAAATTGGCTAATTTCTGTAATAGTACGCTGTTCTGGCGTCGCTATTAAAGATAAATTTTCTTTTGGAGATTCAGGTTTATCTAGAGAGGGGAGGGCTGGCGCTAGCTCTACATTAGCTGCGTAATGGCCCTTGTCTGAGACCGCAATAGCATCCTCACCCGAGGCGGCAAGTACATGAAATTCATGGGAAACTTTACCGCCAATTGCGCCCGTATCGGCTTGCACCGCCCTAAAATCTAGGCCAATTCGCTCAAAAATATGACAATAAGCTGCATACATTTGTTCATAGGTTTGTTCTAATGATTCTTGATCCAGATGAAAAGAGTAAGCATCCTTCATTAAGAATTCTCTGGCTCTCATAATTCCAAATCGAGGCCGAATTTCATCCCGGAATTTAGTTTGAATTTGGTAAAAGGTAGCCGGTAGCTGTTTATAACTTTGTATCTCATGGCGAATCAAATCGGTAATAATTTCCTCATGGGTAGGGCCAAAGCAGAATGAGCGCTGGTGGCGATCAGTAAATCGCAGTAACTCTGGCCCGAACTGTTCCCACCTTCCTGTTTCCTGCCAAAGTTCAGCAGGTTGTATGGCTGGCATTAATATCTCCTGCGCTCCCGTTTTATCCATTTCTTCACGGATAATATTTTCGACCTTACGAAGAACCCGTAAACCAAGGGGCAGCCACGTATAAAGTCCCCCAGCAAGGCGGCGAATGAATCCACCTCTAAGCATAAGCTGATGGCTAATGATTTCAGTATCAGCCGGAATTTCGCGGGTAGTTGCAAGCAAGTATTGAGAAGTACGCATAATTTGTATTGTGAGTGGCTGTATTAGCTAAAAATTAGCTATTTTACATTGGTTTAGGCAACAAGTCGCCTGCTAGCATCAGGGCGCTTTACCTTTAAGTCTATAATCTATTTTTCGTTTTGATCATACTATCCAGTTTTAGGTGGTATATGGTTTTTTGAAACGATATGCTCAGTCCGCACACCGTGAAAACAAACGATGTCCTCAAAGGTTTTTTTGAATAAATTGTTAGGGTTTATGCCGTCTATATTGATTTCCTGTCTTGCTACTAGTGAGCAGCACCTAGGCTTGTTTTTTGATGAGAGCTTCCAGAACGGCTGCGGGCATCCACATGAGCAGACGGCATAAGTGCCGTAATAAAGATACTATATATGATTCTAGCGATATGTTTATATTTCTATTCTATATTCTTTAACATCTGAGTTTAGTAGCGCGCGTAGCGTATCCGCTGGGATAAGTAGTTAGATTATTGGTTCCGCTTTCTCCCATAGTTCCTCATAAATCTTCAATGTTTTAGGAACTATGTCAGCAGAAATGGGGTCAAGATATGTTGGATTCTTTACTGCGGCATCTTTAATCGAAGTGCCAAATACCCAGCATTGTTTTGAGTCTATAAAGATAACTCTATCGTGTATTGTTTTGCTCTGTCGAATGCTGATTTTAACGTTGTGCTGTGTGCTGAAGGCAGCTGCTGCCTCCTTTACCTTTGCATGCTCGGAAACTAGGAGTTGCACAGCTATGGATGAGCTAATATTGCCGGAAAGATATCGATCAAAGATAGCATCATCCATGTACGGGTCTACAATGAATACCGTTCTTGTCGCCTTACCCAAGATCTTGTTGAGATCTTTGAAGAAGTCGTATACAGCGCCAGGGCCAAAAACTTGGCCAGCATCTTGCGGGAGCGTACTTTCAAGCGATGCAATTGCTTCACGGATCGTTGTGAGAACGATGCCATAGCACATCTGGCGCTGAAGATTACCTATCATTGCCTTGGTAACTGTTTGAAATTTATTAGCCCGTGTTTGATCCCACTTACTGATAAGAGACAATGCCTCTCCAAGCCATTTATATTGTGCATCTCCATACTTTACATCACCTTCCAATGGAGGTTGTTCCCGGAGTAGGCATTGAAGAAATTCTAATAAGATTTGTGGAATCATAGACAAAAAATTTAATTTACAATTAGATAGCACCGATCATACCATGGAAGGATTACGCCTACAGGTGATAGATATTGAATTTACAGGTTGTAGAATTATTGCGCGGGTAGGCAAGAGAGATGAGGATCGGGTGACGAATACTTTAGGGTATAAGACTATCGTTAAACTCAAGTTGAGGGACTGTCTGAACCGCATTACCGGCAATGCCCCGAATAGCGCCGTACATATGAGTAGTACTTTGCAGTACGCGTTCGATCTCCTTTTCCCGTTTCTTCCACAGAGTTTCCATTTGCCGCTTCTCGTTTGCTAAACCTGATTGCAGTTGGCTAAATCCTTCTACAATGGCTTCAATCTGTAGGCGAAATTCAGTGCTGGTAATGTAATCATAAATCATACTCATTTTATCGCCCTTATTTTCTTGGAAGGCGAACGCAGTATGTAATTGGATGACTGATTCTCGAAGGACGCGGGACAGTCCTTTAAATTCCTCATAGGTGCAAATCCAAATCCCTTCTTTTTGCCCTAATCTTTCCATATCTTTGGGCATGGTTTCAGTGACAATAACGCCAAATGTAGCCCCGTTAGCCCGTAAATCATCTTTAAACTTGGCGATCCAGCTGGGTTGAAACTCTTTAGTCCGTTTACTTTCATAATAAATAGCGCCTACGTTTTGGCATCGCTGAGTATTGACTCTGTGAATGCAGTCAGCCCCTCGGGCACCTTTTTTGACTTCTTCAACCGTATCAAAAGGAAATTCTTCACTCAGCCACTTTTCAATGGCAATTTCTTGAGCTTCTCCTTGAGCTTGTACTGATCCTTGTTCGGCTTTTCTATGGGCCTCTTTGAGCTGATCGGTGAGTTGGGTGATGAGTTTTTCTTTCTCTAGGAGCTTTAACTCTATGTTTGATTCTAGGGCTTTCTGGATCTTCTCTCGTTCATTTTGGAGCGCTTCGGTAAGTTTTCTCTCAGCCTCAGATTCAATCTCGCTTCTTAATTCGTCTTTTTCTCGCATCAGTTTGGAAATATCCGCCTTTGCTTTATTAAGTTCCTTTACCTGCTCGGTCTTTTTAGTCAGCTCTTCTTGAAGGCTTCTAGTTGAATCTGCGGTTTCATCAGCCATTGTCTTTCTTAGTTCAGTTTCAATCTTTTGTTTTTCTAGCTGGAGCTGTTTACTGACATTTGCCTGAATAGTGGTGTCTAGCTGCTGTTTTTGCGCTTCAAGCTCAGTTCGGGTTTGATTTAGATCAGCTACTTTTTTTTCATACGCTTGGCGTTCTTGATCCCATTGCGCTTTATAAGTGTTGGAAATCTCCCTTTCCAATTGATGGCGGAGCATGGTATCCACATTAATCTCAGTGCTGCACTTAGGGCAGTTGATAGTTCCTTTTTCAAGACTCATGATGTTTCTAAAAGTGTTAACTAAGATTGATACTAATTGCAAACGCTACCCACATGGCCGTGAGTAATAAGAATCCCAGCATAAAGAGCAGAAAGCGATGCATGACGTTATTATAAGTACAGTGAATAAGGCTATGAACTACCCGCAAAATAACAAAGAGCCATGCCAGTGATGGGAGCCAATTTGGAATGTGACTAGTTGCAAGGGCTATGGCACAAAGCGCATAAAAGAGCACCGGTACCTCAAACAAGTTGGAAAAATTATCCAATGCTCGGGTATCTTTTAGATGTTCT
The DNA here is from genome assembly GCF_002356115.1 of Candidatus Nitrosoglobus terrae. Lineage (NCBI taxonomy): Bacteria > Pseudomonadati > Pseudomonadota > Gammaproteobacteria > Chromatiales > Chromatiaceae > Candidatus Nitrosoglobus > Candidatus Nitrosoglobus terrae. Next base: position 504,493 of record NZ_AP014836.1, read on the forward strand.
GAGGCTTGATGCCGATGGGCAAGATTTTGCAGCGGTACGCCCGTTCTAGCCATTTCTGACATACGTAACTGTAATAGGCGCATCCCTACGGCAAAGGTGAGTATGACCATAGCCGTACAGGCAAAAATAAGATATTCACTTGGATTCATTTTAGGATCTATCCAATATCATTAGGTTAAATATTCTTAATTTAACAGATCTCATAAAATCCTCCACCTATAGCCTTTAAGCTTAGGTGGAGTAAGTTGTCTCATGTCGTGAAAGTACCGAGGTGGAAAGTCAGGCGTAAGCCTTATCAATTGCTAAGTTTTGCTTCTCAGGAGATTCTATAGCGCTGGTTTATTGCGTGAGCAAATAAACACTTAGAATACATGGCTTAAAATTTCAGTAGCTGAGCAATATTTGAGTAAGCATATTGACTTCGAACTGGGTAGTGGACACCGGTGGTGGTAGTGATGTTCACATTGGATTGGCGCTGAAATACCATCACGATATCGGAGCCACCGAAAAGGAACGCTGAGATCATCTCACCCTTAGAAACTGTTTTTCCTACCACTTCTTTACGCGCTTTCTGGTTGATTAGCGCTACCTGTTCGTCGTAGGATTTTCCTTTCCGTTCTTCTTCGGTCAGGCGAATAAGCTCTTGAGTACCCGGTTTTACAAACACAACAGACGATACCTGCGCCATGCCTATAGGAAGGATAGCAATTTTTCCGATGGCCGTTTCCAGAACGAACAGCCCACGGCATTGTACGAACTGATAGCCCGTAGCATCTTGGGCATCTAAGTACCGGCACGGGTTTACTACGCTAGCTAGATTTGAATTTACGTTAGCCCGTTCCTCAGCAGTATCGAGTACTTCAAGTTTAACATCCAGATAGACTTGTCCCGGAATGAACTTAGCTTCCAGTATTTTGCCTGAGGCAGGTGCATGTTGCCGATGATAATCGTAGACATTGAGAAAACTATGGACAAAAATCCCACCCTCAAAATCGCGCGCATAGGCTGAATCTTTCAGTAACTCCGGAATAGGCCATTCGATGTGTTTTACTACGATGGATGACTCCGCCGGCATGGGTTCACCGGCTGGCGTGGTGATGGCCCATTGACCGACAAAGGTCGACTCAGCGGGGAAAGCAATTATTCGAGGATCGTCTGGCTGAGCGACTGGTCGTTGCCGGTCGATATCCTTGAACGTTCGTGAAAACCACTCGTTAAAAGTCTTATAGTTTTTGATTCCATTTTCACCGCCGTTATAGTCTTGATAGGCATACTCTGGGCCAAATTTGTAGCTTTCAAGGTATTTAGCCGACTCTGGGGTATCGAGGAACTGGCCCCATTCGACGGCAAATTCCCTAAGCCAGAGGGATAGGGGGGTTAAATTCGCGCCTGTAGCGGGATCAACCGGGCTTTGCAGCGCAACGAGTTCGGGCTGATTAAAATAGTAGTAAAACTGTGTAAGGCGAAGGTAATCGGTACGCTCATGGTAGATATTATCTTGCCACTCCCAGACTCGAAGCCCAGGCATCCATGTCGCTAACGTGTCGATGTAGTAATAAAATTGATAGAGGTTGTGTATTCGATCAAGTTCGGGTATCCGTTGTTGGCATACCGTCGAGATTGTACTTTGAAAAGCTCCTCCGTAAGCGTAATTGTTGATAAGATCCTTGAGTTTTTTCGTGATCGGCTGTTTAGGATCGTACACTGTACTTGGTAGGGGTAGATTCTGAAGAAACTTCGACTCTTGCAATGCCGGTGATGAAGCGCCTTGCTTGTCTAAATGCTGGGCTTCCCGTGCTGATACTGGATTCCATCTTAAGCGGCCATAACTTTTATGTGTCTCCATAGTATGCTCCTTGTATTTTTATGCGTATGGTTTCGTAGTAGAGGTGGAGAGTAAAGTAGATATCCCAAAATTGCTTTGGACTTTAAAATAGATAAGCCTTGTTATAGTACTTTAGATAGTAGATCACAAGGAAAAGGGGAGATTATTAGGTTGAATTTGTGATTGAATTGGCAGTTTTTACTGCAATCTGCTTAGCTTGTTAAGCGCTTTATCTAGCGGTAGTTTTCTATTCAATAATTTCTTTTAGGATTTTACACGGATTGCCTACAGCGATTACATTGTTAGGAATATCTTTAGTGACAACACTTCCAGCGCCTATTACCGTATTGTCTCCAATAGTCACCCCCGGCAGAACGGTCACATTTCCGCCCAACCAAACATTATTACCGATGGTAATGGGTTGTGCGTATTCAAGCCCTGCGTTTCTCTGTTTTATATTGATGGGATGATTTGCTGTATAAAAACTACAATTAGGTCCTATAAATACGTTATCGCCAAATTTCACCTCGGCGCAGTCTAAAATGACTAAATTATGGTTTGAGTAAAAATTTTCCCCTATCTCTATGTTATAACCGTAATCACACCAAAAAGACTGTTCAATCAGAAAGTTATTTTTCGTTTTGTTTAATATTTTCTTAATGAGCTGAACTCTTTCCTCTGATTCCGAGTATTGAGTTTGATTAAACTGCTGGCATAAACTTTTGCAAGTTTTACGTTCATTGATTAATTCTTCGTCATGGCTGGCGTTATATAAAAGTCCTTGTTTGCACTTTTCTTTTGCTGTCATGCTCTTTAATTTAGGTAAATTTAAAAAATACCGTTGAAATTTCTTAATTAACATCCCCCCGAATTGGGTGTGCAACAGCCTGCGGGTTTTTCAGCATAAACCGTTATACTTCTGATGACTGTTTCGTTTGATGTATAGGCGGCTATTTCTTCATTACTTAGGTAATTTTTCAAAATATCGTCTGGAATAATGATGGGCTTATCTTTCTGAATAGCCATATTGGTAAAGCCTGATTTTGTAATGTAGCTTAAATATTTATCCTTATCTATCGCACTGGTAACACAACCAACATACATTTCAGCAGCGTTTTTAATTTTTTCGGGTAATTCACCGGTTAATACAATATCTGAAATACTAAAATGCCCGCCCGGTTTTAATACTCTAAAAATTTCTGCAAAAACCGCTGGTTTGTTGGGAACAAGATTTAACACACAGTTGCTTACAATGACATCAGCCGTATTAGCTGTTATCGGCATGTTTTCAATATCACCCTGACGAAATTCAACATTGTTGAAGCCTAATTTCTCCACATTAGCACGCGCCTTAGCAATCATGGCTTCTGTAAAGTCGATCCCAATGATCTTTCCCGTTTCACCTGCTTCGGCTCTGGCTACAAAACAATCGTTGCCAGCCCCGCTTCCCAAATCAATGACAGTATCGCCTTTCTTAATTTTTGCAAATTGAGTGGGCAAACCACAGCCTAAACCCAAATCTGCATCGGGATTGTAGCCATTTAAATTATTATAGTCTTCGCTCATAATGGTATAGACTTCGGTACTGCAACTACCCGCCCCGCAGCAAGAGACAGCGTTAGTTTCTTTGTCTTGTAAGGCGATTTCACTGTATTTTTGCCTGACCATTGCTTTGGTTTCTTGTTCTGATTTCATTTTTTATCCTTTATCAAAGTGTTTAAACATTAACAGCACTGTTTTTGCTGAGTAACGGCTGTGATGATGTTAGAAAAATAGTTTTTGAGGATTTTGAAAGTTGTTTCATCAATACAATAGCAAATTGCATTTCCTTCGATATTCCCTTTAATCAAACCTGCGTTTTTCAACTCTTTCAGATGTTGTGAAATGGTAGGCTGGGCCAGTGGGAGTTCATCTACAATATCACTACAAATACAAGCATTTACTTTCAATAAATATTCAATAATGGCAACTCTTGCTGGATGTCCTAAAGCTTTTGCAATGGTCGCAATTTGATTTTGTCGGTCTGTATAGTGATCTGTTTTTGTTGCTCCCATTTTCAATCTCTATTATCTAATATTGCAATATTACTATATAATTTTAAATAGGGAAGATATTTTTTGATATTTGGTTAGCTCAAGTTTTTTGGAGAAATCTTTTTTTATTGAGTGATTTCGGATTAGGTAGGGCGATATAATGATTAGTATATTAGTAAATAAAATTAGTTTTAAAAAGTCAAAATTAATATTGGGTTGAATAAAAACCATGTGCATTTTCATCTGTAATGTGAGTTAAACCGCAATTATTTTTTTGTTTTATAGCTGTCATCAATGTGGTAGCTGTTTGGCGCAGACAGGGATTTATTGCACTAACACTGAACCGGAGAACCAGCCTTCAGGTTTACGGAAAATTCAACCGATTCCGTTTACTGATGCTCTTACAAAAATACTTGTTATCTGCCATTCGTTCATTTATTTTGCCACTTCAAAAGTTTGTGCTAAATTTGTAACCCTTGTATAAGGTTGTATAGCCTAGTTATGGATAAATATTTAACATTGTCAGAAACGGCTGAACTGCTTGGCAAGAACAAAGAAACGCTAAGACGTTGGGACAGGGACGGAAAATTGTCTGCCGTTCGTGAACCGATAAGTAACTATCGTGTTTACCGTAAATCAGAAGTGTTAGAGTTGTTTTCTGATTTTGTTCAGGTTGATACAAAAGAGCCTATTTCAAATGCTGTCGAGCCAAATTATGAATACAAAGTTTTAGAATTATTTGCAGGTGCGGGTGGTTTGGCTATTGGTATGGAAAAAGCAGGTTTGAAGTGTGTTGCTTTGAACGAAATTGACAAATTCGCTTGTCAAACTTTGCGTAAAAACCGACCACATTGGAATATTTTGGAAGGTGATATTAAGAATTTTAACTTTTCAAAATACAAAGGAAAAGCCGATGTTGTTACAGGTGGTTTTCCTTGCCAAGCGTTCAGTTATGCCGGTAAAAAATTAGGGTTGGCAGATACAAGAGGAACATTTTTTTACGAATTTGCAAGAGTTGTAAAGGAAGTCAATCCGCCTATTTGTATTGGCGAAAATGTGCGTGGTTTGTTAAGCCATGACAATGGAAAAACTTTACAAGGAATGATTTCAGTTTTGGATGAAATCGGTTATGGCGTAGTGCCTATTCAAGTTCTGAAAGCCATAAATTATAAGGTTCCTCAAAAAAGAGAACGATTGATTTTGGTTGGCATTGGAAAAGATGTTACTGCAAAATTCGAATACCCGAAACCTTACAAGAAAATTTATAATCTGAAAGATGCTTTAAAAAAAGGCGAATTGTTTGATTGTAATGTACCCAAATCAAACGGAGCAAAATATCCTCAAAGCAAAAAAGAAGTGTTGGATTTAGTACCACCAAAAGGATATTGGCGAGATTTACCTTTGGAAATTCAAAAAGAATTTATGGGCGGAAGTTTTCATTTGGGTGGTGGAAAAACGGGAATTGCCCGAAGAATTGGTTGGGACGAGCCTTGCCTGACTTTAACTTGCAGTCCTGCTCAAAAACAAACTGAAAGATGTCATCCTGATGAAACCAGACCCTTTACCGTTAGAGAATATGCAAGAATACAAACCTTTCCCGATGAATGGGAGTTTGCAGGTTCGTTGGCTCAACAATATAAGCAGATTGGCAATGCTGTTCCAGTAAATTTAGCACGAGAAGTTGGCTATTCGATTGTGAAATTTTTGAATGATTATTACAATTTATCAAATCCTAAATAATAGCTGTAATTTTCGAAAGTTATTTGGTCGAGGATAGAACGATTAGTTTTTTCGGTTTCGGAAATGATTTCTTCCAAAGCCGAATTTTCTTTTACACTATCGTCTTTCTCAACTGATTTCAAATAGTCGTTAATGGCTTTTGGTAATGCTTTATATAATTGAAAAAGTGCATTATCCTGCCCAGAAAGCAAAGCATAAAATTGGTCACCTGAAATTTTATAAACTCTTGAATGACTGTATTCTTTTCCATTAATTTCACCTTTCCATAGCTTGTTAAAACTTCCTTTTGCTAAAATCTGAACCCAATAACATTTAGCTTTTTTATAGTCATCTGCATAACGGGCTAATTTTTGAAACAGAGCTTCAGCCGAACTGCTGTTCATCGTGTTATGCTTGTTTTTGATGTCAGCAAAAAGCGTGTTGTCTTTTGCTTTTATATCAAAACCACTCAAATTCCCAGCTTCGTAATCTTTAATTCCGCCTAAAATTTGTTCGTGAAACGTTCCAATAGAGTTATTAATAGATTTGTCAATTTGTCGAAGAATTTCAGATTGAATTAAATCATCTTCGTTGAGGCCATTGAATTTAGCGTCAAAAGTTAGCTTGATCGTATCAACCTTATTGGTGTAGAAACTCTTTTTTGAGATGTTGTTTTTGGCTCGTAAATAGGCTTTGTGTAAATTTTCAATACAGTTTAATAGATGTTCGTCTGAAATAAAGTTTACATATTTGTTTGTCATTACAATTAGTTGTTAGATTTTGGTTGTTAAACTACAAAATTTTTAGCTCAATTTCTTATACGAACGTTCAAAAAGAATGATAGGTAATGGTTCGGGGCTTTGCGTCTAGGCGGGTTTTGGAGTACAAAACTTCAATTTATTACTAAAGCTCAATAGTAACATTTAGATCCAAGCTTGCATGTCAGCTCGCTTGACGCAAAACTGTTTGTTATGCACTAGCTATTTCATCAGTATATTTTATGGTTAATTTATCTTTTAATCCAAAAATTGTTAAGGCTTCTTTCAATAAAATAGGACTTATTTTCTTACCAGCCTTTAATTAGAGATGCGTTAGCTTTAGGTTGTAGGATATTAGCATCTTATAGATTACCCTCAAATATAAATTGCTCAATTTTACGCCATAGAGCAATGGAATAATGAGGCGATGTAAAGTGAGATGAAAGGCGGGCGCATTGGATAGCAATAGGCTCTGAGGTGCAAAGGGTATGCAGTTCTTGGGCTAGGTTTTGGGGTCGTAGCTTTTTGACGGGAATCACTCTACCGGCACCGAGTGAAGTAACGCGAGTGCCATTGTCGAATTGATCCCAAGCGAATGGAGTAATCAATTGAGGGGTTCCAGAGCGTAGCGCTTCAGCGGTGGTGCCAACGCCCCCATGATGAACCAGTGCTGCGGTATGTTTCAGAAGAGCTGATAGGGGTACGTAGGGTTGCCAGAGCACCGACTGTGGAAGGGGCGAAGGAATCTGGGCTTGGTTTTTAGTGAGAAAAATAGCACGTCGCCCAATTTTATTGATAGCGGCAAGGGCGCAGGCGAAAAATTTGGCTGCGTGGAAATTTCCGGTACCTGGGGTGAACACAATAGGTTTTTCGCCTGCTTCAAGGAAGTCAGAGAGTTCCTTAGAGAAGCTTTGTTGCCCAGTGGTGTCAAATAGCTGAAAATCCCCTTCAATTAAAGAGCGTGGCCAGTCCGGTGCCGTAGGTGCAAACCACGAGGGAAAGAGAGTCACCGTAAGGTCTGGGGCTTGGGCGATATGGGTAAGAAAGGAATGAATCTTAGGAAGCCCTAGAGGTATTCTCGCTGCATTAACTTGAGTGACGGCAAAGGGATCAATACGTTGTTTTTCTATAAACCACCAAAGACCACGTCGCCAACTCATGGGTACCCAGCGAGGTACGGACAATGAGCTCATACCAATGGTTAGGGGATCATAGCAGGTTTTAAGATTCGAGGGCGCCAGATAAGCGCTTACCACTGATTTTACAAGGTTAAGCTCACGGGCGATGATTGCGCCTGATATAACGAGCGGATGGGCAATGATAACTTGTGGCGTGGGTATAGAGGCGGACTCAATGGCATCGAGATATTGCTTTAGCTGATTACTATAGTGGGCAAAAAGCGTGGAGAGTCCTTTCTTGGGGTCCCATATATTTGGATTATTAAGGGTATGGAAAAATTCTTCCTCTGTCCCTGCACCGGCAAAAGGAATTCCAGCATCGCGAATAAGATTTTCATAGTGGAAATTAGTGATGAATGTGACCTTGCGTCCGAGAGTTTGTAGTGTTTTTGCAATACGCAAAAATGGATACATATCGCCAGTAGTACCGATAGTAACAATGAAATAGTGGGGAGAAGTATTAGACATAGCGGCTAAGTTTCAGTTGAAGAAAACTATATTTTTCTGCCCTTAGCAAGAAGAATTTTATCTTCTGCCAAAACCCCTTTTTATTCATAGATTACAGTGTAGGAATGAAATAGGTTCTTTTCTAGTGCCTTTAAAGATATCTATCTTTACCCCATGCTAAAATTAAAATTAAACTTTATTTTATGAAAGCATAGAGAGAAGATGACTGATTTGTTGCCCCGGGATTTCTATGCTCGGGACTCCCTTGAAGTGGCAGCCGATTTATTAGGGGCTTTGCTATACCAAGATCAAATCCTACTGAAGATCACGGAAACAGAAGCCTATCGCTGGCCAGAGGATACAGCTAATCACGGTTGTGTTCATGGCCGCACCCAAAGAAATGAGGCCCTCTGGGGGCCACCGGGTTTAGCGTATGTCTATTTATGCTATGGGATTCATTATTTGTTTAATGTGGCTACGGGAGAAGCAGGGCAATCAGCCGCCGTATTAATTCGAGCCTGTGAGCCAGTTGCCGGTTTTGAATTGATTCAAAGCCGCCGAAGAGGCCAGTTACTTAAGCCCAACCTTTTAGCGGGCCCTGGCAAGATAGGGGCGGCTTTAGGGTTGAATTTAAGCTGGAATCATCATCCGGTTTATGAAGCAGGAGGGCTTGAGATTCGAGCGGGAGATCAAATCACGGATTATCTTATCGGCCCTCGGGTAGGGATTGATTCGGCTAAGCCTGAACATCGAGATGCCCCGTGGCGATTTGCGATTGCCGATAACCCTTGGGTCAGCTGCCGATCTAAATTGCGTTCTAGGGCTAAAAATTAGGTAAATAGCTCATGGTTCGTTTTTATATTTTAAATTAAGTTTAAAAAACAATCTAAAAATAAAGGAGAGTTATGGGAAGGTGCAGGTATGCGTGCTGATTTTTATCCATAGGAATCTCCATGTTGGAATGATGGCTAGGAAGTAGATTTATGCGGAAGTAAATGATTTGCATAGCAACCATCTTAATCTAAGTAAAACTTTAATTTTTGCGATAAATAATTTAAATAACCGAAAACCCAATCCTTGCGGAAAATTGTACTAGATACTTGCTTACGCTTATGCTCTATTGAGGATCACTTCTTGCCTCTGGAAGCAGTTTTATCGAATTATGGCTTAGAGATTCTGAGAAACTATGGGTTCGCTTTATTCGATATGAAGCTATATTGCCTAGCTTCACAGACTCCCTGAAATGAAAGTCCATACATTTCGCTGAAAGGGAAAACTATCAGCAGCTTGCTGCCTGTATTACTGAAATGCTAAGCGATCTGGACAAACTTAAGGCATTTTACCCCTATCTTAAGAAATAGCTTTTATTGATTAGTGAAGTCATTAGTGTGATCTAAATCACAATTCTGTTAATTATAGCTATTTTTCTATAGTGAAGTGGTTTAAAAATATAGCTGCGAGACCATACTTTTAGGAGAATTTACATATGGCAGCTTCAACTTTCTAGTGGGCACTAAGAGCTTTTCAACAACATGGTAATCTTTGGATTGAATGGAGCACAACCGCTCCATTTAGAGCACAACAAGGGCAAATTTCTGTCTATAAAGGCACTACTTTTCCGCCCAATCCACAAAATGATAGGGTAGCATGGTCGTGGGATAATGAGCATAAACCATTATGGGATACAGGTCAGCGTTGGGGATCAGACTGGTGTATTGCATGGATAGCACAAGCAAGCCCCAATGGCCCATATGTGTACGTTACCTCACTAATAACAGCCGGTATGTCTAATCCGAGCCTTAACGTTTGCGAATAAGGCAAATTCTTCTACGGGGTAAGCCCGTATAGCTAAAAGTGCAGCCAGTAGGTTGGGGCTAGTAAGCTCACCAAAACTTACTGGCTGCGTCCTATCTAGCAATAGGGTACCTAAACCGTATTGGATTGTAAGGTAAGAGGAAAAACACTTTCTTAATAATCTCTATAATAAAAAAGCGAGCTTTTAGAATATAACATGAAGATATCAACGCTTATTTTCACCATATTCATATTTACAGTGGTTGCTATTGTCGCGCAGGCTTATACTACTCCAGACCCTAGCACCGTAATCGTCTCTGTTCCAGCACGGGCAGGAACTGTCGATGGTACTACCAAGAATTCCGATGAGTTTATCTGGAATCTATTCACTCAGTTCACAGCACCAGTACCCAAATTATCCTTGCCTCGGGTGGTATTCGAGACTTGGGCTTCCGACGCAGATGTTTTTTCTACCTCACCCCTTTGGCCTAAACCGGATGCGCCCAGAAAATTCCATGGAAGCCTTCTTGCTTCTATAACGACCTCTTTTCATAGCTCAATCGATGTTCCTTGTGCGACTCCTGGAAATGCTGCAGTAGGTGGATTCCCCATCGAGGGTACACCAACGCCCTGCATCTCCGAAGAGACAAAGCGTAATCGCCCGCAATTCGACTATATTATTAATAATAACCTGAATACCAAGGTTGGATTAACAGCCGCCTTCAAGAAAGATTTTAAAGTGACTATGCCTACGTCAGCCATCTCTGTGAAGGGTGACTGGATTCCAGTGCAGACTATCCTTCAATGGATCCCTGAGCTGAATAGTATTAAAAACATTAGGAAACTCTACTACACTACCATTTCTAATTCTGTGGAGTATGGTCTCGTAGCGCTTCACGTGAGCAGTCGACAGACCCCTAACTGGGTTTGGGGAACCTTTGAACACCAGATGAATCCGGGTCGCTGCGACTATATTGGATGTTTCGATACCTTTGGCAGCACGGTTCCCACAGTCTATCCCAACAAGGTTACGCCTAATACCCAATATGGCACCTGCCTGAAGACGGAACAATTGAAAGCCTTGATGGCTAAGATGAACCTATCACCAGTATGGGAGAATTACTGCCTAAAATCCACCCAAGTAGATTATAGCGCCCCTGATGGTACACCCTATGTACTTGGCAACTCAGTTATTGAGGGGATTACCGGCAACGGAACTGTTGCTGCTTCGTCCTGTATTGCCTGTCACGTTTACGCCTCATTTGGGCCTAGCGGCGTACCAAAATCTACTGTAAAGGCTATGCTTCCCTTTAACCCCATAGGAGCTCCTACCCCTGGCGTGCTCGATGGGTCATTGCAATTTGATTTCATGTGGGGAGTCTTGCTAGCACCATAACCTCCTGCTCCTGTGAAATCGATTACCAAGAAGGTTGGAAGCTCCGCTATTCTAGGCATTGCAAGAAGATAGCTTACGTTAAAGTTTTAACTGGATGACAGTTTACCCTTTATAAATAATAAAGATAAAGACAAAAAGCCCCTTATCTTAGGGGCTTTTTATTAACCTTCATAAATCTAGGGGTGATAGCAGCCAAAAAGAGAGATTTGGTCGAATTCCTTAAGTCCTTGTAGACGAAATGTCTATTGTAATGGGTGTATTATTCAGCTCAGATAAAGAAAGGTAAGGTAGATATGAAAGAGTCTGTAAAGTTAGTATAGGCTCTTTCTATTAAGGGGATGCTACATTTGGGTTATAGAGGAGCTTCTATGGTGGATAGATATATTTTAATTGAAGGGGCTCGCCAGAATAATCTAAAAAATCTTAACCTACAGCTACCCCTTAATGAGCTGATTGTAATTACTGGGGTGAGCGGTTCTGGGAAGTCTTCCTTAGCTTTTGACACCATTTATGCCGAAGGTCAGCGGCGCTATGTAGAGACCTTTTCCCCTTACGCTCGGCAGTTTCTAGATCGTATGGATAAGCCCCAAGTAGATCGCATCGAAGGGATTCCGCCAGCTATTGCTATTGATCAAGTCAACCCCGTGCGTACTTCTCGCTCCACCGTGGGCACTATGACGGAGCTTAATGATCATCTAAAATTGCTTTTTGCTCGGGCCGCTCAGCTTTATTGTCGTAACTGTGGTCAACCGGTTCAGAAAGATACGCCTAATAGTATTTACCAACAGTTATTAGCGCAATATCAGGATCGCCCTAATAAAACTCGGGTTTTAATTACCTTTGAGGTAGTTATTCCCGATAATTTTTCTGCACAAGAAATCAAAGGCTTATTGTTTAAGCAAGGCTATACCCGTATCCATTATCAGACGGATCAAATTTTAGAAATTATTCAAGATCGAGTACCCATCGTTGTTGATCAACAGGCTCGCATTATCGAAGCTCTGGAAATTGCTTTAAAGCATGGTCGAGATCGCCTTACAGTGTATCCTTTGGATGAAGAGCGTAAACCTCACTCGCCTCAGCGTTTTTCTGCTAACTTTCATTGTCCCCATTGCGATATTCCTTACCAAGAACCTGTTCCCCATCAGTTTTCCTTTAACTCTCCCCTAGGCGCTTGTGAGACTTGCCGAGGGTTTGGCCGAATTATCGGCATTGATGAGGGCTTAGTTATTCCTGATACCCAGAAAACCTTAGCGGAGGGGGCGATTAAACCTTGGCAGACTGCCAGCTATCAGGAATGTCAGGAAGATTTAATCCGCTTTGCTAATGGGTGTGGCATGCCCATTGATCGGCCTTGGCAGGATTTAACCCCCGATCAGCAGCGTTGGGTGTTGGAGGGAGAGGGCGCGTGGGAAGATAACCAATGGTACGGAGTGAAGCGGTTCTTTAGCTGGTTGGAAAGTAAAAGCTATAAGATGCATATTCGGGTGCTGTTGTCTAAATATCGAGCTTACCATCCTTGTCCGGTTTGCCAAGGAGCGCGGCTTAAACCTGAAGCTTTGCTGTGGCGGTTAGGCACAAAAGCTGATGCAGATTGGGTATTACCAGAGACAAAGCACTTCAAACCTGAATGGGAAGCTCTGCCGGGGCTGACCCTTCAGGATGTGGTGTTGTTACCTATTGCCCGTTGCCAGCAATTTTTCCAGCAGCTTAAATTACCTGCTCCTTTAGATGAGGCGACTGAGCTGTTATTAAGTGAAATTCGGACGCGCTTGGATTATCTCGTAGAAGTGGGGCTAGGTTATCTCACCTTAGATCGGCAATCCCGTACTTTAAGTGGTGGTGAGGTGCAGCGGATTAATTTAACGACTGCGCTGGGGACTTCCCTCGTCAATACCCTATTTGTCTTGGATGAGCCAAGTATTGGCCTTCACCCTCGAGATATGGCACGAATTATTCGGATTTTACAGCGACTGCGGGATGCGGGGAATTCTTTGCTGGTGGTTGAGCATGATCCTCAAGTCATGCTGGCTGCTGATCGGATCTTAGATTTAGGCCTAGGCCCAGGGGAACACGGTGGAAATTTGGTGTTTTTTGGCTCCCCTCATGAATTACCGACCCATCATTCCCTGACAGCCCAGTATTTAACAGGGAAAAAACAGATTATCAATTCATCTGTTATGGTGGCAAAGTCGGTAGCCAGTGCTTACTTTGAGATTCTTGGCGCCAGTGCCCATAATCTTAAGCAGATTAATGTTCGTTTTCCTTTAAATCGCTTGGTGTGTGTTACGGGCGTGAGCGGCTCTGGTAAATCTACCTTAGTGCAAGAAGTGCTTTATAAAGGTTGGTGCAAATTAAAAGGCAAGCCCACAGAAACCCCTGGTGCTTATCAGGCGTTGAAGGGTCACGAGCTTATTCAAGATGTGGTGCTGGTGGATCAATCTCCTATTGGGAAAACCACCCGTTCTAATCCGGCGAGCTATGTCGGTGCCCTTGAGTCATTCCGTAAGGCGTTTGCCAATGAGCCGTTAGCCCGAGAAAGGGGTTATACAGCAGGGACTTTTAGCTTTAATAATGGTGCGGGGCGTTGCCCTACTTGCAATGGTAATGGCTTTGAGCAGGTGGAGATGCAGTTTTTAAGTGATGTGTATCTTCGTTGCCCGGACTGTAATGGCCAGCGTTATCGACTAGAGATACTGGAGGTTAAGCTGCGCCCTTCTGGGGATAATCTCGGTAAATCCATCGCTGAAGTATTAGATTTGACTGTGACTGAAGCAGCGACTTTTTTTACTGATTACCCTGAAATATTACGGAAAATCGAGCCGCTTCAGGCAGTAGGGCTAGGTTACATGAAATTGGGGCAGCCAGTGCCTACTTTAAGTGGTGGCGAGGCCCAGCGGCTTAAATTGGCGGGGTATTTAAGGAAAGCGCAAGCCTATAAAAAAGAAAAGACCGGGATTTTATTTTTATTTGATGAGCCGACTACCGGCCTGCATTTTGAGGATATTACCGTTTTACTTCAGGCTTTCCGTCAATTGTTGGCCGCGGGTCATTCTTTGGTAGTGATTGAACATCATTTGGATTTGATCCAGGGGGCAGATTGGATTATTGATTTAGGGTCTGAAGGGGGTGAGGCTGGGGGGGAGGTAATTTGTAGCGGCTCTCCTGATGAGGTGATGCAATGTGAGCGCAGTCATACGGGTTTGGCACTACGAAATCATCAACAGTCTACCTTTGCTGGGGTGGCTGAACCGGTTTTAGCCTATAGGGAGGAGGTAAAGGGAGAAAACTTAGTGATTAGTATCCATAATGCCAGGGAGCATAATTTAAAAGGCATTGATCTGGAGATTCCCCGCGAGAAAATGACCGTAATTACCGGAGTTTCCGGTTCCGGTAAAAGCACGGTGGCGTTTGATATTCTCTTTGCAGAAGGTCAGCGGCGCTATTTAGAATCGCTAAATGCCTATGCTCGGCAGTTTGTGCAGCCAGCAGCTCGCCCTGACATCGACGCTGTTTTTGGGATTCCTCCCACGGTGGCTATTGAGCAGCGTATCAGCCGTGGAGGTCTGAAAAGTACCGTAGCTACGCTGACTGAGATTTACCATTTCCTACGATTGTTATTTGTAAAGCTGGGCCAGCAGTATTGCCCCGATTGCCAAATTCCCATTGAAGCGCAAACCTTGGAAATGATCCAAGCGCAACTGTTGCGAGATCATCGAGGTCGTCGCTTGCGGGTATTGGCTCCTTTAGTGGTAGCTCGTAAAGGTTATTATACTGATCTTGTTCAATGGGCTAGCAGGAAAGGATTTACCCATTTGCGAGTGGATGGTGATCTGGTAGCTACTAATAATTGGCCGCGTCTTGATCGGTTTAAGGAGCATTCTATTGAGTTGCCAGTAGGGGAGATCGTCGTGTCCTCTAAAGCAGAAAAAGCAATATATACTTTGTTGGCGCAAGCTTTAGATTTAGGCCAAGGTAGGGTTGAGCTACTACCAGTAAACCCAAGATCTTTACCCGATCAAGAAAAAATGATCTATTCTACCAAACGCGTTTGCCTAAATTGCCATCGTAACTTTATCGATCTTGATCCCCGTTTGTTTTCTTTTAATTCTAAGCATGGTTGGTGTCTTCATTGTTATGGTACGGGTCAGCAATTGCCTAATGCTGATGATATTTCTGATGAGGAGGGGCAAGCGCAGGTCAGACAGCTAGAAAATACTGATCCCTGCCCCGTTTGCCATGGCCAACGATTACGCCCTGAAGCTTTAGCGGTACGGTTCCAAAATCGAGGTATTACTGAATTTACCCGGATGTCGGTCATGGAAGCAGAGATGGTATTTCATTCATTAAAGCTACTGGGACGTGAGGCTGAAATTGCCCGAGATATCTTGCCTGAGTTGCGGTCACGGCTGAAATTCTTAAAAGAAGTAGGCTTATCTTACCTAGCTCTAGATCGGGCTGCCTCTACCCTAAGTGGGGGTGAATCCCAGCGTATTCGTTTAGCCGCCCAGCTCGGATCTAACCTGCGAGGGGTGTGCTATATCTTGGATGAGCCGACCATTGGCCTTCATCCTCGGGATAATCAAATGCTGCTGAAGACATTAACACAGCTAGGACACAAGGGAAATACCATTATTGTGGTCGAGCACGATGAGGAAACTATTCGCCGTGCTGACTATGTCATTGATCTAGGGCCAGGGGCGGGGATAAATGGGGGGCAGGTGGTCGCGGTAGGAGATGTAGCTACATTACTCAACCATCCAGAGTCAGTCACAGGTCATTGCCTAGCTCATCCTCTAGTCCATCCAGTTAGAAAAAGACGACGATCCCATTTTTCTGAACATCTGCTTGAGATTCAGGGAGCTTTTCTTCATAACTTAAAGCATTTTAATGTGAGTTTCCCGTTAGGATGCTTAATTGGGGTCACGGGCGTAAGCGGTAGTGGTAAGAGTACTTTAGTACGGCAGATACTATATAGAAATTTACGGCAATTATTGGCAGCAAGACCCAACGAGCAAGGTAAGCCTGATTTCAAGCTTGAAGGCTGTAAAAATCTTCGAGGCTGGGAAGTGATTAAGCGGGTGCTTGAGGTCGATCAAACTCCTATTGGTAAAACCCCCCGTTCTTGTCCTGCCACTTATGTTGGCTTTTGGGACGAGATCCGGCATCTTTTTTCCGAGACACCATCAGCTAAGATACGGGGTTATAAGCCTAGCCGGTTTTCCTTTAATGTTAAGGAAGGCCGCTGTCCAGCCTGTGAAGGGCAAGGGGTAAAGAAAATTGAAATGAGTTTTCTGCCCAATGTGATTATTCCCTGCGAGCTTTGTCATGGGAGTCGTTTTACGCCTGAGACATTAATGATTCACTATAAGGAGAAAAACATTGGTGAAGTCTTGGCGATGAGCGTTGAGCAAGCCGCTGAATTTTTCTCTGCCCATAAAAAGATTTATCGGCCCTTGCAGCTACTCCAGGCCGTAGGTTTGAATTATCTAAGCTTAGGTCAACCTAGCCCCACTTTAAGTGGCGGAGAGGCGCAAAGGATTCGGCTAGTTGCCGAGCTGGCTAAAATAGGGACTACTGCCCATTATCATACCTTGTATATTTTAGATGAACCCACGATTGGGCTACATATGGCCGATGTGGCCAAGCTTATCCACGTGATCCAGCAGTTGGTGGAGGGCGGTAATACCGTCATTGTGATTGAGCACAACCTAGATGTGATTGCCGAGGTGGATTGGTTAATTGATCTAGGCTCAGAAGGGGGCGAAGGGGGCGGGGAGATTGTAGCGCAAGGCTCCCCTGAAGCCGTGGCTAAAACCCGATCCGGTTCCCATACCGCCAGATTTTTGGCACGATTTTTGAGGCGATCGGGTAAGCTATCTATCTATAGCCTCTAGTGAAATATAGCGTTGTAGGGGTTAAATTTTGATACTTACAATAAGCTTATGGCTAGAATCTTTGAGCCTTTGTAATCAATATAAATGGATCAATTACTGTAACTATCTAAAACAGTAAGCTACCGCAGTATCATACCAATTGCATTTATCTACATGGAATGGATTAAGCCTCAATACAGCAAAGGAGCTATTCGCAAAGCAGGAAAAGTTCTTGCTAGCGACCATCCCGACGATAAAAAAAGTATCGAATCGTTTGATGCGCTGTCTAATTGGCGATCCGCTCATGCCTACCCTATGCAAGCGATCCTTATCCTGCTAAGAAAGACAGCGGAAAAGATACTTGGTAACGAAGCGGAAAAAATAAACAAAAATGTACTTGTTGCTCAACGATTAAAACGTGCGCCATCAATCGTACAAAAATTAAAGCGCGAATGTGGTATGCAATTAGACCGAATGGAAGATATTGGTGGCTGCCGGGCAATCGTATCAACTCTAAGCCAAGTAAAGCAGTTATCAAGTGCATTAAGGCTGAGCAAAACTGTATATATTCTACATAGAGAACGAAATTATATTGAAGAACCAAAACCATCTGGCTATCGCGGCATACATCTCATATACAAGTACGATGGTACAAAGACAGAATACAAAAATATTCCTATTGAAATACAAATACGTAGCAAAATCCAACATGCATGGGCTACAGCAGTTGAAGTAGCTGGAGTATTCACCAAGTCGGCACTAAAGGCCAGTCAAGGCTCCGATGAGTGGCTTAAGTACTTCCAATACGCAAGTGCAGAGCTCGCTAGACTTGAAGGATGCTCACCAGATCCATGTTTCAACAGCATCGACATACGCAGTGAGCTTGAGTTGCTATCCACTACACTCAATGTGTATCATCAATTCGCTGCTTTCACCATAACCACAGAACGGATAACAAAAGAGACCAAAACCAAAAATAAAAACAGCTTTTACCTGCTCACCCTAGATGTGCAAGCCAGCTAGGTAGCTATTAGAGAATTCAAAGAACCCCAAGAGGCATCGGACGAATATGCAAAGTTAGAAAAAAAATTCCACGAGGATAGCCTACATAATGTTGTGTTAGTCTCCACGTCGTCAATTAAGGCTCTAAAAAAGAGTTATCCCAACTATTTTGCAGACACCGCGCGATTCATCGCATATCTAAATCAGGCGAAAAACACCCTCACAAAATAGACAAAAGTGGTAATAAACAGCGTCTTGTTTTGAATTTCCAGATTAAACCCAGTACCTGATGCTTGTGGATTCCACCACTAGCCGCTCTCCGGAGTCAGGGCGTAAGCGGGTTGAAGGAATAAGGGGGCGATAAAAATAAATATTTTGCATGTAGTTTTCATTGCTTTTTCTCGTATTATTGGCTATAAACAATTTATTTATCGGCTATGAAAAAACGTACTTAATTAAATATGGCCTCAAAAATAACCTCTGTCCTGTGAGCCCCTCCAAGTTTTAATGAGTACCCAATAAGCCATGGGGCTTGATAGGCATCCCCAGCTCTCCCTTACGGATCTTTATTTAAGCTGCAATACGCTGCATTCTGCGCTAGATCTTATCTTTACCATCGAAATTTTTTCACTAGATAAAGACTTAGGGACGGTTCCCTGTGGATTTTTAGTTACAGTTGTATGGGGTGTATACACAATACCTCCCTCCCTACCCTTGATGTAGTTTATCTTCCTGCCTGTTTCATAGATGAATTGGGCGTTAGCGGCTAGAAAGTAAAGTACCTTTTAGCTTTGATATTGGGTTAAGAGATTGGATCTTAAATTAAATGAAAATATATAGTAATGTTAATAATTTAGATTATTTTAATCATTAAATTTATAGATAATTATGAGTTAGATTTGGAACGCTTGATGGAGTTACTAAAAATGATCAAAAAGAATAACTGGGGTATTGGGTTATTGTTAGGGGTTTTATTGGCATTAAGTATCTCGACTCCGTCTAGAGGGGCAGGGTCAGCGATCGTTATAGACAATGTAATGAGTCAATTTTCAGGGAGTCAAACGAATGTTCCAGTAACTTTTGGCCAGATCTTCAAAGCCGGTGATGTGCCCAAAGGTACTACTGTAGCGGCAATGATTAACAATCAAGCGGTTCCATTACAAGTAGATGTAAAAGCGAGCTATCCGGATGGAAGTCTCAGGCATGCCGTATTGACTGCTCAAATTCCATCTCTAGCGGGTAATAGTCAACAATCTTTACAGCTGTCGACGACAGCCTCATCATCAGGGGCGCCGCTCCCCACGCCACCTCAGAGTACGCCACCACTAACGGGCAATGATCAAGAATCCTTGCAGCAGCTGACAGCAGATCTATCAGCCCTTGGTACACCCCCCGCTACAATAGCGAAAATCACTGCATTACTAGCGAATAATCCTCAAGAAGTTTCAGTGCTGTTGGCGCAAAATTTATCAGCCCCTGGGATGTCACCTACCACGATATCACAACTGGTTGCATCCCTATCAAGTAATACCCAAGGAGCTTCACAATCCTCGACGGCAACTTCGCCAGCACCCTCGACGACAGCTTCATCCGCGGGGGCTACGTCCATCACCTTATCACAACTGTTGGCGACCTCTTACGATGCCATTGCGTCAGTGACGCTCAACGGCGCTGTCTATACAGTGGCTGCCCGTACATTACTAGAAGCAGCAGAATCTGCGGGTCAGTGTGCAGCATGGGGAACCTCCTGCAATATCTGGCTTGAGGGGTCGCTGGTGAGCGAATGGGTAGTCAACGGATCAGTGCAATCATCAGATGGGACGAGTAACCCAAATCTTAGAGTATATTTTGCGATACGGGCCTATGGCGGAGCCAATCCAGGTGAAATTGCCTATGTCAGTACTGATATTATCTTTGAGAATACTTGGGCCTATACCCTCCCGGCTTTGCTAGAATACAGCGCTACTGTGACTTCGGGCAGCGCCAGCTTTAGCAGCGAAACCCTTAGTCAATACCCTTATACCCGTTGGCATAAGGTTTTATGGTGGAATGAGCAGCAACCACAGGTCTACGTGCAGCAGAACACCCAGTATATTCAAGAGACGGGGGCTATCTCGCGCTATATGGCGCTAAGCCCAGCTGAGAGTTATCTGGCAAATCTACCCCAATCATGCCCACCACTGCAGATCTGCGATCAGGAGAAGGCGATGGGTGAAGAGGGCGCGCAAGACGGTATTGGGCCTTTACCCCTTTGGACTACGGTGTACATCGAAAACCCTGATATACGGGCCTATAACAATATGCTCGCTAATACCGATGGTATTGGGCCCTATAGCGTCCATTATCGCGATCAAGCCACGGGCTGGCCTGTGAGTATCCAGCGACATCCCTATATTACGATTACCAACTGGGGTTATGCTAATCACGCTGGGTATAACGGAAGTAGCGCTATAGATAAGAGCTATCTTGCCGATCTACTACCGCCAAATTGTACTAATTGCAATAACCCAGATAGTTATGATACGGCCCATCAGCCATCAGTAGCGTACGTGCCGTATATGGTGACTGGATCCTACTATTACATGTCCGAGCTGGCCCTTGATGCGTCGTATAATGAAATTTGGTCTGATCCGCCGGCGAGAAAGTACGCGACAGGATTGATAGGTAATTATGCTCAACCTCAGCCCCGAGGGATTGCGTGGACTATTCGCAATGTGGCCGATGCGGCCTATCTTTTACCCGATAACTACCCCCTGAAAGCAGAGTTTAATGAAGATATCAATAATAATCTTACCTTCTTCAATACCACCTACAGCAATAATCCAAGTGCCAATATCTTCGGTGTTCCGCAACCCTTTCGTGACGATGGCAGTCAACCGTGGCAGATGTCGCCATTTATGCATGCCTTTCTTGTCTGGTCATTTCAGCATCTAGCAGATCTTGGGTTTTCAGAAGCAGCGGCTTTCGTCAAGTGGTTAGGTCAGTATGAGATCCATGTCATGACCGCTTGGCAGCAAGAGCCCACGGGATTTTGTTGGACCTTAGCGGAGACCTATAATTTACCTGTCCAAACCCCGAGCGGTGATTGGTTAACCTACGATGAAGCCTACGCGCAAAAGTGGCCTACCCTTAAAGGTCTGACGTGTAACTCGCCGCAAATGGCGCAAGCACTGACCGCTGTAGGACTTCCAGATAAAGGCTATGGCCCGTATCAAGTCGGGCAGATGTTTGATCACGCCTACGCTAATGATGGTTTTCCCGCTAACTTACAAATTGCACTGGCGGCCTTAGTCGATGCGGGGGTGGCGAATGCTCAGAGTGCATGGAATATTTTTCAGTCCCGTAGTGTGCAGCCCTCTGGTGAGGATACCTATAATGATTATCCAAACTTTGCGCTGCTGCCGCGTTCAGCTACGAACGAACCGATTGTCAATATCTTTGCGAAGCCAAACCCCATGGTTTCGGGTAAAGCGTCGATTATTTACTGGGATGCGAGCGCGGCAACGAGTTGCTCAGCGCCTTGGATGTCAAATACTGAGACGGATGGGTCATTACAGGTGGTCACATCAGGGGGAAATAAAACTTACTCAGTTGGCTGTACCGGTTCTAACGGTAGTAGTGAAGCGTCATTTACCCTGTATGCAGTTGGAAATGAGCCTCCCTCTTCAAGCGCTTTATCCTCATCGTCGGGAAGTGGTAGTAAGGGTAACGAAGGGGGTAGTTCCTCTTCCTCAAGCGGCAGTGGCAGTGGAGATCCGCCATCGGTACCCCCAAATAATGGCGATCCATCCTCATCAAATGATCCTCCACCCCTTGGCGTATTACCACCACCCAGTGGTGCGCTCGGCTCAATTGCTGCCGATTGTGCCAACCTTCAAACTTGTACATTAACAGTAGAAACCAAGGGGCCATTTCCCGATCTGGATGCCGATGGTATGGGTTGGAGTAGCGGCGAATACGCACAGTTAAGCGATGGGCGTAGCTGTATCTTATTTTTGCTAGGCCATACGACTGATGGCAATCAAAACAACTCCGTACGCTGTTTTAACGCTGCAACCGATCAGTTTTCCTACCTATTGCCTAACACTGAGAATGATCAGTTTGCCATTAGCGGCAATGGTATCGCGGTACGAGATAACATGACGATGCTTAATGTGCCTAATGTAGGTTTGCTGGTTTTTGGAGGCGCTTATGGCAACATCATGCCGTCGGGCACTCCTTGGGATGGTTTTCTCGATTATAATCTTGGTCAGTGGACCTTTATTAATAATATTTATAAGTTATTTATCCCGCCGAGTAACTTCTTTACGTTAGATGGCAGTGTAGAGGTTGCTAGCTGGAGCTCAATGAATCCCGCCACGGCTTGGAGTCAGGCACGGAACGTTGGATTTGTTTATGGCGGTGATAATCATGCTGGCGATCCAAGCAATGCGCTGACTTTGGTGCAGCCAAATTCAAACGGAGACGGTCTATTTAGCCTTGAGTCGATAACACCTCCGCCGTTGGGAACCATGCCTTGTACGTTCGTTCGCAACAATGCGGTGGCAGTGGGTAATTGGGCCTATGTAGTGGGGGGTCGCTGTGACCATGCTACGGGCGGCGTCTATGATGAGAATGCCTTTAGGCGGTTTAATTTGCAAAACCAGACTTGGCAGACGCTGGCCCCTTTACCCCATCCACGGCGGATGCCCGTAGTCACCTATGACTCCCATTCAGGTTATATCGTAGTGTATGGCGGGAATGGTCTAGATCAACCGACCCCTAACGATCAAAATCAACCAGGGTATTGGCCGGCGCATAATTCAGTGTATCTCTGGAATGTGGCTACTCAAGGGCCGTGGCTTGATATCACCGAGCAAGCCAATATGCCCTATATTCGTAACGGGGCGGGGGCTTATGATCCAACAACGGGGTGGCATTGTTATCGCCCAGGTAATGTATACGATGCCAATGGAAATGTCATTAGCCCTACCTCAGCGACTCGGTCAGTCTCCTGTATGCAGCTGGAGTTTACGTCAAGTAAGTGATGAGATGGCTGTAATATTTTGTAGAGGAGAGTAGAAGGGAAGAATTGCTCTCCTTTACATTACATTGAGCAAAAAATTATAGAATAGCGCAAGAATCCACGTGATGATTTTCTGTCTGCTTTTTTATTGCCTATGAAAAAATATTCTTGAATATAGCTTTAAGAATAACTTGTATTTTATTAGCCCTTCCAAGTTTTAATTAATAAATACCTAATAAACCATGGGGCATGATCGTAATGCCTCAACCGTCCTTAGTAATCTTTATTTTAGCTGTGATGTACCGCATTTTGTGCGCTACGTCATAATTTTGTTATCAAAATATTTTCAGCAAACTAGAGTTAAGCGATAGTTGTTGCTGTTTTTTTAGCTGCAGCTACGTAGTTATATTTATGAATTTAAAATCTTATCTTTATACTGGGACAAATACTTTTATTAACATAAATTTAAAAAATATCTTTAATCTTAATAATTTATATTCAAAAAATGTCTTTGCTAAAAGCTAGATTAGATCATTAGATGAGGCTATGAATGAGATGATCAAAAAGAATAACTGGGGTATTGGGTTATTGTTAGGGGTTTTATTGGCATTAAGTATCTCGACTCCGTCTAGAGGGGCAGGGTCAGCGATCGTTATAGATAATGTAATGAGTCAATTTTCAGGGAGTCAAACGAATGTTCCAGTAACTTTTGGTCAGATCTTCAAAGTCGGTGATGTGCCCAAAGGTACTACTGTAGCGGCAATGATTAACAATCAAGCGATTCCATTACAAGTAGATGTAAAAGCGAGCTATCCGGATGGAAGTCTCAGGCATGCCGTATTGACTGCTCAAATTCCATCTCTAGCGGGTAATAGTCAACAATCTTTACAGCTGTCGACGACAGCTTCATCCGCGGGGGCTACGTCCATCACCTTATCACAACTGTTGGCGACCTCTTACGATGCCATTGCGTCAGTGACGCTCAACGGCGCTGTCTATACAGTGGCTGCCCGTACATTACTAGAAGCAGCAGAATCTGCGGGTCAGTGTGCAGCATGGGGAACCTCCTGCAATATCTGGCTTGAGGGGTCGCTGGTGAGCGAATGGGTAGTCAACGGATCAGTGCAATCATCAGATGGGACGAGTAACCCAAATCTTAGAGTATATTTTGCGATACGGGCCTATGGCGGAGCCAATCCAGGTGAAATTGCCTATGTCAGTACTGATATTATCTTTGAGAATACTTGGGCCTATACCCTCCCGGCTTTGCTAGAATACAGCGCTACTGTGACTTCGGGCAGCGCCAGCTTTAGCAGCGAAACCCTTAGTCAATACCCTTATACCCGTTGGCATAAGGTTTTATGGTGGAATGAGCAGCAACCACAGGTCTACGTGCAGCAGAACACCCAGTATATTCAAGAGACGGGGGCTATCTCGCGCTATATGGCGCTAAGCCCAGCTGAGAGTTATCTGGCAAATCTACCCCAATCATGCCCACCACTGCAGATCTGCGATCAGGAGAAGGCGATGGGTGAAGAGGGCGCGCAAGACGGTATTGGGCCTTTACCCCTTTGGACTACGGTGTACATCGAAAACCCTGATATACGGGCCTATAACAATATGCTCGCTAATACCGATGGTATTGGGCCCTATAGCGTCCATTATCGCGATCAAGCCACGGGCTGGCCTGTGAGTATCCAGCGACATCCCTATATTACGATTACCAACTGGGGTTATGCTAATCACGCTGGGTATAACGGAAGTAGCGCTATAGATAAGAGCTATCTTGCCGATCTACTACCGCCAAATTGTACTAATTGCAATAACCCAGATAGTTATGATACGGCCCATCAGCCATCAGTAGCGTACGTGCCGTATATGGTGACTGGATCCTACTATTACATGTCCGAGCTGGCCCTTGATGCGTCGTATAATGAAATTTGGTCTGATCCGCCGGCGAGAAAGTACGCGACAGGATTGATAGGTAATTATGCTCAACCTCAGCCCCGAGGGATTGCGTGGACTATTCGCAATGTGGCCGATGCGGCCTATCTTTTACCCGATAACTACCCCCTGAAAGCAGAGTTTAATGAAGATATCAATAATAATCTTACCTTCTTCAATACCACCTACAGCAATAATCCAAGTGCCAATATCTTCGGTGTTCCGCAACCCTTTCGTGACGATGGCAGTCAACCGTGGCAGATGTCGCCATTTATGCATGCCTTTCTTGTCTGGTCATTTCAGCATCTAGCAGATCTTGGGTTTTCAGAAGCAGCGGCTTTCGTCAAGTGGTTAGGTCAGTATGAGATCCATGTCATGACCGCTTGGCAGCAAGAGCCCACGGGATTTTGTTGGACCTTAGCGGAGACCTATAATTTACCTGTCCAAACCCCGAGCGGTGATTGGTTAACCTACGATGAAGCCTACGCGCAAAAGTGGCCTACCCTTAAAGGTCTGACGTGTAACTCGCCGCAAATGGCGCAAGCACTGACCGCTGTAGGACTTCCAGATAAAGGCTATGGCCCGTATCAAGTCGGGCAGATGTTTGATCACGCCTACGCTAATGATGGTTTTCCCGCTAACTTACAAATTGCACTGGCGGCCTTAGTCGATGCGGGGGTGGCGAATGCTCAGAGTGCATGGAATATTTTTCAGTCCCGTAGTGTGCAGCCCTCTGGTGAGGATACCTATAATGATTATCCAAACTTTGCGCTGCTGCCGCGTTCAGCTACGAACGAACCGATTGTCAATATCTTTGCGAAGCCAAACCCCATGGTTTCGGGTAAAGCGTCGATTATTTACTGGGATGCGAGCGCGGCAACGAGTTGCTCAGCGCCTTGGATGTCAAATACTGAGACGGATGGGTCATTACAGGTGGTCACATCAGGGGGAAATAAAACTTACTCAGTTGGCTGTACCGGTTCTAACGGTAGTAGTGAAGCGTCATTTACCCTGTATGCAGTTGGAAATGAGCCTCCCTCTTCAAGCGCTTTATCCTCATCGTCGGGAAGTGGTAGTAAGGGTAACGAAGGGGGTAGTTCCTCTTCCTCAAGCGGCAGTGGCAGTGGAGATCCGCCATCGGTACCCCCAAATAATGGCGATCCATCCTCATCAAATGATCCTCCACCCCTTGGCGTATTACCACCACCCAGTGGTGCGCTCGGCTCAATTGCTGCCGATTGTGCCAACCTTCAAACTTGTACATTAACAGTAGAAACCAAGGGGCCATTTCCCGATCTGGATGCCGATGGTATGGGTTGGAGTAGCGGCGAATACGCACAGTTAAGCGATGGGCGTAGCTGTATCTTATTTTTGCTAGGCCATACGACTGATGGCAATCAAAACAACTCCGTACGCTGTTTTAACGCTGCAACCGATCAGTTTTCCTACCTATTGCCTAACACTGAGAATGATCAGTTTGCCATTAGCGGCAATGGTATCGCGGTACGAGATAACATGACGATGCTTAATGTGCCTAATGTAGGTTTGCTGGTTTTTGGAGGCGCTTATGGCAACATCATGCCGTCGGGCACTCCTTGGGATGGTTTTCTCGATTATAATCTTGGTCAGTGGACCTTTATTAATAATATTTATAAGTTATTTATCCCGCCGAGTAACTTCTTTACGTTAGATGGCAGTGTAGAGGTTGCTAGCTGGAGCTCAATGAATCCCGCCACGGCTTGGAGTCAGGCACGGAACGTTGGATTTGTTTATGGCGGTGATAATCATGCTGGCGATCCAAGCAATGCGCTGACTTTGGTGCAGCCAAATTCAAACGGAGACGGTCTATTTAGCCTTGAGTCGATAACACCTCCGCCGTTGGGAACCATGCCTTGTACGCTCGTTCGCAACAATGCGGTGGCAGTGGGTAATTGGGCCTATGTAGTGGGGGGTCGCTGTGACCATGCTACGGGCGGCGTCTATGATGAGAATGCCTTTAGGCGGTTTAATTTGCAAAACCAGACTTGGCAGACGCTGGCCCCTTTACCCCATCCACGGCGGATGCCCGTAGTCACCTATGACTCCCATTCAGGTTATATCGTAGTGTATGGCGGGAATGGTCTAGATCAACCGACCCCTAACGATCAAAATCAACCAGGGTATTGGCCGGCGCATAATTCAGTGTATCTCTGGAATGTGGCTACTCAAGGGCCGTGGCTTGATATCACCGAGCAAGCCAATATGCCCTATATTCGTAACGGGGCGGGGGCTTATGATCCAACAACGGGGTGGCATTGTTATCGCCCAGGTAATGTATACGATGCTAATGGAAATGTCATTAGCTTTACCTCAGCGACTCGGTCAGTCTCCTGTATGCAGCTGGAGTTTACGTCAAGTAAGTAATGAGATGGCTGTAATATTTCGTAGAGAGGCGAGGGCTACCAGCCTCTCTTGCGAATTATGCCTGCTTAGCTAAACTAAAGAGTACGTGATTAGTAGATCGGAGAAATAAAGAATATGATAGGCGTTTGAGGATGGATTTTGAGGATAGCTCCAAATTTTCCATACAATTACTATCAACACTACCGAGTACTTCAGCCATGGATATCCCAACCCTAAGTGTAAAAGACATGGAAGAGATGAAGACAGATCCTCATAGTGTGTATCGGAAATACCGAAATATGTACCCCGTTGTTTTTAATGAGAAAGGAAGCTATGCTGTGCTGCGTCACGCTGATGTCCAATGTTTGAGCAAAGATCCAAGATTGTGCGCTATTGAGACCATTTACCCAGAGATGTTCGGGGTCACTTCCGGGGCTTTATTCAGCTTTTTTGAACAAGGTATGCTGACTACTAATGGCGAATCCCATCGCCGCCGCCGATCTCCTTTTACAAAATTATCTTTACGCCAGACGGTGGAGGATATGCGCCCAGTTGTGCGTCAGACTGCCAATGATCTCATTGATTCTTGGTATGAAAACGGGCAGGTGGAATTTATTGAAGGATTTTCGGCTCAGCTCCCATCATGCATCATCGGCGATTTTCTTGGTTTACCCAGAGCGGATACTTCCTATTTTTCTAAGCTGACCCATGAGATGGGGAAATTTCTTAATATTGGTGTCAGCTCGGATGAGGTTTCCAATGCCAAGTCGGCAGCCTCAGATTTAAAGGACTATATTGAGCAGAAAATTATAGAGCGGCGTAAGAATCCGCGCGATGATTATCTTTCTGTTTTTTTGAAAGCTAACGATGAATCAAGCCAGCTCTCCCAGCTTGAATTCGTATTTCAGATAATGGTGCTTATTATTGGGGGTACGGATACAACTCGCACTACTATTGCTATAACAATTGCCTTATTACTACAGTATCCAGAGCAATGGAAGGCAGTCTGTCAAGATCCAAGATTAATTCCTAACGCAGTAGCAGAATCAATGCGCTATGAGCCAGTTGTTTCTGCTATTGCTCGCAAGACCTTAGAGGTTATCAATATTGATGGTGCGATTATCCCGGCTAATGCGCTGGTGAGTCTTTCAACTATGTCAGCGATGCGAGATAAACAGGTAT
Organism: Candidatus Nitrosoglobus terrae; assembly: GCF_002356115.1. NCBI lineage: Bacteria > Pseudomonadati > Pseudomonadota > Gammaproteobacteria > Chromatiales > Chromatiaceae > Candidatus Nitrosoglobus > Candidatus Nitrosoglobus terrae. The sequence continues at coordinate 533,034 of NZ_AP014836.1, forward strand.
ATGATCGTCCAGATATTTTTGATATTTACCGAGAAAAGCGGGATCGGGTGCATCCGATTTTTGGAGCAGGTGTTCACCGATGTCTTGGAGAGGCTCTTGCACGTATCGAGCTAGAAGAGGCGTTGGCAGTATTTTCGGTACGGATACCCCATGTTCAGCTAAATTATCAGCCAATGATTAGTGGTAATACAGGGGCTCTTCGTCGAATTGATAGCATGGAACTTTCTTGGTCTAACCAGAATAGCCTTTAGAGATCGCTGCTTATAATATATGTATGATAGGAGTTTAAGAATGAATTTTGAAGATAGCTCTAAACTTTCCATACAATCACCGCCGAGTACCTCAGCCATAGGTATCCCAACCGTAAGTATAGAAGACAAGGAAGAGATGAAGACAGATCCCCATGGCGTGCTGCGGAAATACCGAAATATGTACCCCGTTGTGTTTGATGAGAAAGGAGGATATATCGTATTGCGTCACGCTGATGTCCAATATTTGGGCAAAGATCCAAGGCTGTGCTCTACTGAGACCGATTTCCCAGAGGCGCGCGGGGTTACCTCTGGAGCTTTATTTCAGGGCTATGAACAAGGTATGCTGACTGCCAACGGTGAAACCCACCGCCGTCGCCGATCTCCTTTTACAAAATTATCTTTACGCCAGACGGTGGAGGATATGCGCCCAGTTGTGCGTCAGACTGCCAATGATCTCATTGATTCTTGGTATGAAAACGGGCAGGTGGAATTTATTGAAGGATTTTCGGCCCAGCTCCCGCCGCGAATCATCGGTGATTTTATTGGGTTGCCCAGATCTGATGTTCCTTATTTTTCTAAGCTAGCCCATGAGATAGGGAAATTTCTTAATTTTGATGTCAGTTCAGATGAAATTTCCAATGCCAAGTCGGCAGCTTCAGATTTAAAGGACTATATTGAGCAGAAAATCATAGAGCGGCGTAAGAATCCGCGTGATGACTTTCTGTCTACTTTTTTAGCAGCTAATGACGAATCAGGTCAGCTCTCTGAGCTTGAGCTTGAGAATCAGATAAGACAGCTTATTATCGGTGGCACGGATACAACTCGGGCTGCCATTGCCATAGAAATTGCTTTATTACTCCAACACCCAGAGCAGTGGAAGGCAGTCTGTCAAGATCCGGAGCTTATTCCTAATGCAGTAGCAGAGTCGATGCGCTATGAGCCGATGGCTGCTGGTATTCTTCGTAGAACTTTAGAAGATATTAACGTTGACGGTGCAATCATCCCAGCTAATGTGCCAGTTATTCTTTCGATTATGTCAGCGATGCGGGATGAGCGAGTATATGATCACCCAGATATATTTGATATTTATCGAGAGAAGCAGGATCGGGTTCACCCTGGTTTTGGTGCGGGCGTTCACCGATGTCTTGGAGAAGCCCTTGCGCGACTTGAGTTAGAAGAGGCGCTTGCAGCACTTTCAGCACGGATACCCCATGTTCAGCTAAACTGTCAGCCAATGATTATTAATCATGCCGGTATTCGTCGAATTGATAGTATGGAACTTTCTTGGGCAAACTAATCTTTTGGTATTTTGGATAAATTATTTAAAAAACATGAAGCTTAACTGAAAGTAAACAATCTAAAGAACGCACCATTATACAGTTGCATGAGACTTAGCTGCTTGGCGATTGATTTAGCTTGTTTATTTATTAGTTTTCTCGATCAGGAAGGCGCTGCAAACTAACAGCAATACGATTCCACATATTCATCATTGAGATTATTAAGGTGAGGTCTACTATTTGTTGCTCTGAATAGTGCTGTTGTAGTGTTTTGTAGACGTTATCAGGCGCTCGGGTAGCAGAGATATGGCTGAGTGACTCTGCCCACGCAAGGGCAGCGCATTCGGCTTCATTGAAAAATGATGATTCCCGCCATACGGTTAAACAATCCAGGCGTTGTTGATCTTCTCCCGCTTCACGTGCTTGCCGTGAATGTATATTAACACAGTAGGCACAGCCGTTGATTTGAGAGATCCGAAGCTCAATGAGTGCCCACAATTTTTTATCAATCGAAGTGATGTATTGATTGGCAGAGGACAGCGCTTTGATAGCATCAGGGTTAAGCTGGTGATAATTGATTCTTTTAATCACCATAGATTATTTTATTTTTCCATAATGGTGAGCTGTTTTTCATCTTTTTTAGTAAAGAGCATGGCGAGGAATTTGACGGGTTTATCAGTACTCCCATTTCCAGAAACTAAATGGATGCCGCCTGCAGGTTCAAAAAAACTTTCTCCTTGATGATAGATCTTGAGGGGTTGGCCTGTAACTTCAGATTTGAGTGCACCTTCAAGCACATAGACAAAAACAGCGCCTGTATGGTGATGAGGCGGGGTGCTATTACCGGGTGGGTAGGTAAGTTCGAGCACGGTTATCTGGGATTCTCTGCCTTCAATTTTCGCGGCTAATGCTTGGGTGAGTAAAGTTTTTTTTATGATTTCATGGTGGGTATTGGCATCAATGGTCTTTTCTTCTCCGTAAGCTATAGAGGCAATCCCAAAGGTCGCGTAAATAATTCCTAGGATAAATATTTTCATATATTTCTCTGTTGTTTAAATTTGGTGACTATTTTTAGACCTTAGCGTAAAAATTGAAGGTTAGTCAAATCTGCCTATATCAGCATAGATTAAATCTATATAGGCTAAGTTTAATGGTAATACTATAGGCTATACTAATGGATAATTATGAACGATTATTTCATTACTAAAGCTTATTTTTAATTGATCCTTAGAGATAAACATGGAGGGTAATAATAGGTATATCTACAGGGTTAAAATAAGTTTATTGAGTATCTCACTGTAATTGATGGACTCTTAACAGAGAGGCTATAGCGATGAAAATACTTATTTCAATTACGTTAATGATTTTTTCCTCTGCCCTTATAGCTGAAACGGCTATTCCAAGCGGTAAACCTATAAAAAATTTTAGCGGTAGCGGCTTTGATCCTAGCTCCAGCATGAACGCTTATAAGCGTTACGGGACTCCTTATAGTGATGATTTACCAAAAGATCCCTATGGGCGGTTTGGTACTCCTTATAGCCAGGATTTGATTAATAAGCCCTATGGGCGATATGGCAGTCCTTATAACTCTGGCTCGAGTAGTCCTTATCAAAGATACAGTCCCGAAAGGTAGCAGTAGGCAATATTATAAACCGAGGATCTTAATCACCCGTATGATTGAGGAAATTTATACAGCATTTAAAGAAGCAGGGATCAGTGATGAGAGGGCTAAAAGTGTTGCTAAGGCGCTTACAAACTCTGGAGATGAGTTTGATGACCCAGATTTAGAGTGGGAAATAGCCTATCGTCGTTTTAATGAAATCAATAAATGGGTGAAAAAAATTAAAGATACCCAAACGTTACTACAGTGGCTGGTGGGATTTAATTTGGTATTAACTATGGTTACGCTATTCTTGTTATTACGAGGCGGTTAGTACATTGAGCAAAAATACTCCAGTATAAAACGGTGAATCTTAGAGCAGCTTAATCTTAATTTTAATAATTAATAACTAAATGATTAGGCTGGAGGTTTATGGACAGGGGCTAGGGTGTGCTCTTTGCTGGCTGCTTCTGTTATTTTTGCTCTCAGGTTGCTCGACAGTACCTTTTTTTTCGCCTCCCTACCCGCAACAAGCACAGGTATGGAGAGAGGCGCTATATCAAAGCCAGGATAAACGGGTGCTAGAGAAGATTAGCCGGCAAACTAGGAAGAAGGATCGGCTCCTCTACACGTTAGAGGCTGGGCGTGTAGCCCAAATTATGGGTTATTATGGCGATAGCGAGAAGTGGTTCCAGCAGGCCGCTGACCTTTATGAAAAAAATGATGAAGCTGCGCGTATCCGTGTTTCTAGCTTGAGCCAATCAGTAACTGCAATAGCGATAAATGATAATTTTATCCATTATCAAGCTCAGCCTTATGAGCGAATCTTAAGCTATACTTTTCAGGCATTAAATTATCTTGCCCAAGGTGATATTGTAGGTGCCGCTGTAGAGTTTCGCCGCGTAGACTATACTCAACGCCAGCAAGAATTAGATCACCAAAAACAAATTACTAAAGCAGAAGAAAAAAACAAAGGTAAGGATAGTGTTGGTATTAATGAATATGAGGGTTATTTCTCTGGTCTCAACAGCGCTGCCGCTTTAGTACGTTCCGGCATTCAGAATGCGTATAGTTATTATCTGGCTGCTGCTTTTTGGGAAGGACAGGGGCTATATAATGATGCACTGGTGGATTATAAACAGGCACTACAGATTTTGCCTGATTCCGATTTTATTAAAGCCGATGTTCAGCGAGCATCGCATAAACTAAATGGCCAAGTTAATAAAAATGGCCTGCTGATTATAGCGCTGGAGCAAGGTTTTGTCCCCACCAAAGAACCGGTAAGGATTCCAATACCTACCGATCAAGGGATTGTGATCATTAATTTCCCTGTCTACCAAATAAACCGTTTATCTGATCCGCTGCCTATGCAGGTAAAAGTCAATAAGGATGAGATCACTACTCAACCATTGATAAATGTGGGTGCTATTGCTGCCCATGCACTGAAAGAACAACTATCAAGTATCATAGCCCGCCAGATTGCTAGGACAGCAGCTAAATATACTATTCAGAGAGAAGTTAATGAGAGTCTAGGGTTACTGGGTAGCTATGCAATACAATTATACAATTTTGTCTCTGAGCAGGCTGATCTACGCAGTTGGATGACATTACCGGCTAATAGCCAAGTAGCCCGCCTTGAGCTGGCTGCCGGTACCTATGAGGTTGGATTGTCGTTATCGGGTAGCCATGCCAATTTGGTAGTGCCGATATCAGTACAAGGGGTTACTTTGTTGAGAGTGATTGACCTAGGGGGACGTCTGATCACCCAGACTATGCCCATTAATGGAGGAAGCTAAGATGAAACAGATATGGGCGGTATTATTAGCGCTAGTATTATTGGCAGGTTGTTCAGCCAGCAATATGGCGCGGCTGGAATCGCAGAATGGTGAGATAAAGACAGTGGTACACTCTAACAATCTCTTACTATCATCCCGGTTAGCTATTAAAAACATTATTATCAGCCAAGTGGGCGATTTGATGAAAGCCCAAGCTACGCTGGAAAATCGTTGGAAATTTCGGCTAGATTTTCAATACCAATTTAAATGGTTTGATAAGAACGGTTTTGAGATAGCCCCTGAGAGGTCGCCTTGGCAGCAACTGGTCATGCCTGGACGTACCCAAGCAAACGTACAGGCATTAGCGCCGAACTCCAGCGCTATGCGCTTTGAAATCTGGGCTCAGGAATAATAAGGGGAGGAAATAGATGATACGCCTGATAAGTGTTGCCCTTCTGATAGCTAATATGGTGTTGACAAGCTGTACTCACGTAGATTACGGCAATGCTCAGGAGCGGGAAACGGTCAATACAGATTTTGGCTCTAGTGATTTACAGATGATTTCCACCAAAATGGTTGATGATCTATTGAGCTTCCCCCCGATTGTGAAAATTACTAGTGATCGCCGCCCGGTAGTATTTGTGGACAATATAAAAAATAAGACAATGCAGCATATTGATACTGAGTCCATTACCGATACTATCCAGAGCAAGTTGATCAATTCGGGTAAATTCCGTTTTGTGGATATGACGGTAGTAGATAATGTACGTAAGCAATTTGATTATCAAATGAGTAGCAGTATAGTAAATCCAGCGACTGCGGTACAAATGGGTCATCAAATTGGAGCTGAGTTTATGCTTTATGGAAACCTGTCTGAGATTGCTAAATCTTCAGGTTCTACCAAGGATGTATACTATAAATTCACGTTAAAATTCATGAATTTGCAGAGCGGTATTATTGAGTGGAGTAATGAGAAAGAGATCCGTAAGACGAAAACACGCTCTCTATTTGGTCTGTAAGTAGATAGAAAAATCAGCGCTAACAATAATATTAGTTATTATAAAATGTCCATAAAGCAAGGGGTAGGGTTATTGGTGTTATTGCTGGGTATCTGGATAGATTATGCACCGGCTGTCTCTAATAGCGTAACGGAAATAGCCCAAGGTTTTGGCGCTACGCCTCAAGAGGCTACTAGTGATGGACTGGTGAATGCTGCCCGTCAAGCTATAGGGGTAGCATTAGAGGTGAACCCTGATTTCCGCCAGCAGACTATGGATTGGGTGATCCAGCAGAATTATAACGGTAATGTGATTACTCAGCGTTGGAATAACCTGCCGCAGCCTCGTTTGCCTACTTTGGCGGGTATCGAAAGCTATCGTGTACTGAGTCTAAAACAAACCAATAAGCTTTGGCAGGTAGAAATAGAGGCTAGGATCGCTAAGAATCGCGCTCTACGTCCTCAGCAGAGTGCCCTTTTTAGCTTGGTAGTGTTGCCATTTACCACTCGGACGACCAGTTACGAGCTGCACCAGCCAGTGAGCGCTATAGAGATAAGCGAGCGGCTACGCAATGCCCTTGTGCAAAGTTTTACTTTGAGTGGCCAAGTACGGGTACTGGATCGCATTGAGCAGCAGGCGCGTATTGCAGAGCAAATGCAGTCCATGGGGTCGCTTGATGCCACTGAGCGGGCTAAACTTGGGCATCAACTAGGGGCAGATCTACTACTTGCGGGTCAGATTGATCGTTTCCAGCTAGGGTATAGCGGCGCTAGTTATTATGGTAGTGAGAACACTTCGCTAATGCTCAATATTTACCTTCATTATCGGCTTATTGACGCAACTACAGGTGATATCCTATTGGCTGATATCTTAAATTATAATCCTCCCGCTAATCGGCTAGTTTTTGCTTTGCGGCAACAGATGGGCGTTGGAATCAGTATGTTAGGTGATCCAGAGCGGTTAAGTGAGATCATCTATCCCGATGTGGCGCGAGCTATAGCTAATCCGGTGCTTAATCAGATTTTTCCCTTGCAGGTGCTGAAGATAGATGGCGCTGATAGTATCTTTGTAAGCCAAGGTAAGGGGCGTCTTACTATAGGTGATACCTTAATGGCTGTGAACACCAGCCAGATTAAGGATCCGCAGACCAATGCTAATATTAATGCTCAACAAGTTACTGGTTTGCGCCTGAATGTAACTCAAGTGGCCCCAGGCTATGCTATTACTCAGCTTAGCCAAGGAGAAGTAAACGCTATTAAACTAGGCATGGAGCTCGTTGTTATCCAACCTACAATGATGGGAGTTTTTAGTTTTCCTATCCGTCCAATGACTCCTGGATCCTCTGAAACTCCTATTAACTGGGATTAAAATAACAAAATCTAGCTTTGTTTGCGCTCATGATTTCAAAGGAAAAACTGATTTTTAAGAGATGAAACAGCTAAAAATTACTACCTGGAATATTAATTCTTTACGTGTGCGGTTACCTCAAGTATTAGACTGGCTTAAGGTTCATCAGCCAGATGTTTTAGCGCTTCAGGAAACAAAGGTAGTTAATGATAAATTTCCTCAAGAAGCGTTTGCAAAGATAGGTTATCATGCATGGTATTCGGGTCAAAAGACTTATAATGGAGTGGCTATCCTTAGTCGAGAAGAGCTTCAGAATATCATTACTGATCTTCCTAATTTGGAAGATCCTCAGCGACGTATTTTAGGCGCTACTTTAGGGGATATCAGGCTACTTAATCTATATGTTCCTAATGGGGGAGATCTGGAATCAGAGAAATATAGTTATAAATTAAATTGGCTAGAAAGGGTAAAGGATTATCTACAGAAATCCTTAGTTAAGTATCCTCGGTTTATCGTTCTAGGGGATTTTAATATCGCTCCGGAAGATCAAGACGTCTATGATCCAGAAATATGGTACGAAAATATACTTTGTAGTACCCGAGAGCGAAAGGCATTAAAAAATATTCTTAATTTAGGATTTTATGATAGTTTTCGCTTATTTGATCAAGAACAAATGTCTTTTAGTTGGTGGAATTATCGACAGGGTGCTTTTCGCCGTAATCATGGGTTACGTATTGATCTTATTCTAATTAGTAAGGATTTGATATCTAATTGCAAGAAAGCTGTTATTGACAAAGAACCGCGCCGCTTAAAGCAGCCTTCTGATCACGCTCCTATGACGAGCTTTTTTACCTAAATTTAAAGCTTTATATATATCTATCTTTAAGGTGGGAAATGAATTAACTAACGGATCTAGATTACTGTGGACTTAATAAAGTTAGAACCATGTAAATAGGAAACGGCGGGTGAAAAACAGCCCACCGTTTTTTAATTAACTAGTATAATAATCTTATCGGGCTGCGTTTAAGTGTTTTAAAGCTTCTAGGGCAGATCCTTTTGCTACTTCAGCATGCCCCTCTTGACCATGCTTAATAGCATCTTCTAAGTTCTTAATAGCAGCTTCAATATGCGCTCTAGCTTCTTCTGCATACACCTTTGCCGTTTGCGCCTTAGCAACAGTTTCTATTGCGCTTTTAGCTTTGGCTGCAGCTTGGGCATTTTGTATGGCTGTTCCTAGCTGTTGATTTGAAGCAGCGAATGTATAAAAAGAGGTAAAGGTTAGGATGATACCCGCCACTAAGCTCGTTAGTTTTATATTCATTATTTAATATCCTCTATTGTTATTTTACTACCTTAAAACTTGCAGCTAAAACTGGTTGAAGTTTTAACTTTAGCTGATTTACTATAACTATAATACTTTATGCAATATCTATATCATTAAGAATTCCTAACTATATATTAAAATTATTTCTTTATGTCAATAAAAACTTAGATTATATATTTTTTCATTGATTTAGCATTATATTTTATTTCTAAGTCTTTGGATAAATTAAATAATGACTCTATTATAATTTATTTAGTGCTCCTTTTTTGCGAACAAGAGTATCCTTACTACCAAATTATATTTGGTGTTTCTGATCCATTAGACCTCTCTGTACCCATTATACAGCGCTTCTTATTATACTGTAGTTGGAGCAAGGTATTTTGCTGTAATTGAAGCAAGGCGCGGTACTCAATGGATATGAATAAGGGCGATCACAGCGAGATAGGAGAGTTTATACCTATTGAAACTAGCCGCTATCAGCAAAACTTTGAGGCAACGGGGGATCTCCTCAATGAAGCTGCTGATGAAAAAGCAAAAAAACTTGATAAGATACGCAAGGATGTGGAGAAACTTACAGAGGAAACTATCAACAGTTTTCGGCTTGCAGGTGATGTTTATAGTAATAATTGTTTTTTTGATCGCGCTTTAGCTGCTTATAAACGCGCCTTAGAGTATACCTCGGAAAAGTTAGATCCTCATTTGTGGGCAGCGATAATCACCCAAATTGGAAAAGCATACTATGAGCTAGGTATCCGTAGTGAAGAACCTGAATTGAGCTATTATTTATCAGCAGCCGTAGACTCGTATCAGCAGGCATTAAAGATACAGGAACGCGAAGAATTGCTTCAAGACTGGGCGCGAACATGGTCTCAGTTAGGGGGGATTTTACGCGAGCAGGGAATTCGATTAGGCGGGGAAGAAGGACGGCAACTGCTAACTAAGGCTGTTGCTGCTTGTCAGCAAGTATTGGAAGTACAAACACTTAAGGCTTTCCCTTGGATCTGGACTCAAGCGCAACAAAATTTGGCCTATGCTTATTTAGCGCTTGGAGAATGGCTTAAGGCGGCTACCTATCTTTCCCAATTACTTCAAATATATCCTGATAATGAAGAAGCCTATTATACGGCTATCCTTCTCTACCATGAGCGGTTATTTGCGTTTGAAGAAGCGTTTCTCCTGAGCCAGAAATGGCTAGATTTACATCCTGATGATTTAGAATCTCAAAGTCAGTTTGTCGAACAAAACTTTACTACAAGCCGTTTTGCCGAGAGTATTGAATATCTTACCGTGCTGTTGATGAATCCAGTGCTTGAAATTCAGGTGAGAGTTCCTTTACAAGCTTTTGAGGTGGCCGCTTTGTTAATTCTGGATTTAAATAAAAGTGCTACAGAGAAATTCAGATCTTTATATAGAACTATTGCTAGTCAGTCAGAAAATTTTTCGCTTGAATGGACATTTATAGGTACCAAGCATTTTATTGCTCAGAGTAAACAGTTGTTATCCTATCGTTCTTGGCTGTTAAATTTATTTACGGCTTTAGAAGAAAAAAATCGGGAAGCTATCCTAATACACCTTAAGGAAGATATACCTGCTCATTTTTGAGCTTAAAGTTAAAGAAAGATCCTCACCCTCATGAGTGTTTGATGCCTATTAATTGTAATTATACATGGATGCGTAATTTACTATGAAATATAAAGATTTACGTGATTTTATCAGCCAACTAGAAGTAGAGGGAGAGCTAAAACGAATTACTATAGAGGTAGATCCCCACCTAGAGATGACTGAGATCTGTGATCGGGTACTCCGCTCTGAAGGACCGGCTTTATTATTTGAACACCCTAAGGGATCCTCAATGCCAGTGCTGGGTAACTTATTTGGTACTCCACGGCGAGTAGCTCTAGGTATGGGAGAGGAGTCGGTATCAGCCTTACGGGAGGTGGGTAAATTATTAGCTTTTCTTAAAGAACCTAATCCGCCTAAAGGTATAAAAGATGCATGGAAAACCCTGCCTATTTTTAGAAAAGTGCTGGATATGGCACCTAAAATAGTACATTCCGCGCCTTGCCAGGAAATAGTGCTTGAAAACTTTCAGGTGGATCTTGGCCAGTTTCCTATTCAGACTTGTTGGCCTGAGGATGTCGCCCCTTTAATTACTTGGGGCTTAGTGGTGACTAAGGGCCCCTATAAGGATCGGCAAAATATGGGCATCTATCGACAGCAAGTATTAGGTTCTAATCAAGTGATTATGCGTTGGTTAGCTCATCGAGGGGGGGCACTCGATTTCCAATCTTGGCAGCAAGCCTACCCAGGTAAGCCATTTCCAATAGCGGTGGTTTTAGGTGCCGATCCAGCGACTATTCTTGGCGCAGTAACGCCCATCCCTGATACGCTATCTGAGTATGCCTTTGCTGGGCTACTACGGGGATCAAAAACTGAGCTAGTTCGTTGCCTTGGTAGTGAGTTGCAAGTTCCAGCGAGCGCTGAGATTGTATTGGAGGGTTACTTAAAATCAGGGGAGGAGGCTGCTGAAGGTCCTTTTGGGGATCATACGGGATATTATAATGAGATAGAGCGTTTTCCTGTATTTACCATTGAACGTCTGACTCATCGGCGTAATCCTATTTATCATAGCACTTATACAGGGCGACCACCGGATGAGCCCGCTATTCTAGGGGTAGCGCTTAATGAGGTTTTTGTTCCTATTCTACAGAAGCAATTCCCAGAGGTAAGCGATTTTTATTTACCTCCCGAAGGGTGTTCTTACCGTATGGCGGTAGTGACGATAAAAAAGCAATACCCAGGGCATGCTAAACGAGTAATGCTGGGAGTATGGTCATTTCTGCGTCAGTTTATGTATACCAAATTTGTGATTGTCACTGATGATGACATAAATGCTAGGGATTGGAAGGATGTCATTTGGGCTATGACTACCCGCATGGATCCGGCCCGAGACTGCGTAATAATCGAGAATACGCCCATTGACTACTTGGATTTTGCTTCTCCAATACCGGGTTTAGGATCTAAGATCGGTTTTGACGCCACTCATAAATGGAAAGGTGAAACCCAACGTGAATGGGGGCGACCGATTACTATGGATAAGGCAATTAAGCAAAAGGTTGATGAGATATGGGATCATTTAGGATTGTAAATAGTATTCTTTCGGCTATGTTATAGCTGTTTCTGTAGCTTAATTAATAGCACAATCTATCGGTATTACTTTTGACAGAGTATTTTTTAGCCGCTTTCGTAGCTACCGAACTAGAAGTTAGCCGCTCTAGATGAGGTTATTTTCTATTAAATATGTAAAAATTTTTTACAAAACTGTTAAGATAATTTACAGATGCAGGTTATAATTGGGGGTTATTTATAAAGTAACTATTTGAAAAATATATAAATAATTATAGTGGCCTATTATTTGCTTAATATTTTTATAGAGTAGTAGATGTTTTATAATTATTTAAGCAATTAATTATTTTGGGGGTAACCTAACAATGTCATGCCTTCTTAATAGAAAAATAGAACGCCGCCGCAACCCACGGAGGCAAGCGGAAGGGGCTACAGTGTATTTATCTTGGCTAGGGCAAAAACGATGCCACTGTCAAGTTATAGATCTAAGTGTAACTGGGGTGCTGGTTAAAGTAGGATCGCTAGGTATTCCTGATGGCGAGCTTATAAAATTAGTGTTTGCACTGCCGTTTAATTCCTTAATTAAAGTTCATTATTTATCAGCTGTTGTAGTGCATCGGTCCGAAATGGGAATCGGATTGAAATTTCAATAAGAATTAGCGCTCTCCTAGAAAGATAAATTATAGTAATTTAGAGCTAAAGAACAGGTTGTGTACTTATTCTTGGTAAGGTTGCCCGTCAACTTTAATCAGCATATCTAAGCGGGTACTTTTACCTGAATCTAGTAACACAAACTCTTCTTTATTTTTAGTATAAATATCTACGATAGTGTCTAAAATTTCGACAACCTCGCTATGGGTTGTTCGATAAGCGATTTGACATGGTTTACGAAATGTGGCTAGTATTTCGAGATGATCATGAAGATCGCAGCTTATGGGTATATAATCAGTCATGGCTATAGATCCTTGATTAAGAAATTTGAAGTAGCTATTTGGTTATTTCTCTAAGAATTTTATGACTTACGTAAGTTCGTGCATTATTGAAATTGGTGCCCCGAACACGATTTGAACGTGTGACCTTCCCCTTAGGAGGGGGATGCTCTATCCAGCTGAGCTACCGGGGCTGATATTTCTTAAAGAAAAGTTTTTATAATAGTTATTTTTAAGCCTTGCTTCGTTTGCTTAGGTAAAATCTTCTGCCTCTGCAGTAGTTGTTTATCCTTAGATACCTTGCTAAGGATAGCATTGCCCTCTATTTATAGAAATAAATAATAATTGATGCAAGATTAAGGCTGATTTAAGAGTTCCTCAGCCAATCTAAAATATTTACTGATGAGTTGAACTAAGCGTTATTTTTAGCCAACTTCATTTATTCAGGCTGGTGGAGCCGAGGAGGATCGAACTCCTGACCTTCGCATTGCGAACGCGACGCTCTCCCAACTGAGCTACGACCCCATTTATTTTAAACTTCAGATTCTACTCTGAAAAATATGAAGAGTCACGTATGCTAGGCTAAAACGAGTAGCTTATGAAAGTTAACGCAGTCTTTCCTAGAATGCCCTTTCGATTATCTTAGATAGCTATTTAGTCAGATCAAGTTCTAGGGCAATAAATTTATCAGCAATACGCTTAGAATCAATTTCATATTTGCCTTCTAGGAGTAGCTGTTTAATGTATTCAATTTTTTGGTTATTTATCGCAAGCGCATCCATTGAGGATAAACCTTCCGTTTTTTTAATCTGTATAGTTCCCTTAACTAGGTTCATAGCTTTCTCGGCTGAGCTAGTGGGGTTATTAGGATTAATTCTTTCTAATTGTTCTCCAGTAGTGATATTAACATAGTTAGATGAATTAGCGACTTTTGTAAGCATTATAGAGCTCTCCGGTTGATATAGTTATGATCATCTATAATCCTTAGAATTAATTATTACCTATAATAGTAGCAGTAATTATTTTTTTGGCTATAAATTACTTGAATAAGTATTTTTAATATGAATGTATTTTGTCGGTGATATTTTTATTATAAGCTGATAGAACGTAGACTAAGCTAAGGATCTTTTTAGGTTATCGGCAAAAGGCTAGATTTTTTGAATAAATATTATCAAGAGCGTGGTAGATATACGTTATTGACATCCTTCCGACTCTATAAGGATGAGAATTCCCGCTTCATGGGACCCAGCCTGTAGCTCAAAGAGTTACTATGCCGTAGTTTTGCTAGTACTTCTAACCTTGGCAGCTTTAGGAATTTGCCTAGACCAACGTATATTATAAGAACGCCGACGTTTCATAGATGAAATATTTGTAACACCTGCACCTTATATTATCGCCTAATTTACTTAATACTAATTAACGAATTGGGCTAGGTTTTATAGCGGGTTGGATAATTTTAACTATAGTCTAAAAACTATTTCTAGTTATCTTCGTTCAATAAGCTCAATTTTATAGCCATCCGGATCCTCTACAAATGCAATTACCGTAGTGCCGTGTTTCATAGGTCCAGCCTCCCGTACTATCTTGCCTCCGTATTTTTTTATTTCAGCACAGGCAATTGCAGCATTCTCTACAGCAATTGCAATATGGCCAAATCCGTTCCCTAGATCATAGCTGTTTATATCCCAATTATGAGTTAGCTCTAAAACGGTGTGATTTTCTTCATTACCGTAACCCACGAAGGCGAGCGTAAACCGACCTTCGGGATAATCATGCTGCCGTAGCAGCCGCATACCTAATATCTCAGTATAAAATTTAATTGAATGTTCTAGATTCCCAACTCGCAGCATAGTATGTAAGATTCTCATAATATATCTACCTTGTAGTCACAGTGGATAAATAAGAGTATTTGGCTTCTAAGCCAAGATTATCCCAGATAGCTAAAGTAGGACTGGCTCGGTTTAAAGTATAGAAATGTAGTCCTGGGGCCTCAGCTTCCAGTAATCGGCGACAAAGATCGCTGACTACGTCAGTTGTAAAAGCACTCATAGCAACTGGATCATCGCTAAATTCATCTAGGCGTTTACGTAGCCAGCGCGGGATTTCAGCGCCACTGATATCGGAGAATCTAGCTAATTGTACATAGTTATGGATTGGCATGATTCCAGGAATAATAGGTATATCAATGGCAGTACTTCGGCAACGATCCACGAATCGATAATAAGCATCGCTATTGTAGAAATATTGAGTAATTGCACTATTAGCCCCAGATTCCACTTTACGCTTGAAATTCATTAGATCAGCTCGCGCTGATTTAGCTTGAGGATGGACTTCAGGATAAGCCGCCACTTCAATATGAAAATGATTGCCAGTTTGAGTGCGAATAAACTCCACTAGTTGATTAGCATGGCTAAAATCTCCAGGATCAACAACTCCTGAAGGTAGATCGCCTCGTAGCGCTACTAAACGTTTAATTCCGCGCTGCTGATACTGGTAAAGAATATCTCGAATATTCCCCTGAGTAGAGCCAATACAAGACAGGTGAGGGGCAGCTTCAATGTTACTGCTTTTTGCTTCTGCTTGAATATCAATAATAGTCTCAAAAGTTCGATCCTGAGTAGAACCACCGGCCCCAAACGTTACCGAATAATAACGAGGAGAAATTAAGGCTAATTTTCTTCGGGTATTACGTAGCTTGGATGCCCCTTGTTCACCTTTTGGCGGGAAAAACTCACAGCTAAAAATTAAAGAAGATTTCTGCTGAGATTGCATAATATATTTATATGAAATAAGGAGATGGTTATCTAGTGGATAGCTATAAAATTTAGAAATAGAGTAGCTTTTTAGCTACTCTTTATTTCTGTATTCTACTCTGATTATTTCAGCTACCCATAACATCTGATGCCTTGGCTAAAAATAATTTTTAGTAGCGATAATGATCCGGTTTATAGGGGCCATTTACGGGAATGCCAATATATTTAGCTTGCTCTTCTGTAAGTGAAGTAAGTTTGATTCCGATCTTCTGTAGATGCAAGCGAGCGACTTGTTCGTCCAGTTTTTTGGGTAGCACATAAACCTGCTTTTTGTATTTTCCTAGATTGCTCCATAACTCGATCTGAGCTAAAATTTGGTTGGTAAATGAATTTGACATCACAAAACTTGGGTGCCCTGTTGCGCAGCCCAGATTAACGAGTCGGCCTTCAGCTAGAAGAATGATGCGTTTCCCGTTGGGAAAGATAATATGATCAACTTGAGGTTTGATATTTTCCCAAGGATATTGCTGCAAGCTTGCAACATCAATTTCATTATCAAAATGGCCAATGTTGCAGACAATAGCCTGATTTTTCATCACCTGCATATGATCATGGGTGATAACATGATAATTACCGGTTGCTGCGACAAAAATATCTCCTTTACTAGCGGCTTTTTCCATCGTTACAACTCGATACCCTTCCATAGCCGCTTGAAGAGCGCAAATGGGATCAATTTCAGTCACCCATACGGTTGCTCCTTGTCCACGTAGTGATTGGGCACATCCTTTACCTACATCACCATAGCCCAATATCACTGCAATTTTGCCTGCAATCATAACATCAGTGGCTCGCTTAATACCATCTAAGAGCGATTCACGACAGCCATAGAGATTATCAAATTTAGATTTAGTCACTGAATCATTGACATTAAAGGCTGGCACCTTAAGAGATCCCTGTTTCATCATCTCATATAGACGATGTACCCCCGTAGTAGTTTCTTCCGAAAGGCCGCGAACATTATTTAATAGCTCAGGATATTTGCTGTGCATAATATTGGTTAAATCTCCGCCATCATCCAGTAGCATATTAGGTCGCCAGCCGTTTGATCCATAGATGGTTTGATCAATGCACCACCAATATTCCTCTTCAGTTTCCCCCTTCCATGCAAATACAGGAATTCCCTTAGCAGCAACGGCAGCAGCAGCGTGATCCTGAGTAGAGAAAATATTGCAGGAGGACCAGCGCACCTCAGCCCCAAGGGCTACAAGAGTGTCAATAAGCACAGCAGTTTGAATAGTCATATGAAGGCAGCCCGCAATACGGGCGCCAGCTAAGGGCTTTTGTTGCCGATATTCCTCTCTTAAGGCCATTAAGCCCGGCATTTCGGTTTCAGCAATTGCAATTTCTTTATGGCCCCAGTCGGCTAAATTAATATCAGCAACCTTGTAGTCGTTGGATAAGGCGTTTACGGCCTGTATAGTCATAAAGATCTCCTAAATAAGGTTCTTAAGCTTAGAATAAAGGCGTTCAGCATATTAAAGCCTATAATATTTAAGTCAAATGTCTTTGAGAACAAGCGTTAATTACTTCAATATTTTAGCTTAAACCGGCTGCATCCCGGAGTATCTCAGCTTTATCAGTTTGCTCCCAAGTGAATTCAGGTTCTTTTCGACCAAAATGGCCATAGGATGCGCTTTTTTGGTAAATGGGTCGAATGAGATCCAACATACGCAGAAGACCTACTGGTCTTAAATCAAAGTGCGATCGGACTAACTCAACTAAGCGGGCTTCAGAAATCTTCCCAGTGCCAAAGGTATTCACATTAACTGAGGTAGGTTCAGCCACGCCAATCGCATAAGAAACCTGTACCTCACAGCGTTTAGCTAGGCCAGCAGCAACAAGATTTTTAGCCACATATCGACCGGCATAAGCAGCAGATCGATCCACTTTAGAGGGGTCTTTTCCTGAAAAAGCACCTCCGCCATGGCGCGCCATTCCGCCATAGGTATCTACAATAATTTTACGCCCTGTAAGGCCGCAGTCTCCCATGGGGCCACCAATGATGAAGTTGCCTGTGGGATTAACATGGATATTTTCTGATTTACAATGGTTAAGCCATTCTGGGGGTAAGACTGGCTTAATAATAGTCTCAATTACTGCTTCGCGTAAGGTTGCCTGATTGATCTCAGGACTGTGTTGAGTAGATAACACAATAGCGCTAATTCCTACCGGGATGTCATCCTCATATAATAGAGTCACTTGGCTCTTAGCATCCGGGCGTAGCCAAGGTAACTCACCACTATGGCGCATCTTAGCTTGGCGCTGCACTAAGCGATGGGCATAAGTAATAGGGGCGGGCATTAAAACATCCGTTTCGTCGCTAGCATAGCCAAACATCATCCCTTGATCGCCTGCGCCTTGTTCTTCTTCTAGATCCCGATCTACGCCCTGAGCAATATCGGGTGATTGCTTCCCAATAGCATTTAAAATTGCGCAACTTGCCCCGTCAAACCCCATTTCTGAGCTATTGTAGCCAATAGTGTTAATAGTCTTACGGATAATGTGCTCGTAATCTATATTAGCCTGAGTTGTAATTTCCCCAGCTATGATGACCATGCCGGTTTTAACCAGCGTTTCACAAGCTACCCGTGCTTTTTTATCCTGAGCTAGAATTGCATCTAAAATAGCATCAGAAATCTGATCGGCAATTTTATCTGGATGACCTTCAGAGACTGATTCTGAGGTAAATTGTCTCGTTTCCTTCATGATATGTGTTTATCCCCTTTTTGGATTTTGGCAAAATTTATTGATATTACGGTGAGTACGTAAGGGAAATTAGGTAGAACCGTACGGTTTAAGATTAAATTATAAGTCAAAAATAGTGGCAGGTTTTAACAATATTTATCCTTGATAAAGGATAGAGAAAAATAATATTTGTTGTCTTTAGGTTATAGAATTAGAGATGAACTTTCAAAGTGAGTACCAAGTCCAAAAACTTTAAGTATAAGTATTTGAGAAGAGTGGATTTAGCTAATTCATACCAGATGGAATATAGAAAATAATATTAAAATCTTGAAGAAAATCCAAGATATTTAACTTGGTTATCTTGGTGGTATACGTAGGTCTAAGTATCGCTAATTGGTTCTTTAATCTTAAAAGATGGAGAAAATGAAAGCGCTACTACCCGATGGCAGTAAACTCTTAGGGGCGAGAATAAAACTAGCCACGATAATATTCAAGGGTTTATTCGCCTTAGTCTTAGTACCTGTCATCTCGGTGGCTGAAGAAATCTCAGTACTGTTTACTGCTGCCGGTGATGTTCAAGGCTATGTTGTGCCAATCAGCGGAGTTTATGCGATCCGAGTTGCAGGAGCCCAAGGCGGTGGGGGCTTTGAAAGTAGCGGTGGTTTTGGGGCTGAAGTAGGCGGCGAGGTGATGCTGCGCGCTGGAACAACGCTAATTATCACGGTGGGTGAGCTAGGGGGCATCTTCTTATTCGACTTTGAAGGCGGTGGCGGAGGGGGGGGCAGTTTTTTATTTGATGCTAGTGACAATATACTGCTAGCGGCTGCCGGCGGAGGAGGCGGTGGTGGCAATTATAGCAATGGAGGTGGTGGCAGTGATTTAAGCGGTGACGGTTATGGGGGTAGTAGCGGTACTAATGGTAACGGCGCTGGCGGCGGTGGTGGCTTTTTTAGTAGCGGTGATGCAGCTCTTATGAGCGGCAGTGGTGGGGGTGGTTTTCATGGTCTTGGAGGCATTGGTGGCGGTGATGGTGGCGGCTTTGGTGGCTTTGGTGGCGGAGGTGGGGGTGGCAACGGTGGCGGCGGCGGTGGCGGCGGTTATAGCGGTGGAAACGGTGGAAACGGATTTGGAGGGATTGGCGATGGGGGTAGTGGCGGCGGCTCATTTTTAGCAGATGTTGTGGCCAATCCATATCTTAATAGCAGTGTTAACCGCGGTAATGGTTTTGTTATTCTTAAGCTGATTTTACCCGCATCTCAAATGTGATTTTTCAAAGCTTTAAGGGTGGAATATAAGAGAAAATAAATAATTAATTATTGAATATCAGAATGTTATCGTAAGTAAGAGTATAAATCTTCAGCGGGAGTAATGAAATCTTTTATTTTTGCCAAATTAGTACTATCTAGCAAAGGTGAGATTTTAGAGGAAAAATTGCTTAATGATTCAGCAATAGGGCCTAGGGTTACAGATAAATAACCATCTACACTGCTTATTCGAGCCCCTGTTGATATGGATATTGGGGCTATTTGGCCATCCACAACATCCTGTGGGTTATCAAAAAGATTCGCTAGAGCATATACCCCAATAAGGTGATTTAATTTCTTCAGAACATAAACGCCTACGAGAATTTGATTTGATTGGAAACCTTGTTGTTGATTAATGATTAAATACATATCTGGATCAGAGGTTTGATGGATCAAGCTAATATTATTATTAAGGAAAGGGAGGAGGATATTACTAATAAGTATTGTTGAGCCGGCTAAGCTGCCATTGCTACTATCTATAGCTAGTACCTGAATCTTGCGGGCTCTAGGGCTCCACCACAGGCTACTTTCAGGGATAGTACTAGGGAAGGTGGGAGGCGGGGTGTGAGTTGATGGAGATGAAGCCGGAGGGGGGCTAGGTGATGGATTAGGTTGGGGAGTGGTGGTAGTAAGGGAGTAAATAAAAGCGCCGCAGCAAAAAGTACTTTAGGAATTAGTTCTTTTACTTCTTTCATCACTATACGTCTATAAGTTTCATAGAACATTTAGTTATAAGACAAGCATTAGGGATTATGCTTATATTTTATTACTCGTGATAATACAGGGGATAAAAAATTAAGCTTTTTCATTTTTGGTATTTAATTTATAGGAGAAGAACGAAGGCACTCCTAGCGCAAGATCTTTAGGATGGCTTATGAGTAGAGTAGTTTTAGCGAAAAACATTAGCCTAAGATTTAGAATTGAATTAGGTATTTCTATAGCGATCTGCCCATAGCCGCTATCAGCGAAGCCTAATATAAGCTATTTTTCACTATAAAAGTTTATGAGCTCCTTCTTTTCATCTGGAGAAAGAAGGAGCTCAGATACTTTACCCATGTAATTAAGCAGGAACCCTTTGTTGATGCCAGCAAATCAGTAACTAAAACGCTGCTACCATCCGATTCTCCTGATTTAATCGGAAGCTTGATTGATCTGGTACACTAAGCATACGTAAGTAAGATTGTTATTTTCGTCATAAATACTTGTAATCATTACTTCATCACCACAGGCTATTCTCAGGAAATGATGCTTTAAGGCTTAGGTAAAGATGGAGGAGCAGGTAAAGGTCCACCACTAGGTGAAGGTATAGGTGGAGGCGCGACTGCAACTTCAGGTGTAAAAGTCGTACTGGATTGTGCATGAAGTAAGGGGGCGAATAAAAGCACTGTTAAAACAAGCGCTTTAGCAGGTAATTTTTTCATCACTATAGCCCTCATAAAAGAGTTATTAGATTTAATTAAATTATTTAATACTGGCTATTTAAGCACATCTTCTTTATTTGACCTCTTGTCTGTTTTCAATAGATTAAATTATTTTTATTACCCTAACCCCAAGACTTTAACGGCTAACAAGGTTCTACCGTTATTAGTTAGATTAGACTATATATGGGAAAGATCAAGCACTAGGGGTTGCGCTTATGTTATCCATAGCAATGAGATAAGAGAAAAGCATTAAGATAAAAAATCAAACTTTTTCATCTGGGGAAAGAAGTCTTGCTTTTTCCTCTAGCATCACTGGAATATCATCTCGAATAGGATAAGCAAGACGGCAAGCTTTGCAAATCAATTCCTGAGCTGTTTTTTTATAGACCAATCCGCTTTTACATATGGGGCAGGCCAGTATTTCAAGTAATTTTTTGTCCATAGGTTATCCTATTATTTCTGTATGTTGTTTAGAAGCCCGCTGTAATAAGCTTAATACTTGCTCGCCAAAGGATATAGGCAGAGAAGTGTTAATAGGTACATACCAATAGTTATCGCGAGCAAAACGTTCACATTTTACTGCATCTTTCTCCGTCATGAGAATTGGCTGATTATCGCCAAAGACAAGATCCTTAGGTTCAAAGCAGTGATGATCAGGAAAAAAATGTTGGCAAACGCTGATACCTAGTTTTTGTAGCTGAGTAAAAAATCGCTGTGGATTTCCAATTCCTGCCACACCATGTATTTCAGTACGCTTAAATTTTTTTAGAGCGCGTACCGTACGGCTTTTAAGGCAATGGGCTTTTTGAATATGTAACTCCATAGCAAATTCATTTTTTTGAGCATCACCGCTGTTAATTACGACTAAATCTACAGTTTGGATGCGACTTAAAGGCTCTCTTAAAGGCCCAGCGGGTAAGCAGTATCCGTTGCCGAAACGTCGCACTCCATCCACAACTAAGATTTCTATATCTCGACCTAGAGCGTAATGTTGTAGCCCATCATCTGAGAGCAAGACATTACAATCTGAGTGGGCTAAAAGCGCTCTGGCAGCAGCCACTCGATCGGGCCCTACCACGATGGGGCATGTAGTGCGTCGAGACAAGATAACGGCTTCATCACCAACAAGATTAGGATCGCTACTAGGATAGACACGCTGAGGATAATTTTGAGCTTTACCTCCATAGCCGCGGCTAATAATTCCTGGGTAATAGCCATGGTGTTGGAGAAATTGAGCTAACCAAATAACTAGCGGCGTTTTTCCTGTGCCTCCTAGAGTAAGGTTACCAACTACTAAAACCGGTATGGGGAGTCTCTGGACAGACAATAATTCTCGAACATAAGCCCATCGGCGTAAGATGACTACGAGTCGAAATAGAGTACTGAGAGGTGTGAGTAACCAACGACTAAAATGATAACTGTACCAATAGTTAAGGATAATTTTTTTATAATCAAACATTGACAACAGGAGCTAGGGGATATGGATTACTATTACGAAACTGTAAGCGGTAGAGTTCAGCATAGTGGCTATTTTGGGCAAGAAGCTGACTATGGGGGCCCATTTCTATAATTTGGCCTCGATGAAGAACCACAATGTTATCAGCCCTTTCTACGGTAGAAAGGCGATGGGCAATGACTAGGGTGGTTCGTTGCTCCATTAAGGTCTCTAACGCTGCTTGGATATGTCGCTCAGCTTCAGTATCCAACGAGGCGGTGGCTTCATCTAAGATGAGAACGGGTGCATCTTTAAGTAAGGCGCGGGCAATGGCTAGTCGTTGCCGTTGTCCTCCAGAAAGCAATACCCCGTTTTCTCCAATAATAGTATCCAGCCCTTTAGGTAGACGTTCAATAAACTCCATGGCATGAGCGGCTTTAGCGGCATGGATAATGTCCGTTCTGCTAATTTGCGTATCATCGCCTCCGTAAGCGATGTTATGGGCAATAGTATCATTGAATAAAACGATTTGCTGATTCACTAAGGCAATCTGTCTACGCAGCTCAGTAAGACGAAAATCTCGAATATCAGCACCATCCAAAGTGATTCGCCCGGAGCCAGTTTCATAAAAGCGCGCTAATAAGCTAACTAAAGTGGATTTACCACTACCGGAGTGCCCTACTAACGCTACAGTTTGGCCAGCGGCTATATTGAGATTAATATTAGTAAGCACCCAACTACTGTTAGGCGTATAGCGAAAAGATAATTGTTCAATATTGATTGCCCCTTGAGCTCTATCGATACTTTTCTGGCCTCGATCTAATTCTGGTGCTTCTTCCAGTAAACTAAAGATACTCTGGGCAGCCGCAATCCCTCTCTGCAAAGTACCATTAATCTTAGTGAGGCGCTTAATGGGGGCGAGCAGCATCATCATCGCTGTAATAAAAGAGATAAAAGTGCCAATACTAATCTGGGTAAGTACCGATTCGCGGGTGGCTAAATAAATTACGCCGGCTAGCCCTAAAACAGCAACAAGCTGAATAGTAGGCTGGCTGATAGAGTCAATAGCAACCATTTTCATGGCTTGCTGGCGATTTCGAGCATTAGCTCGGCTAAAACGCTGGGTTTCGTAAGTTTGTCCTCCAAATATTTTGATTTCTCGATAACCTTCAATACCCTCTTGGGCAACGTGGCTAACTTCTCCTATGGAGGTTTGAATTTTTTGGCTAATACGGCGAAAACGATAGCTGACAAATCTAACGATAAGGCCAATTATCGGGGTTGTCACTAAAACCACAAGAGTGAATAGCCCATTGAGGTACACCATCCAAATAAGTAGCCCGATAATGGTGAGGAAGTCGCGAATTATAGTTAGTACGGCATCAGTGGCCGCATTAGAGACCTGTTCTACATCATAGATAAGCTTAGCAAGGAGCTGTCCAGAAGGATTTTGATCATAAAAGCGTGCTGGTAAGTTTAGAAGATGAGAAAACATGCCTTCTCGTAAATCCTCTACTACCCGACGGGCTATCCAGCGTAAGCCGTAATTGGTGATAAAACTGGCTACCCCGCGGACTAAGAATAAACCGATCAATAGAAGCGGAATAGATTGAATAGTGGTCTGATCCCGTTCAACAAAGCTTCCATCCATGAGCGGTTTCATCAGCGCGGCTAGCCCGGTTTCGGTACTGGCATAGACCACCATCATGACCACTGAGAGCATAAAAATCCATCGGTACGGGTGGGCGTGACTGAGGAGGCGACGATAGATGGTAAATCCAGATTCTGAATGAGGGGCGGGCATGATGGTGTATGGTTAGATGAATAGGTAGATTAAAAATTTTTCTGTGTCAAATAACTACAGTAAAGATTTTAAATTTTAAGCACTAAAAAACTACTTAAGTAGCTCTGTTAATTTTTCAGTCAATAATATTTTTCTTTTAGTATAAAATTCATCAAAATTATGAATTGAAAAATCTGTCATATCTGTGGGTAATAGGTGAGCCTCTAGGAAAGCCGTTCTATCTCTGGATGCGGGTTCCTGATCAATCCATTCAGCGAGGGAGATCTCCTGCTTTGCGCTGTTTTCATTAGCATTTAACATTTGTAAATTAACAATAGAGTGATAGTCTTTCTCGTTGTATTGACCTTGAGTGGCTTGAGATATTGCTTCAAATTGTTTTACTGGATGCAAATGATCTTTATGGAATGCATTGTTCTCATAATCTAAATGAGGAAATAACAGGGATAATAGGGAGAATGAGCGTTCATGTTTATGTTTATATTGAGTGATCAGTAGTTCAGCTATAAATTCTTCACCCACACTAGCCTCTTTCCTGATATGTGAAAAAATCTTTTCGGAGGGAAAAAAATCAATACCTGAAGTAATTTTCGTATCTCTAATATTCCCAGTGAAAGCTTGTCTAATTTGAGATAAGGTATTATTTGATACCCCTCCAAAAACTTGTTTTAACAAGCTGATATGCAACCATGTTTTTATATGAACCCGATCTTCTTTATATTTTATTTTAGTGCTGTAATCCTCATAAATATCTTTATGATATAAATAATAAGCGATGGGCAGAATAGAGTTTTTTGAGATTAATGTGGAATCATTAAACCCAAATACTTTCATCAAATCAAAGGTAGACAGTAAGCAATCTCTAATTTTATCCCACTCTTTTTCAAAGGATTGACTATTTTCTTTGGAAAAATTCTTAGCTGTAAACGTAATATCTGCACTATACAAATAAAGATATGCTCTTAATATTAAATCTTTACTTATGGTAAATCCTTTGTCTTGAATATTATCTACTAATTGATGAATTTCCTTCCGTGCATCTCTAGTTACCCAGTTTGCAATGACCATAGACATGACTAAATCAGAAAAATCTAAGGGTTTACCACCACTATTGATGCGTATAAAAATATTTAAAGCGGTATCTATCTCTTGATCCGATTTTAATAAAAAGAAATTAATGGGGGTATCTCGGGTAATTACCCGTCTTAATTGGCGTATCGTATTTTTTGAAAACGCGCTAAATGATTCTATAAAGCTATCAAGATCCTCATCGCTAGGGAAATTTAATATTTCCCCTACTTTAAACCATGAGATATTACGAGAATCCTTATATATTCTTTGGCTATGCGTGTTGGAGTCTATTAAAAACTTGAATTCATAAACCCGCCCATCTTCTTGATCAGAGAGCTTTTCATCTATATTTAAATACAATCGTCTTGTAGGAATATTCCGCTCAGTATCTTCCCATCTCTTCCCAGTAACTTTATAAGCATAATTTCCCTTTAAGCCGATATATAAAGCGGTTAAGCGCTGCTGGCCGTCTAAAATAGCAATGAAAGACGATAGGCCATTTGTTGAAATCTCTTCATTATGTGTTTTATATCTTTCTCTGAATTCAGAAATAAATTTATAAAATTTATATTTTTTTGCATTTTCTTTTACCTCCCAAAATAAAAACGAACTAATGGGGTAGCTTTTCATAATGGAGTCAAAGAGCCATTCAATTTTATCGTGAGACCACACAAATTCTCGTTGAATCGCCGGTAATAGGTAGCTATTTTCCGTAATTTTATGAACCGCTTCTGCAATGGTGATTGGGGTTTGAAAGGACATTTTTTCTTCTTTCTTTTTAAATTGATAATGCTTGATCTAAATTCCTCAGTTTATTAATTCGTCTATTGGCTGCTATCCTTTAGCGTTGTTATTTTATTTTGGTGATGTTGCCACGGGCTTTTAAAAGGTAAAAGTATTTATTGCTATCTATTACTCAATCATGCTAATCCCCGGTCCAATAGTGGCGATTACGCTGCCTGAAAGTCTCTGGATCATTGAGGGTATTTTGATCTAAATGGAATGTAATCGCTCCATGGCGGGCGGTATCCCATGTTTTTGCTCCATGCTGAAGATAGCGCTGAACAATCGAAGGTTGAGGAAAGTGCCATTGATTCCGATAGCCTACAGCAAAAAGGACGTGCTTAGGATTAACAGCAGTGATAAAGGCAGGGCTTGAAGAGGTCAAGCTACCATGATGAGGGGCTACTAAAATAGTCGCTGAGAGATTAGAGGAATTAGCGGTCACTAGTGCATGCTCTGCTTGGCGCTGAATATCCGCGGCAATAAGAATGTGCTGCTCTCCTCTAGTGATACGCAGTACACAGGAATGATTGTTACCTTGGCCAGAATCTGATGAAGGGTGAAGTATTTGAAAATCGATTCCATCCCAATGCCAGCGTTGGCCGCGAATACATTGCTGTGCTTCAATCTTATTGAGTTGATTAGGCGTGCTGGTAAGTATTTGGGTGGCGGGTATTTGATGTAGGAGTCCTGTTGCCCCCCCAGCATGGTCATTATCACTATGGCTGATAATTAAAGTATCCATATGATGGATGCCTTGACTACGGAGAAAGGGAGCGATTACGGCTTCACCTGCATTAAATTGGGAACTGTAGCGAGGGCCCGTATCAAACACTAAGGTATGGTGGCGAGTACGAGCAACTGCCGCTAGACCTTGTCCCACATCAAGCAGGGTAAACCATAGAGATCCATCAGCTGGGCGTGCTTGTGGTAGCAAAAACAAAGGGAGTAGCGCAATCGATCCTAGCCAGCGTCCGGGTAATCCTCGTGGAGCGAGGATAAGCAAGCTTCCAAGCGTGGCTGAAATGAGCACCCATAAGGGAGGGGCTTGGTGATCCCACTGAGCTAGAGGAAGGGTCGCACACCAAGTAAGGAATTTCCAGAGTATAGCGAGCAGGTGATCGGCAAAACGAATAATAGGGATTCCTACAGTAGGAAAAGGTATAAGCAATAATGTTCCCAGAAGTAATATTGGAACGATAAGCAGTTCTACCCAAGGAATAGCGATTATATTTGTAAGAGGAGCCACTAAGGAAAGGCGCTGGAATTGGTACAGGAGTATTGGAGCTAACCCAATAGCCACTACCCATTGAGCTTTACCCCACTGCCGCCAAAGACGCTCAAAATGATAAAAAATAGCACTAGGGTAAGCAGTTTCAGTGGAAGAAGATGGCCGAAATCCTGCCATTCCAATTATCAGTATTGCAACTGATCCAAAGGAAAGCCAAAATCCTGCGGTAAGAACGGAAAGCGGGTCCCAAATAAGCACTAATAATAGGGCCAGCGCAAGGGTACGGGAGACGTGAATGGGGCGTTTTAGTAATATCGCAAGCATGACGAGACCTACCATAATCAGCGCCCGTTGAGTGGGAACGGAGAAGCCAGCCAAACCTGCGTAACACAAAGCACTCATGAGAGCACCAATAGCAGCCGCTTGATGAGCGGGTAAGATTAAAATATTAGCCGCCCGCAAAGACCAGAGCCGTCGTCCTAGAAAATAAACCCATCCAGCTAATAAACTAATATGTAGCCCTGAGATTGAGACTAGATGAATGGTTCCTGTACGTTCCAGAACTTGCCATTGTTGAGGGAGAATATTATGCTCTTTACCTAAGGTAAGTGCCTCTACTAGCCCTCGTTGGGGGCTACCAGAAAGTACGACATTAATCTGCTCAAGTAGATACTGACGAATTCGATCAATAGGGTAGTAATACCGATGGGATTCGATAAGATGATTGGCGGCTGATTCCCGAACGTAGCCGGTAGCTCGAAAACCTTGTTGGAAGAGCCAACCTTCATAATCAAATCCTCCTAGATTCATAAACCCTCGTGGTCGCTTAAGTCGGGCTATTAATTGCCAATGATCCCCTACTTTGAGCTTAGAAGGTGGTTTTTGATACCAGTTTAAACGTATCCATTGGGGTGTATCCCAAACTTGATCTTTAAATAGTAAGCGTTTAGAGGCAAATGTAAAATGTAGGCTATGATTTTGATCATCAGGAATAGAGGCTATAATACCATCTAGGAGCACATCCTGCCCTTCTAATGTTAGAGGTAATTCTTGGGAAAGTAATAGATCTGCGCGGAAAAGCGCCCAAAGAAACCCAGCAATGATCAGTAATAGTGGTCTTAGGTGTTTATAAAGAAGGATGAATGGAATACACCCCAATAGGAGCCAAGACCATTTAGGGTCTGGTAACTGGGGTAATTGTTGCAGAAGCGTCACTCCTGCAAGAAAAGCAAGGGAGTTTAATACCATACTTTGCGATAAATCAGATTCCGGTGATAAAATTTAATGTATTGTTATACCCATAAGAGCGTAACTTAGAGATAATAAACAATGTGAATTTATAGGGTATCGTTATGTCACGGAGAATTCTTAAACGCTATCTACCAAAACCTCAATATATTAAGGAACATAAACATCTACGTCACTTTGGGGAGTGGTTATCCACCCCTAATCTGTGGTATCTCAACCGTCGATCGGTAGCTTGGGCAGTAAGTATCAGCTTATTTATTGCTTTTATCCCGGTACCCGGTCATACGCTGCTGGCAGTGATTGCTGCCATATGGGCGCGAGTTAATCTGCCAGTGTGTATCTCAGTCGTTTGGTTTAATAACCCTTTTACGATGGGGCCAATATATTTTTTTAACTATAAGGTTGGGGCTTGGTTACTAGGAAGCCCGATTGAAATGATAGAATTTGAAGCTACTTGGCAATGGCTAAAAACAGGGTTTCTTACTATTTGGCAGCCGTTTCTACTGGGATCTGTAGTGGTAGGTTTAGTAGCGAGTATTCTCGGTGGTTTAGGTATGAATTATTCATGGCGATTAGGGGTATATCGACATTGGAAAGAACGAGTGCGTAAAAGGATAGTACCGCAGACGTAGGTAAGAGGTGAGTTATTTTAGGGTAATAATCCTTGCACTAACTGGCCGTCTACTAAAGTAAGAACCCGATTCATTTGCATGGCTAAATGAGGATCATGAGTAACTACTATCAGTGCTGTATTTAAATCTCGATTAAGATCCAGCATTAAGTTAAAAATTTGTTCAGCATTTGCCCGATCTAAGTTACCGGTGGGTTCATCTGCTAGTACACAATTAGGATCGGTAACAAGTGCTCGTGCTACTGCAGCCCGCTGACGCTCACCCCCTGATAATTTTCCTGGTTTGTGATGAAGGCGCGCCTCTAATCCAACCCGCTCTAGGAGTGTTTTTGCTTTTTTTCGTGCTTTTGCTGCTTTAGCGCCTGCAATAAGTAAAGGTAGAGCAACATTCTCTAGGGCAGTGAATTCTGGTAGTAAGTGGTGAAATTGGTAGACAAATCCTAGGGTACGGTTACGTAGCTGTCCGCGCTTTACATCGCTAAGCTGAGCCATATTCTGGTTAGCAACCCAGACTTCGCCTCGAGTTGGGTGATCTAGCCCTCCCAATAAGTGGAGTAAGGTACTTTTGCCAGATCCAGAGGTTCCTACAATAGCTATTCGTTCTCCTTGGGTTACAGACAAATTTATCTCTCGCAGCACTTCTATCAAGAGATAACCATCAGCGAAGCTTCGGCCTAATTTGTGGCAACTTAAGATTATCTCTGTAGGTGAACTAGAACTCACGGGAGAGCAATTACTTCCTGATTATCTAGTATGAATATAAATAAGACACATTTCCCTTTTTTGCCTAGAAGCAAGAAGGATAATTTTTTATGGAAAATCGTAAAAATTATATTTGATTATATATACAATGCTTCTTTATTAAATCTTTTAATAAGCAAGGCATAGAATAAGGTTCTGTATTTTTTTCGATTGGCGCTGCCTAATTTTTCTATTACTTCTTTTATGGCTTGGTCTAATTCAGGATCCTCTTTAAGCCCCAACTTACCAATTAAAAAATTTTTCCTGACAGTTCCTAACTCATCTTGGCTAGTAGAAGAAACAAGCTCCGAATTGGCATTATAAATAGAGGGTCCTAGGCTTTTGGCGACTGAAACTAGAAAGTCATGAGAGATATCTAAATTTAATCTTTTAACTTCTGCGGAATATTTATCGATAGCTTCATCAAATTTGCTCATAGGGGAAAATTAAAATTTAATATAGGTAGAAATTTATAATTAAACGCTATTAGTTCAGCACTCTACCCCTATAAAACTGTAAAATCAATCAATTAATGTAGTCATTTCATTTACAGATATCATACATAGCGTAGCGCTTCTGCGGGTTGAGTTCGGGCTGCTCGCCAAGCAGGATATAGGGTAACTAGAACACAGAGTACAAAAGAGGCACCGCAAATAGTAGTGACATCGTTCCAGCTTAGCTCTGAAGGTAACTCGCTAATATAATAAATTTCTGGAGGTAGGAATTGCACACCAAAAAGGGATTCGATATGGGGCACTACGGTTTCTACGTTAGAGGCAAGCGCAACTCCGCCTATCATGCCTAAGAATGTGCCAATAAGACCAATAATTGTCCCCTGAACCATAAAGACTCCCATGATGCTTGCCGGAGTCGCTCCCAAAGTGCGTAGGATAGCGATATCTGCTTGTTTATCAGTGACGACCATGACTAAGGTAGAGACGATGTTAAAAGCGGCCACAGCAACAATGAGAAACAGGATGACAAACATAACTGTTTTCTCAGTTTTTAAGGCGCGGAAAAAATTGGCGTGTTGGTAAGCCCAGTCTGCTGTTTGGTAGTTATCGGGAAGTGTTTCCCGTAATTCGTAAGCAATTTCAGGGGCTCTAAATAGATCGTGGAGCTTAAGGCGAAGCCCGCTGATTTTTCCTTGGAGGCGAAACAGTGTTGCCGCATCTTCTATATTCATGATTGCAAGGGCACTATCATATTCATACATCCCTACTTGGAAAATTCCGCTTACTGTTACCTGCTTAATTCGTGGGATAATTCCCGCTGGGGTAGCTGTTGCTTGAGGGGTTACCACGATAATTTTATCGCCAACAAAAACACCTAAGGAGCGAGCTAAGTCTATACCTAATACTATCTGGAAGCTTTTTGGGCGTAAGCTATCTAAGTTACCTATCTTTATTTTGCTACGGATATCATCGACTTGATCTTCTTGATCTAACTGAATTCCTCGAATTAACGTGCCTTGTACCCGACTACTGTGAGTAACCATGGCTTGCCCCTCTACAAAGGGAGCAATACCGGCTATTCTGGGATCCGCTTTTACTTTAGCTTTTAGCTCCTGCCAGTTTTTCAGTGTTCCATCATGACCTGTGATAGTGACATGAGCAATCGTACCTAAAATACGAGTACGTAGCTCTTTCTCAAAACCGTTCATCACTGAGAGCACGGTAATTAAAGCTGCTACACCTAAGGCTACTCCCAGCATAGAAGTAAGAGAGATAAAAGAAATAAAATAATTATTCTGCTTAGCTCGAGTGTAGCGTAGACCTATATAAAGGGATAAAGGTTTAAACATGATAGGCTAAAGATCGTAGCGTTTATTAAGTACCTTTAGGATAAACTGTCTTTGCCCCTGATGCAGTACCAAGAATGAGCATATCTGCTGGACTGATAGCAAAAAGGCCGTTAGTCACTACTCCCGTGATATTATTTAATTGCGTTTCCAATTTAGCAGGCTCCATAATTGACAATCCATGAATATCAAGAATCTGATTGCCATTATCAGTAGTAAAACCCTCACGATAGACGGGCTGGCCACCAAGTTTAATAACTTGTCGGGCAACATAGCTACGAGCCATTGGAATCACTTCAACAGGAAGTGGAAATTTGCCTAGTATATCAACCAGTTTTGACTGCTCAGCAATACAGATAAATTTTTTGCTGGCAGCAGCAATAACTTTCTCACGGGTGAGTGCGCCACCACCACCTTTAATCAGTTGTAGATAGTGATTAGATTCATCGGCACCATCAATATAAATTGGAATTTCACCCACGGAGTTCAGATCATAAACTGGGATATTCAAGGCTTTAAGCTGCGTTGTAGAGGATTCAGAGCTAGATACGGCGCCCTCAATTTTGCCTTTAACTGTCTTTAGCAGATCAATGAAATGGTTAACCGTAGAGCCAGTACCAACACCGATAATAGTACCTACCTCTATATACTCAAGGGCGGCTTTAGCCACTAGCTTTTTCATTTCATCAGGACTCATCACTCTACTCCAAAAGTTATATTATCTGTTACTTTAATAAATTATATGTAAAACAAGAAGCTGCTAACACTATTATTTATTATTGTTAATGTATGGCCATACTATACTCTTATGTTGAGCGTATTCTTAAGTCCCGAGTTTATGAGCTTGCCAGAGAGACTCCACTGGATTCAATGCGGCGTCTTTCACTGCGGTTACAAAATAGTATCTTGCTAAAACGAGAAGATCTGCAATCAACTTTCTGTTTTAAGCTTCGAGGCGCTCATAACAAACTTACCTATCTATCAGAAGAGGCGTGTCGTCGTGGGGTGATTGCCGCCTCAGCAGGCAATCATGCCCAAGGGGTTGCGCTTTCCGCGCGTAAATTAGGCATTCATGCACGGATTGTGATGCCAAGAACTACCCCGTCCATTAAAGTTGAATCGGTTCAGGATCTAGGTGCTGAGATTGTACTGATCGGAGATACCTATGATGAAGCTTATCAGCACGCCTTAACTTTGGCTAAAAACGAGGGACGTACTTTCATTCACGCTTATGATGATCCGGATGTGATTGCTGGCCAAGGGACTATTGGGATGGAAATCTTACGTCAGCACTCAAGGCCGCTACGGGCCATATTTGTACCTGTTGGTGGGGGTGGTCTTATTGCAGGAATTTCTGCTTATGTGAAAGCTTTATTTCCTGAGATTCGAATTATCGGCGTAGAGCCTGAGGATGCTCCAACCCTTTATCGTTCTTTGGAAATGGGAAAGCCGATTCGATTAGATCATGTGGGTATTTTTGCCGATGGTGTTGCTGTACGTCAAATGGGGGAGGAGTCTTTTCGTATCGCTCAAGAAACTGTTGATGAGGTCATTTTGGTGGATAGTGATGCAATTTGCGCAGCGGTTATGGATATTTTTGAGGATACTCGCTCTATTGCCGAACCCGCAGGCGCTTTGGCTATTGCTGGGTTAAAGCGCTATGTAGCCCGTGAAGGGCTTCGGGGTCAACATCTGGTGGCTATTAATAGCGGTGCTAATACCAATTTTGATCGGTTGCGTTATATCACTGAGCAGGCCGAGTTAGGGGGGCAGCGCGAAGCTTTATTTTGTGTCACGATACCGGAAAAACAAGGTAGTTTTTTGAAGTTTTGTGAAGCAATTGGTGATTATGGGATTACAGAGTTTAATTACCGCTATGCAGATCCAAGTGATGCCCATATATTTGTAGGAGTTCAGATGCGTAATGGCAGCCAGATTAAAAATCAATTGCTCCAGCAACTCCAAGCTCAAGGCTATCCGGTAGTAGATATGACTGCTAATGAAATGGCTAAACTCCATATACGTTATATGGTAGGTGGACATGCTCCAGAGCTGAAGAATGAGGTGCTCTATCGGTTTGAGTTTCCTGAGCGCCCTGGCGCTTTATTAAGTTTTTTAGCCCATATGGGGAATCGCTGGAATATTAGTTTATTCCATTATCGTAATCATGGAGCTGCGTATGGTCGAGTTTTGATAGGGATTCAGGTGCCTAGTGCTGAAAGAAAAGAGTTTCAGACTTTCTTGGATGAGCTCACTTATGTTTATCAAGAAGAGAGTGACAATCCAGCTTATCAGTTATTTTTAGGTTCACCTCCATTTCATACCTAAGTAGTTAGCATAAGTATTAGGGTATTTTAATTTTTTAATTATTTGAGCTTATAAATTTTAATGGACGAGCATTACCAGCCAGAGCAGATTGAAGCTGAGGCTCAAGCGTACTGGGAGCAACAGCAAAGTTTTTGCGTTACTGAAGATCCAAGCAAGGAAAAATTTTATTGTTTATCCATGTTTCCCTACCCCAGTGGACGGCTACATATGGGACATGTACGCAATTATACCATTGGTGATGTGATTGCCCGCTATCAGCATATGAAAGGTAAAAATGTACTCCAACCTATGGGCTGGGATGCTTTCGGCCTGCCTGCAGAAAATGCAGCTATTCAAAACCGAGTACCCCCAGATGAGTGGACGTATAAAAATATTGATTATATGCGCAGGCAGCTAAAGCGACTAGGTTTTGCGTATGATTGGTCTCGTGAATTAGCCACTTGTCGCGCTGACTATTATCGCTGGGAACAATGGTTATTTACTAAACTATTGGCTAAGGGGTTGGTATATAAAAAAACGGCTTCAGTAAATTGGGATCCGGTCGATCAAACTGTGTTAGCCAATGAACAGGTTGTGGACGGGCGGGGTTGGCGTTCAGGTGCAATTGTAGAGCGGCGTGAAATACCTCAATGGTTCTTGAAAATTACGGCTTATGGGGAGGAGTTACTTAACGGTTTGGATCAGCTTACAGGCTGGCCAGAGCAAGTGCGTACGATGCAACGTAATTGGATTGGTCGCTCTGAGGGGGTTGAAATTCAGTTTCAGGTAGATGGAAATCAACCCTTATCCGTATTTACTACCCGCCCGGATACTTTAATGGGGGTAACCTTTATTTCAGTAGCTGCTGAGCACCCCCTGTCTTTGGAGGCAGTAAAAACTAAGCCTGAGTTGGCACTATTTATTGAAGAATGCCAACGTACTACGACTTCGGAGGCGGTCGTAGAGACTCTAGTCAAAAAAGGTATGGATACTGGCCGTAAAGCTATTCATCCGCTGACTGGAGAAGCAGTGCCTATTTGGATCGCTAATTTTGTGTTGATGGGTTATGGTACTGGGGCGGTGATGGCTGTTCCAGCCCATGATCAGCGAGATTATGAGTTTGCTAAAACCTACGGGCTACCAATTAAACAAGTCATTACCCCTCAAGATGATGATAAGGTTTGGGATTTAAGCCAATCTGCTTTTGTTGAGAAAGGGGTACTCATCAATTCTGGTCAATTTACTGGTCTTAATTTTGATCAAGCATTTGTAGCTATTGCCCAGCATTTGGAGCAGATAGGCAGAGGGCAGCGTATGATTAATTACCGGCTGCGAGATTGGGGAGTATCACGCCAGCGTTACTGGGGTACCCCTATTCCTATTATTAATTGTACTCAATGTGGTGCAGTACCGGTATCAGAGAAAGAATTACCTGTAGTGCTCCCTGAAGGGGTGCAATTTGATGGGGTTTGTTCGCCACTTAAGCAGATGCCTGAGTTTTATCAGACGATTTGTCCTCAATGTGGTAATCAGGCTGAACGAGAAACAGATACCTTTGATACTTTCTTTGAGTCCTCTTGGTATTATGTTCGCTACTGTTGCCCAGATAATAATACAGCCATGACTGATAAACGAGGACATTATTGGCTCTCTGTAGATCAATATATTGGCGGCATTGAGCACGCGGTATTACATTTACTCTACGCTCGTTTTTTTTATAAAGTGCTACGAGATATGGGTTTGGTCAATGGACATGAGCCTTTTACCAACCTACTTACTCAAGGAATGGTACTTAAAGATGGGGCAAAGATGTCTAAATCTAAAGGAAATACGGTAGATCCTCAAGCGCTCATTGATCGGTATGGAGCTGATACGGCTCGTTTATTTATCATGTTTGCTGCTCCTCCGGAGCAATCATTAGAGTGGTCCGAAAGTGGTGTGGAAGGATCGTATCGGTTTCTTAAGCGACTTTGGCGTACAGTTGCTGCCCATGTAGCTCAAGGCAAAGTGGCTAAGTTAGATTTTGATCTTAAAACCTTAACCACTGAGCAGAAAAATCTTCATCGGAAGGTTCATGAAACTATTGCTAAAGTCGGTGATGACATTGGGCGACGTTATACGTTTAATACTGCAATTGCGGCAGTTATGGAGCTGATGAATACGTTAGCAAAGTTTGATGATAATTCTCCTCAGGGATACTCTGGGCGTCAGGAAGCCTTAGAAGCTGTTGTATTATTACTTTCACCTATTACCCCTCATATTTGCCATCGATTATGGCTGGCGTTGGGTCATAAAGAAGCTATCATTGATGTTTCTTGGCCAGAGGCTAACCCAGAGGCTTTAATCAAAGCAGAAATTGAGCTTATTATTCAGGTGAATGGTAAACGGCGAGGGCAGATTGTAGTAGGGGTGGATGCAACAAGAGAGATGATTGAAGCTCAAGCGCAGAATATGCTTAATGTACAGCGATTTATTCAGGGTAAGGAAATAGCTGAGGTGGTTATTGTTCCTAATCGCCTTGTCAATCTAGTGGTAAGGTAATGTACTGAGAACAACTATGATAATCAATCGGTGGCGAGTGAGTTCTTTTCTGTTGTCCCTATTGTTACTGGGGGGGTGTGGTTTCCAGCTACACGGTAATGTCAAATATTCTCCTTTACTTAGCAGAACTTATCTACAAGGCGTTCCGTCTTATAGTGAGCTAGCAGTACAAATTAAACGTGGTCTTGAGGCGGGTGGTGCCACTGTAGTATCAGAAGCAAAGGATTCTAGCGCAATATTAAATATTACCTATAATCAAGTAGGGCGAGAAATACTCTCTGTAGGGGGAGCTGCTACTAAAGTGCAAGAGTATGCGCTTAGGTATGTGCTCCAGTTTGAGGTCACGGATTCTAAGGGTAATAAGATATTGTTACCCTTGCACCGCTTGGAAGCGGTGCGAGAATATCGATATGATCCCCTTAATCTGCTTTCAACGGGAGATCAAGAAAACCTGTTACGCGAAGCAATGCAGAAGGATATAGTAGAACAAATTCTTTGGCGTTTGGAGGCGCTGCAATCTGCCCCAGATAAGCCTCAAGCAAATGAAGATTAAGTTAGGGCAGTTAGATACTTATCTAAGGCGAGGATTATCTCCAGTTTACCTATTATTTGGAGATGAATTACTACTTATAGAAGAGACGGCGGAGCTTATCCGTGCTCAAGCTTCGGCGCAAGGCTTTAATGAGCGGGAAGTGATGTATGCTGATAAGGGATTTAACTGGGAGCAGTTACAGCAAGCCATTGAGGGGTTTTCTTTATTTTCCTCTCGTCGCCTTATTGAGTTACGGATATCAGGAGGATCTCTTGGTGAGTCGGGGGCTAAAATCCTACAGGATTATGCAAAAAATATAAGGCAGGATACGCTCTTGCTGATCATTGGTAATAGGTTTGATCGTCGACTTCAAGAGAGCAAATGGTTCTCTGCGCTTGAGCAAGCAGGGGTTATGATTTCGATACCTAAGCTTGATTATGAGGTATTGCCACAGTGGATCGAGAACCGTATGCGCACTAAGGGGTTACGTCCAACGCCTGAGGCTATATTGGCATTAGCTAGGCGTTTAGAAGGTAATTTGCTTGCTTGTGCTCAAGAGATTGATAATTTAGTGTTGCTACACCCTAAGGGTGTTATAGATATCAACATAATTGAAGAGGCTATTGCTAATAATGCCCGTTATGATGCGTTTCGCCTTGTAGAGTGCGCGTTAGCAGGTAAGATAGTTCAGGTATTGCAGGTTTTGCGTGGATTACGTAGTGAAGGAGTAGAGCCTACAATTATTTTAGGTGCTTTAGCTTGGGAGTTGAGACGATTAGTACGCATTACTAGTGCTCATGCTCAAGGTCTATCTTTAGATCAAGCTTTAAGAGAGCAGCGCGTTTGGGAGCAGCATAAATCATTGATTAAGCAAGCTTTACGCCGCCATTGTGCACGTCATTGGCTGATATTTCTGCGACAGCTCAGTGAAATTGATTATATGATTAAGGGAGTAACGCTGGGATATCCTTGGGAGGAGCTACTGCAGTTATGCCTTATGATTGCAGGAGCCGCCGTGCCTTTAGATCGAAGCAAGGTTTAATTTAAAGATAGTGAGCAGCTTTAAAATTAAGAAACTACAAGTTGATGAATATTAAAGATTATATACAGAATTTAGGCCGCCAAGCCCGGGGAGCAAGCCGTATATTAGCCCAGAGTAACACCAAAGCCAGAAATCGTGCGCTAGAGATAGCGGCTTCTATCATAGAATCAGATGAGAAAATTCTGGTAAATGCTAATCAAAAAGACTTAGTCGCAGGTCAAGCTAAAGGGCTAGATAGGGCTTTATTAGATCGATTGGAGTTAACAAAAGCACGGATTGCTACAATGGCAGAGGGGTTGCGGCAGATTGTATCTTTACCTGATCCAATAGGCGTAATAGATGACCTTAGTTATCAGCCTTCGGGTATTCAGGTAGGGAAGATGCGAGTGCCTATTGGTGTCATTGGAATGATTTATGAATCCCGCCCCAATGTAACTGCTGATGCCGCCGGTTTATGTATAAAATCAGGTAACGCTGTTATCCTCCGTGGAGGCTCTGAAGCTATCCATTCTAACCAAGCGATCGCTTATTGTATTCATCAAGGATTAGAACAGGCTGGATTACCACAGGTAGCCGTACAAATAGTTGAGACTACAGATCGGGCAGCAGTCAGTGAACTGATTACCCAAGAGAAATATATAGATGTTATTATCCCTCGGGGGGGGAAAGGCTTAATTGAGCGTATTAGCCATGAATCAAAGTTGCCAGTGATTAAGCACTTGGATGGGGTTTGTCATGTCTATATTGATGATCGGGCTGATGTAAATAAGGCAGTGGCAGTAGCGGTGAACGCTAAATGCCAGCGCTATGGGGTTTGTAATGCGATGGAGACTTTGTTAGTTGCTCGTGGAATTGCCCCTGAAATACTTCCGATATTAGGAAAACACTATCAAGCAGATGGGGTAGAATTACGAGGCTGCTTGGAGACACAAAATTTGCTGCTTGGCGTTAAATCTGCAATTGAAGAGGATTGGTACACTGAATATTTAGCGCCCATTTTAGCTATCCGAATAGTGTCTGGTCTTGATGAGGCAATTGCCCATATTACCCATTATGGCTCCCATCATACTGATACTATTGTAACTGAGGATTTAACACGGGCTAAGCGTTTTCTGATCGAGGTAGACTCCAGTTCCGTTATGGTAAACGCATCAACCCGCTTTGCGGATGGTTTTGAATATGGCCTAGGGGCTGAAATTGGTATTTCTACTGATAAACTTCATGCTCGAGGACCTGTTGGCCTTGAAGGATTGACCTCACAGAAGTGGATTGTGCTTGGGGATGGCCATATCAGGCAATAAGATTTTCTGGTTTTGAGTTTAAAAAGGCTGGCCTCTAAATCTAGTAATTCTACGGTGCCTATTGGTATCTTTGGAGGTACTTTTGATCCTGTCCATTTTGGCCATTTACGTCCTGCTTTAGAGTTACTTGAACGGCTATTTTTAGCTGAAATACGGTTTATTCCTTGTCGGTGTCCTCCTCACCGCCCGCTGCCAGTTGCCGACCCTGAGCAGCGTTTAGCTATGTTACAGCTAGGGATCGCTGGAGAGTCTAGGTTTAAGGTTGATGATCGTGAGTTTTATCGTTCAGGCCCATCCTATATGGTGGATACCTTAATTTCTCTAAGAGCAGAAAAAGGACAGGCACCTCTATGCTTAATATTAGGTACAGATGCTTTTTTAGGACTTCCTAAATGGTATCGGTGGCTGGAATTGATTGAGTTAGCACATTTATTAGTGATAAAGCGCCCCGGTGAGATCCTTCCTCAACAAGGGGTGTTAAAAGATCTTTTAGATGAAAGGAAAATTTCTAACCCAAAACAGCTAAAAGCGCAATCTATAGGTTGTATTTTACCGATGGAAACTACTCAGCTTGGCATATCAGCTACTCAGATTCGAGTTTTATTAAAGGCAGGACAAAGCGTGCGCTATCTCCTGCCCGATGCAGTTTGGAATTATATTCAAACAAGCGGGTTGTATTCTTCCTCTGTTATATTGGAGAAATAATGTCTGCAGTAAATCATGTTAAAGAAATAATTATTTCAGCTTTAGAATCTATAAAAGGCCAAGATATTCAGATCTTAGATGTGGGTAATTTAACGGATATGACGGATTATATGGTAATTACCAGCGGCACTTCTAATCGTCAAGTTAAGGCTTTAGCTAATGAGGTTATTGAACAATGTAAGGCAGCGGGATATCGCCCTTTAGGGGTAGAAGGCGAGTTGCATGGAGAGTGGATATTGGTGGATATGGGGGATGTAGTGACCCATATTATGCTGCCCCAAGTACGCGCTTTTTATAATTTGGAAAAACTCTGGAATGCGCCCCATCTTCAGATAGCTAAAAATAATAACTAGCATGCGTATTTATATGATAGCAGTAGGCCACCGTATGCCACATTGGGTTGCTGAAGGCTATCATCATTATGCCCGCCGCTTGCCTCAGCACTGCTCTCTTCATCTAGTAGAAACTGCTACTGCTAGACGTGGCAAGAGCGGGAATTTAATCAAATGGCAGCAAGAAGAGAGCGATCGCTTGCTAGAGGCTATTCCTGCTAATAGTAAAATAATTGCGTGCGATCAGCGAGGAGAGGCTTGGACGACAGATACGGTGGCTAAATACTTTCAAGTATGGATGGGTGAAGGGCAGAATATAGCGTTATTAATCGGCGGTCCTGATGGATTAGCGCCAGCTTGTTTGGAGCGGGCTACACGTAAATGGTCATTATCTGCCCTTACTTTACCCCATAATTTAGTACGCGTAATATTAGCAGAACAGATTTATCGTGCTTTTAGCCTGCTTAGCTATCATCCATATCATCGGGGAAGCTAATTTCATATTTCCTGATGGCAGCTATAAATTTTTTACTCATAAACAGATTACTAATGCCCATTTAGTAATCTAAAAGTATTTAAGTTTTAAATATTGAAGAATAATAAACCCTTTTGTTGTATTTTTCCTTTTATTGCCCTTGCTTCTTCTTCGCTACAGCGGCAGGTTTTGTTGGCTCAGATCGGGGTTAAATTTAGAGTCCTCAATATTAAGGTCAATGAATGCCCTATACTAAACGAGGGCCCTGCCCATTATGTTTGCCAGCTAGCTTTGGCTAAAGCTAGGGCAGGTTGGACGCAGCAGCTGCCTATAGATCGCTTACCTGTTTTGGGGGCTGATACTACTGTTGTGGTAGAAGGTGAAATTCTAGGTAAACCTGAAGATTCAGCCCATGCTGATCTTATCTTGGCACGGCTTTCTGGCCGTAGTTATCAGGTGATGACCGCTGTCGCTTTAGTTGATGATAGAGAGCAATATCGATTAAGTATGAGTACTGTAACTTTTAAGCAGCTGACTGAAACTGAACGCCAGCAATATCTTGCCTCTGGTGAAGGGATTGATAAGGCAGGGGCTTATGAGATCCAAGACCGAGCTGCTTTATTTATTTCTGATCTTAAGGGCAGCTATTCCGGGGTAATGGGGCTACCTTTATATGAAACAGGAGAATTACTTCAAAGTCTGCTAAAAAAAAATGGAATGACTGGTGAGTGAGGAAATCCTCATCAATGTCATGCCCAATGAGACTCGGGTTGCTGTAGTTGAAAATGGAATAATGCAGGAATTATATATTGAACGCGGTAGTCGTCGAGGTTTGGTGGGCAATATTTATAAAGGGCGAGTAAGCCGGGTGTTACCTGGTATGCAAGCCGCTTTTGTAGATATAGGTTTGGATCGAGCTGCTTTTCTCCATGCTTCTGATATTCGATTGCCTACTGGCCAGCTAGGAAATTTAGAGAGCAAAATGGGAGCGGAAGTACCTCCTACTATTACCTCTCTGCTCACAGAAGGGCAGGAAGTATTAGTGCAAGTGATCAAGGATCCAATTGGGGCTAAGGGGGCGCGATTAACTACCCAGATTTCTATAGCTTCCCGTTATTTAGTTTATATGCCAGAAATGTCTGGTGTTGGAGTTTCATTAAAAATTGATAATGAGGCGGATCGCCAACGGCTCAAAGATTTATTAGCTTCTATATGGCCTGAAGATGATCAAGGAGGTTATATCATTCGCACGGTAGCGGAAGGGGCAGTTGAAGCCGATCTTCGTGCGGATATAGAGTTTCTGCGTAAGCTTTGGCATCTTATTAAAGAGCGCGCTCGAATGACTAAAGCAGGCAGTATTATTCATGAAGATCTTTCTTTAGTAATACGAACCATGCGTGATCTTGTGCGTGAAAAGGTAGAGCGAGTTCGCGTTGATTCTCGTGAGACTTATTTCAAGTTAGTTGATTTCTCTAATCGTTTTATCTCAGATCTTTTTACCACTATTGAGCACTATCAAGGGGAGCGGCCTATTTTTGATCTCTATGGTATTGAGGATGAAATTCAAAAATCTTTAAGCCGGAAGGTACAGCTTAAATCCGGTGGCTATTTGATTATCGATCAAACAGAGGCGATGGCCACAATTGATGTTAATACAGGGGCTTTTGTAGGTCATCGTAATCTGGAGGAGACTATTTTTAAAACTAATTTGGAGGCAGTACAGGCTATCTGTAGGCAGCTGAGGTTACGTAATCTTGGGGGTATTATCATTATTGACTTTATTGATATGGAGGAAGAGGATCATAAGCGGCAGGTATTACGCGCGTTGGAACATGGATTAGAAAAGGATCATGCTAAAACGTATATTAGTGAGGTCTCCTCTTTGGGGTTAGTGGAAATGACCCGCAAACGTACTCGCGAAAGCCTAGAGCAGATACTTTGTGAGCCTTGCCCTACTTGCAGTGGCAGAGGTACGGTGAAGACTGTAGAAACCGTATGTTATGAAATCCTGCGGGAGGTTTTACGTGAAGCCAAGCAGTTTGAAGCTAGCCGGTATTTAGTGATTGCTGCTCAAGAAATAGTGGATCGGTTAATGGATGAGGAATCGACCCATGTTGCTGAGCTAGAAGCCTTTATAGGTAAGCCTATAAAATTTCAGCCTGAATTACTCTATATGCGAGAGCAATTTGATGTTGTAATGATGTAACCATTTAATCATTATTGTCAGGCATCATGTCTATGGTCTCTATTTGCCGCCGCTATTTTTTTATAATTTTAGGGATATTAACCGGTTGTATCCTACTTGCGGGAGGCGCACTATGGGCAGTCATAGACAATAACCCAGTGATGGCATCCCGCTGGTTGAGCACTTTTCTAAACCAAGAAGCCCATATTGATGCTATTGATCTACGATGGGAGGGATTTAGACCTCAATTAAAATTAACAAATATACGTATAACAGATTTAAAAACAAGACGGCAGCTACTAGCGTTTAAAGAAATTTCCTTTGCTGCCGGATCTGCTGCTAAGGATAAATCACAGCACGTTATTATCACCGGAGGGCAGCTTATAATAGAACAAAAACCAGAAGGATGTTTTCGTATCCTTGGTTTGCAGAACTTGAACACCCCTTGCTCCCATCATTCTTATCCCCCTTGGTGGTTATCTAAATTTGATCAATTAGCTTTAGTAGATATTATTATTCTCTGGAACGCTCTAGGCTTAGAGGGAAAGCCTATGGGTCTAAAGATAGAGAGCCTGCGTTTGGTTAATAACGAAGATATTTATCGAATTGAAGGATCAGCAATCTTATCTAAGGGGCTTGGTAAGAGAATTAAGATCAAAGCAAAATTCGATGGTAAAGAGATCCAAGATCCTAAAAGTGGCCTCCTATATGTTAAAGGGGAAGGCTTACAATTGGAACCATGGCAAGCCTATAGCTTCTTTAATGGACTACATTTTACTCGAGGTACGGGTGATTTGGAGTTAACACTACGTTGGGATAAAGCTGCTTTGCGTCAATCGTTAGTTAAGTTTGACTGGAAGGAGCTAGGTATTTCTGGAAATAGTCAAGCTGTTGGTATTGCTAATAAAATCTCTTTTCAGCAGTTGACAGGCGTTGCTCATTACCAGCAGCTCACAAAAGGATGGTCGATTACAGTCCCTCGCCTTTCAGTAATCCGAGGTAATCAAGCTTGGCCACCGACCTCATTGCAAATTAAGGTAGAAAAAGATCCAATCCTGAAGTTACAGGGTCAGTTTAAATTTCTACGTCTCCAAGATATTATTCCTATATACCAACTGGGTGCCCAGACAGATTCTCGATTAAGCTTATT
Organism: Candidatus Nitrosoglobus terrae; assembly: GCF_002356115.1. Taxonomy (NCBI): domain Bacteria; kingdom Pseudomonadati; phylum Pseudomonadota; class Gammaproteobacteria; order Chromatiales; family Chromatiaceae; genus Candidatus Nitrosoglobus; species Candidatus Nitrosoglobus terrae. Next base: position 577,196 of record NZ_AP014836.1, read on the forward strand.
ACTAGCAAAAATTCAACCAGCAGGAGATCTACGGGATATCAAAATAATTCTACCGTTTGGAGAGACACAAGCAAAAGATTGGGAGATTTTTGCTACGGCAGAGAATTTTGGGACTCAGCCTTGGCAGCATTGGTTAGGTTGTCAAGGCTTATCGTTTAAGCTGCAGCTGGCAGGTGGTTCAGGACAGTTGCATATGGATAGTCATAATGCTCGATTGTTCAGTAATTATTTAGAGCAACCCGTAGCGTTGAATACTTTTCAAGGGAAAGTGATTTGGCGGCTAAAGAACGGGGGTTGGCAGATCTTAGGAGATAATATTCAGCTGCAAAATCAAGATTTAGCCTTAGCTGGATCGTTACAGCTTAATAAAGGTTCAGGGGAAAATACCCCTTATTTAGATCTATCTTTGATACTACAAGAGATGAATCTAACTACTTTATCTAAGTATCTTCCGGCAAGTATCATGAAGCCTCACTTAGTGCAGTGGCTGGATCAGGCATTTCTTAGTGGCCAGATAAAAACAGGCAGTCTTCTATTTCAAGGGCCTGTAGATTATTTTTCTTCCGATAGAACTCAGGGGCAATTTACAGCAGATTTAGATTTATCTGGGGTGACGTTACATTATAGTGATCAGTGGCCGGTGTTTAAGCAGATAGATGGCCATTTTCATAGTGATGGTCAAAAGATTATCGTTAATGTAGCTAGAGGTAAGTTATTTAATGCCAACATAATGGGCATTACTGCGGAGATTACTGATCTAAGTGGGAACGTTGTCCCTTTAAAGGCGGTAGGCCAAGCTCTAGGAGATTCAAGGGATGTCCGTGATTTTATCCAGCAAAGTCCTTTAAAGGAAGAATATGGTGGGTTTATTGAACGCGTAGAAGTGCATGGGAATACCCATATAAATTTAAGCCTAGGATTAGCTATAAGAGGGGATGCAAGACATCCTAAGGTAGATGGAGAATTGGTTTTTACTGATGCTTATTTACGTCAGCTAGAAAATCTTCGCTTAGAATTTACAGCAATTCGGGGTGGATTACACTTTACTGAGAAAAAACTAGTCTCAAAAAACTTGACTGGTCAGCTTCTTGGCCGGCCAGTTAAAGCAGATCTTTCCAGTTTGCCTGGAAAATCTGGGAGCGATGGTAGGGTTGAGCTAAGTCTTAGTGGCCGTATGGAAGCGCAAGCGCTAGCAAAAAAATGGTTTTCATCTTGGTCACCTTGGTTACAAGGCAGCGCTAATTTTACTACAAAAATGATATTACAGAATGGTAAAAAATTTGCGGTTACGATGGCGCAGGTGAGCTCTGATTTAAAGGGGATTAAAGTAACGTTACCCCCACCGCTGGAAAAGCCGGCTGATCAGGTACAAAAGCTATTTTTAGAGATTTATGAGCCTATTGAAGATAAAAGAAGATTTGAAATAGCCTATGGAGAAAAGCTGCAGGGGATATTTGAAGCTGAAGATGGAGAGCTGCTTGATCCCATAAGAGGGGAGATACGGGTTGGCGGAGATCCCCCTCTACTGCCTGATCAAGGCGTTCAGCTTGTAGGCGTATTGCCTAATCTTTTGGTAGATGCTTGGCAGCAAGTGCTAATAAAAGTTGCTCAGGCAGGTTCTATGGGAAATAAGCTCAAGGCTATTATTCTACAGGCAGATCAGGCTGAGCTATTTGGGTGGCATTTTAAGAAGATCATCATAAAGGCAAATAGATCCTTGGCTCACCACTGGCAGGCTCAGGTTACTGCTCCTAATTTGAGGGGAGTTATAACTATACCTGATACTGGATCAAATCAGCCTTTAGCAATAAATTTGGATTATTTACGCTTACGTCCAAAATCATCATCTAATGAGCGCCTAGGTACGGACTCTAATTTGCAACCTGCTCTTAATCAGGATAGCGATCCTAATCAATGGCCTTCTATTGATCTGGTATGCCGCCAATGCTGGTATGATGACTATAATTTAGGTTTAGTACAGGCCCATACCAGTACCTATGAAGGAGGGTTATATTTAAGGCAATTGGAAATTATATCGGCAGCTGCACAGATTAAAGCTAGTGGAGATTGGATACTTAATGGAAGAACTCAGCGCTCTTCTTTAGAGTTTAAAGTATATAGCCCAGAGCTTGGGCAATTATTGACGAGTTTTGGCTACCGAGCCAATATTATTGGCGGGGAAACGGAAATTGATGTTGCGGCTGATTGGCCGGGTTCGCCTACATCACTAACCTCTGAGCTATCCTCTGAACGGTTAAATGGTACTGTGCAGCTGAAAGTAGGTAAAGGGCGTCTGCTAAGTGTAGAGTCTGGGCCAGGCCAATCGCCTAATATATTGAACGTTTCGGCTTTTCACCGGCGATTACCACTAGATTTTAGCGATGTTTTTGGTGAAGGTCTTCCTTTCGATCAGATTGAAGGCGGTTTATCTTTTAACCAAGGGGATCTTTATTTTAACAAATTTATTATAGAAGGCCCGATGGCTCAGGTTCGAGCAAATGGAAAGATCGGTTTTGGATCTCAAAATTATAATTCTAAGCAAACTATAAGGGTAGCTCCGAGCCTACCTTTAGTTGGTTCGATGGTTGGTGGGCCTATAGGTCTAGGTGTGGGTACTATTCTAATGCTAACTGATAAATTAATCGATAAGATATTTGGAGCTCAGTTTGGACAGTTGATGGCTTATTATTATCAGGTCTCAGGTTCTTTACCTAAACCGGCAAAGCAGTGAATTTAAAAAGATTGGGATATAAAGCAAAAATTATGTCTTTATATACACATAAAATTAAGAGAATAGGGGAGGCTGCGTGAGTATTGTTGCCGCTATTCAAATGGCATCTGGCCCTAATGTAGGGGCTAATTTATTAGAGGCAGAACGGCTTATCACTCAAGCGGCTGCTGAAGGAGCGAATTTAGTTGTACTTCCAGAAAATTTTGCTTTAATGGGAGAAAAAGATGGATCTTTGCTAAGTATTGTAGAAGAGGAAGGTACTGGCCCTCTTCAGAGTTTTTTAGCGCAGCAAGCAGCAAGAAATAAACTTTGGTTGGTAGGTGGTACTATTCCATTACGGGCTATTGCAACGAGTAAGGTTCGTGCTGCATGTTTGCTTTTTGATGCCAATGGCAAGTGTGTAGCCCGTTATGATAAATTTCATTTATTTGATGTTGTTCTTCCTGGGGGAGAGGAAAGATACTGCGAATCTTTAACTATAGAGCCTGGGCAAAATATAGTAGTTGCTGATACTCCTTTTGGGCAGATAGGGCTTGCAATCTGCTATGATTTACGTTTTCCGGAGCTGTTTCGCGCTTTAGTGGAGCAAGGAATGGAAGTTCTAGTTTTACCGTCAGCGTTTACTGCAATTACAGGTAAGGCGCATTGGGAGCCTTTAGTACGAGCACGTGCTATTGAAAATCTCTGCTATGTTGTGGCTGCGGGTCAAGGTGGCTTTCATATTAGTGGGCGTACAACTTATGGAGATAGCATGATTGTTGATCCTTGGGGTGTGGTATTAGCCCGACTTCCTCGAGGCTCTGGGGTGATCACCGCTGAATTGGATTCTGATCGATTGCATAATACTCGCCGTAATTTTCCTGCCATCGAACATCGACGTTTTACTTGTAAATTAGTCGGATAGACTGAGGCTAAAGTAATTTATAAATCATTATGTAAATCAGGCAGATCTAATTATTCTTTAGTAGATGATGCAGAAAAATTATGAAGAAACAGCGTAAAGCCGTAGCCCTGATTTCAGGAGGATTGGATTCCATGCTTGCTGCTAAGGTTATGCTGGCGCAAGGTATCCATATAGAAGGAATCAATTTTTTCACTGGGTTTTGTGTGGAAGGGCATACACACGCTATTCGTAATAAAGATAAAAGCCGAACTAAGCGTAATAATGCATTATGGGTGGCCGAGCAACTAGGTATTAAGCTGCATATAGTTGATGTGATTACTGAATATAAAAAAGTAGTTCTCAATCCAAAACATGGCTACGGGGCTAACCTTAATCCTTGTTTGGATTGTAAATCTTTCATGGTAGCTAAAGCGCTGACGTGGATGAGAGAGCAAAATTTTGATTTTATCGTAACGGGTGAGGTTGTAGGTCAGCGGCCTAAATCACAGCGATCAGATACCATGAAAATTGTAACCCAAGAGTCTGGTGCAGGTGATTTATTATTACGGCCGCTTTGTGCTAGAAATTTATCTCCTACTGTTCCAGAACGTGAAGGATGGGTTAACCGGGATAAACTTTATGATTTTAGCGGTCGTTCGCGTAAACCACAAATGGCGCTTGCTGCGTATTTTGGAATTGAAAACTACGCGCAACCTGCGGGAGGCTGTTGTTTTCTAACAGATGCTAGTTATACAGCTAAGCTGAATGATTTATGGCGAGCACGTCATACTCGGGACTACGATTTGGATGATATTATGTTGCTTAAGGTGGGGCGGCACCTTCGACCACAGCCTCATTTTAAACTTATTATCGCTCGTGATGAGGGGGAGAGTAATTATCTGGAGGGATACGCTAAAGAGTTTATTCATTTGCGAACTCTCAGTCATAGCGGCCCACTAGCATTAATTGATGGAGATCCAAAAGAGGAGGATCTTATCTTAGCCAGTCAATTAGTAGCACGCTTTAGTCAAGGACGGGAAGCATTACAAGTGCAGATAACTGTAGCCCATCCAAATAAAGCAGTGCGGATGCTGGAAGTCACCCCTCTTGCTAGTGAATCTATACCCCAAGAGTGGTACGTTTAAATTTTCCCTATTATGCATACTTTAGATGCACGGAATTTACTATGCCCGCTACCTGTCATCCGAACTCAGCAGAAAGTGAGCGAGCTAATGCCAGGGGATATACTGGAAGTCATCTGTACCGATCCTGGAGTGTTAAACGATATCCCTGCTTGGTGTCGGATTAATGGCCATCATGTGCTTGAAGCTACTGAATGGGGTCGAGAAGTACGGATACGTTTAGAGGTGAATAAACTAACTACATAAGTTTTGATCATAGAATATTTCGAATAAATTGCTCTAGAAGCTGGAGAGATCTTGATGGCCATTGATGATATTTTAAAAATGATTAAAGAAGAGGAGGTAAAATTTGTTGATTTCCGCTTTACGGATACTAGAGGGAAAGAACAGCATCTCTCTACGCCTGCTTATAGATTAGATAAGGAAATATTTAGGGACGGTAAGATGTTTGATGGTTCCTCTATTGCGGGGTGGAGGGTAGTTCATGATTCAGATATGATTTTAATGCCAGATCCTGAGACAGCGGTTATTGATCCTTTTATGGAAGATAAAACCTTAGTGTTACGCTGCGATATTATGGAGCCCGCTACTCTCCAAGGCTATAGCCGTGATCCTCGCTCTATTGCAAAGCGAGCTGAAATTTATTTGAAATCTACCGGTATTGCAGATACTGCTTACTTTGGCCCAGAGCCTGAGTTTTTTGTATTAGATGATGTCCGTTGGGGCGTTGATATGTCTGGGGCTTTTTATAAGATTGACGCTGAAGAATCCCACTGGAATTCTCAACGGGTTTATGAGAGGGGAAATATTGGGCATCGGCCTAGCATTAAAGGGGGTTATTTTCCAGTACCTCCGGTAGATTCCTTACAGGATCTTCGCTCTACTATGTGCCTTATTATGGAGCAAATGGGTTTACCTGTAGAAGTACATCATCACGAATCAGCTACAGCGGGACAATGTGAGATTGGAACTCAGTTTAATACGCTTGTACGCCGAGCGGATGAATTACAGATTCTAAAATACGTTGTGTTAAATGTAGCCCACTCTTTTGGTAAAACGGCTACTTTTATGCCTAAGCCTTTAGTAGGAGATAATGGTAGTGGTATGCATGTCCATCAATCTTTAGAGAAAAATGGGGAAAATCTTTTCTCTGGGAGTAAGTATGGTGGTTTATCTGAAATTGCTTTGTACTACATAGGGGGTATTATTAAGCATGCCCGAGCGTTAAATGCTTTTACCAATGCTTCAACTAACTCGTATAAACGCTTAGTACCTGGTTTTGAAGCACCAGTATTATTAGCTTATTCGGCCCGCAATCGATCCGCCTCAATTCGGATACCCTATGTTACCAGCCCCAAAGCGCGACGTATTGAGGTTCGATTTCCTGACGCAACTGCTAATCCTTATTTTGCCTTTGCTGCTATGCTTATGGCCGGACTTGATGGTATTCAAAATCAAATCCATCCTGGGGATCCTATGGACAAAAATCTTTATGACTTACCCCCAGAAGAGATGAAGGATATTCCTACGGTTTGTTTATCTCTTGAGCACGCTTTGGAAGCGCTAGATCGAGATCGGGGATTCCTCAAGGAAGGAGAAGTATTTACGAATGATGCTATTGATGCTTATATCTCACTCAAGATGGAAGATGTGACTCGCCTGCGAATGACGACGCACCCTATTGAATTTGATATGTATTATAGTAGTTAACGGTTAAGGTTTTACTATTAAGCTATTAATATGGTTTTTATGTAACGTCTTTAGCTTGAATAGCTCTAGTTTTTAGTAGACAATACTTACTTAAAAAAGGAGGAAATAATAATGAAATTACCGTATTTATCAATAGCATTAGCTGCGTTAGTATCATTTTCTTTGGCATCATTTTCTGTATCTGCAGAAGAAACCGTTGCTGAAAAAGCTGAAGCGAAAATAAAGGATACAAAAAGAGCGGCTGAACAAGCAGCTGACCGTGCAGAAGAGGCAAAATGCACAGATGGTACTATTAAATGTTTAGGTGAAAAAATTAAGCACCGGACAGGCGAAGCCTATGACTCGGTTAAGGATAAGAGCGTTGAGCTCAAGCATAAGATGGATTAACTAGGTAATCATAAAAATTTTTATAAAATTGATCGCGCGTAGATTTCTTTTTAATCTTTTTATCCTATAGATATTAGGTGAGTTAGTTTTTTTCGGCTACACATAGGGGCTTATGTTCGGCCCCTTTTTTATGAGTATTGCCATAAAAAACTTGTTCTTAACATATTTTATGTTGCAACACAGATATTAGGGTAAGCCATAAGTAAAGAAAGGTTTTATGCCTATAATTTTTCTTTTACTTAGTTTGATATCGCTTGTTACAACAGGGGATATCTATAAGTATACCCATCCAGATGGAACAGTTGAATATTCCGATCAACCAAAAAGAGGTGCTATAGAAACGGAGTTAAGATTACCTCGGGTCTATGCCCCATTACAACCTAAAGATAAAGACAAAGCTGCTCATGAAGAAACGCCGCCCTTACCACCTCAAGCCGTACCTTCTTATCGGGTTAGTATTGTGACTCCTCATAACGAAGTTACTATAAGAGAGAATAGGGGTAATGTAGAGGTAGTACTTCAGGTGCAACCGCCCCCTGAAGCTGATTCTGGCTATACGCTCCAGCTTTTATTAGATGGGAGAGCGGTAAGTAAGCCGCAGAATCGTCTTAGATATCCATTAACAGATATAGATCGCGGGGTTCATACGTTACAAGCTGGGTTATTTGATCCATCAAGAATACTAGTAGCAAAATCTGATTTAATTACCTTTTATATGCAGCGTATGTCCATATTATTTCATAATACTGGCACTAACAATCCTGGAGGTGTACAGATGGCACCCAGAGCACCTCAAATGCCAAAAATGCCGGGGCCTCCTAACTCTGGCGGCGCTGTTCCTCCATAGATTACCTTTAGTTAGCAGGTTATTTTATTATCCACTAAAGGGTTGGTATTTTTTTTTAATTAAGTATAAGGCTGAGCAGATAAGAGGGAGCCATAGTATTTTTGAGTAGATTTATAGTGATCAGGCTTAGTTAGCCAACCAATAAAATTAATCAATATAATTAAAAGGACAATAATAATAAAACTTTTAGGTAATTTCATAAGTTTGTATTTTTAAAATAATGCTGGACTTATTGATTAAGTATCAGTGTGTACTTTTTACGCTTACTTGAATTTTGCAGTTGCTAAAAAACGAGTTCCTATAGGTTAATAATATAGTACGATTAAAGAGAATAGGCTTATATAAAATATCTTACTATATCATAAAAGGAATACCCTATTTAGGCGACTGTTGCGAGAAGATGGCTATTGAATCGATGCTGAATATTTCCCAGTAGTTAGGCTAAGAGCCTATTTTAGAGTTCTTTATAGCCTCTCGTATATAGTGGTTAAATTTTCTTGCCGGATACGGATCTATTGGTGTTGGCCGTAGCATCTTGCTTATTCTGGGAGCCTTTACAATCATGGTGCTCTAATATTGACATTGGCTACAATAGTAGCTTGATCGTTGACCAATACGGTCTAAGCGGATAGGGCTACCACAAATAAAGCACGGATGGGTTGCACGACCGTAGACTTTCAGTTGGTGGGAAAAATAACCCGGATTACCATCGCTATTTAAAAAATCTCGTAAGGTTGTTCCACCAGCTTGAATGGCTTTAGATAATATTGTTTTAATAGCTTCAGCCAAAATCTGGTAACGGGCCAAGCTAATTTGGCTTACTATTCGCTGAGGATGGATATTAGCTTGAAATAATGCTTCATTAGCATAAATGTTTCCAACTCCTACCACTATTTGATTATTCATAATAAAGGTTTTGATTGTACTACGCTTGCCATTAGATTTCTGGGATAGATAATAGCCATTAAATGAAGGATCCATAGGTTCTAATCCTAAGGATTTTAGTAATGGGTGGTATAAAGGATTTTCTTCGGTCCAGAGTATTGCCCCAAAACGGCGAGGATCATGAAAGCGTAAGCAATTATCATTATTTAAGATGATATCGACGTGATCATGTCTTTTCGGTGGTGTATTAGTCGGTACAATACGTAAATTACCAGACATACCTAAGTGGAGAATAATAGTGCCTTGAGAGCAATTTAATAGGAGATATTTACCTCGTCGCTGTACAGATAGGATATATTGACCCACTAAACGTTGAGGTAAAAACGCAGGAACTGTCCAGCGTAAGCGTGGCTCTCGAATTAGAATGGTGCGTATTTGGTATTTTACTATATGCGGTTCGATGCCACTACGGGTGGTTTCAACCTCTGGTAGTTCGGGCACTTTAGCTGCTTATTTAATAATAGCTTATTTTTTATTATCACTAGATAATTTATTGTTACCACTATCGCCTTGCGGCAGCTCGAATAGCGTTTTCCATGCAGGGGCGGGGAGATTATATTGAACACCGAAATCTGATCGCACTAGTACTAATTGCGGCAAATCTGAAAGAAGATCAAGATGAATTGGAGAGGCCCCTTTTTGTTCTATTTCGATAGTAGCCAATACTGTTTTATCTCCTTTAAGGCCTATTTGTTGTACTGTATACTGCTGCCATGCGTTTATTAAGGTAGCAATTGTTTCACTAGAGGGTGGATTATCTATACCTATACCCTCAGCAACCCATTGACCTTCTTTTTGGTATAGAGTAATAACGTTTTTAGGGTTGACATTTGGATTACCATTACTGATGGTAACCTGAGGGATCTGCAGTCTGCTAATAGGGTGATGATCTGGTAGTAATGCTGGATCGAGAAATTTAGGAGCTGCTGAAGTAATGGTATGAAAAGCAGTATTATCAATGAGGTGGACGGTATCTGCTAGTAAAACATAGCGATTTTGGTTTAGAGGTGCAGTTACGCCAAAATCAATAGCCAAATCATTTAGGTATAAACGGTTTTTAGGAGAACTTAAACCCAATTTAGTTAGATCTAGGTTTTGCACAGGATAATGGCTATAGCTTTTAGTTTTAGCCACGTCTAACAGGGTTTTAACCACTAACATATTAGCTGGACCGTGGATAGGGGCAGTAAGGAGCCATTTTCCTTCTTTGCGCTCTAAGTGAATTTCCTCATGTGATTCATTATGGATAACCCGAATAGCTTCAATCTTATCGGAGCTTATTGAAGTAAGCGGGGGCGAATCTGCCTTAGAGCCAGGCTCATAGAAAAATACCAGCCCTAAGACGATAACAATAGCTGTCAGAGCCAGATTAAGTAAGGTACGCGTATGCATAATAAAATAATACTTAACTTAACGTTGACGTCGTCGCCACCAGATCAATATTCCAGCCCCTAATAGCGCTGCGGGGAGGATAAAAAGAAATATGATGCCTATCGCTGATGAGGCGGCAGGCGAAAGCTGGAGTGTTGTATCTGGGCGTATTCGTGCTGGAACAGTAATAAGACGATCTTCATGAGTTAGCCAGTTGATAAGGCTAAGACCCAAATCTAGATTGGAGCCATTGCCAAGATGGCTGTTAGAAATGAAATCTCCGTCACCAATGATAACTACCCGCTGCTGATCATTATTTTTAGACCGATTGTTACCTTGATGGTTGGATTTGTCTTTATCAGCGACTTCTTTTTCCAAGAGAGATCGTTCTCGGTTTAAGGCTAACCCAATAGTAAGTGGCCCTAATATATCCTGCTCCTTATCATACTCAATTTTCTTTCCCAGCTCGGAGGTCTCTACCCAAGATCGAGATAGTGTGGTTAATATAGGTACCGACTGCCATTGACTACCTTTAATGACCTCTAATGCAGCTGACTGAGGAAATAAGGTGATAGATGTTAGAGAATCAGTAATAGGATGGTTCCCGTATTTTGGAACTAAAGCGAAGGTAGCATTACCGCGACCAAGCAAAATTTGAGCGCTAGGGTCAATAATTACTCCAGGTAGAACCTTGATGCTAAGATCTTCTGCTAGGGTCTCAAGATTATGCAGAGAGCCGGGATCAATAAGCCAAAGTAAATGACCCCCATTTTTAATATAGTCACGAATTAGATCTACCTCCCCAGGCAGAAAATTGGTCTGCGGGCTGGCTATAATTAAAACTTGATTATGATTATTTGGAATCTGAGATTGAGCTGATAGATTTAGAGTTTGAATATGAAACCCCTTGGTTTCTAGCTGCTTGGTAAAATTCTCTAAAGCAAAGTTAGCATTCCCGCGAGGATCTCGTTCACCATGCCCCTCAAGGAAAATAACCCAAGCATTCTCACTACGAGCAACCCGATTGAAGGCATTGGTTAGATCTTTTTCAGATAAATCTTGCAGTTTTTCCTGCCGCCCATCTTTTTTAATAACAAGCTCTGTTTGGAACCTAACTCCTAGCTCACGAACTTTATCGGGATCTGTTTCTGGGTTGATAAATTCAAGCTTTAGATCAGGCTTATAATGCTGATAGCGATTAATAAGCTTTGTGATTTTCTCCTTAGTGTTAGGATCTTGAGCAAAGCTTATAACGGTAATTTGGCCTTCAAGTTGTTTCAAAAGTACTTGGCTCGCCTTGGAAAGGGTATTACGGCCGCTAGCTGTCCAGTCAGCTTGGTAATTGTAACGCATGCTGAGTACAGCAATGAGACCAATAGCTGTTAAAAACAACAGAATAAAAAGAAGATTTTGTAATCGTATATACCAATGGGTTTTTCGAGTAACACGCATATGCTGCCCCGCCTCACTTTTTAATGCTTATATATCAATGGGGTAGCCGGTCAGCATCGAGCCGACGGATACTAAATGCTAGAAAAGCGACCACAATAAGTAGATAATAAACAATATCACTACTATTGAATTGGCCTTCTAGCAAAGCTTGGTAGTGCCGAAGCAGGGAGAGATAAGTAAACAGCTCACTTCCTTGATTTAAAACACCACTGCTACCTACCCAATCAATAATCCAAAGTAGCAATAATATACCAAAGGTGCTTATAGCAGCTACTGTAGCCTGCTGAGTTAGGGAAGAGAAAAACAATCCAATTGCAGTAAAGCTCGCAAGTAGTAAGCATAATCCAAGCAATCCTGCTGCTAAGAGTCCTAAATCAAGAGATCCTCCAGCTAGCAGGGAAAGAGGCATTAAGGCAATCAGGATCGTCATAATTACAAAGAATATTAATGTTCCTAAATATTTACCTAGGACAATCTCAGTCATGGAGAGAGGAGCCGAAAATAATAAGGTTAAGGTGCGGCTGCGCCTTTCGTCAGCTATTAGGCGCATTGTCATGAGCGGAACTATAAGTAGCATAACTACAGCAGCATTTTGAAATAATGGGATAGCGACAATCTCTGTGACCCCAGGTGCTTCAGGAAGACCCATTAATTGGGATTGAATCTGTGCAAAATAGGCAACTTGAGTTAAGAACATATAGCCAAGTAAGAGCTGGGTAACTGCTAGAGTGGCCCAAGCTAAGGGGGAGAGAAATAAGCGACGTAGCTCATGTAGCGCTAAGGTGAGAATCATTAGCTCACAATCTCCTGCGAATCTTGAGTCTGAGTAATAGCAACGAATATCTCTTCTAACGTATGCCGTTCCGGGGTAAGTTCCCGTAAACGCCAGCCTTCATTAACCGACCTATAGACTAGTTCATCTACTGGATCTTGTTCAGGCCCGTAACAAAGACGAATCCGCCCATCCCTTTCAATATCTATACTATCTATACCTTTTAGAGACATTAGCATCTCTTTCGTGGGAGGATTATCCAGCTTTATTAGAATACTTGTGGTTTGCATGCGCTGACTTAAACCTACAATAGTATCCGTGAGCACTAGCTTGCCTTGGTTGATAATCTGCACTCGATCACAAATGGCTTGTACTTCGGGCAGAATATGAGTAGAAAGAATGACACTATGCTCTTGGGCTAGCTGGCGAATGAGATCCCGAATCTCCCGAATTTGTATGGGATCTAAGCCTACTGTAGGTTCATCTAGAATAATGACAGCAGGTGAATGAATGATTGCTTGGGCGATGCCCACCCGTTGCTGATATCCTTTAGAGAGATTACCAATTAAACGGTAGGTTACATCCTTTAAACCGCAGCGTTCTATCACCATTTCAACTGCACTAGCCTGTTGGTTTTGCGGTATACGATTAAGGCGAGCGCAGAGAGAAAGATACTCTTTAACCGCAAGCTCTCGATAAAGCGGAGGATCTTCAGGCAAATAGCCTAATCCATGTTTGGCTTGCTTTGGTTTATCAAGTAAATCAATGCCATTAATCCAAACTTGACCGGAGCTTGGTGCTAAATTACCCGTTAATATTTGCATTGTTGTTGATTTACCAGCGCCATTAGGGCCAAGTAAACCAAGAACCTCACCTCGCCGAACGTCAAAACTTACGTCCTTAACAGCACAATGCTCGCCGTAATATCGGTAAAGTTGTTCTGCACGTACTAATACATCCTGATTCATAGGGGCAGTATTATATTCATTATGGGTTATCTTGCTACTAATGTTAGCTGGTAAAATTATAATTTTGACGGGTTGTGCTTGTAGCTTAATTTAGAATAGGCGTAATTCATCGGAACTCTATATATAAATATAAGGAGAAAACACAACCTAATAAAATACGGTAAGCATTGGGCTAATGCAACCTTTGGGTAAATAGGTATTAGTAATACAAACTAGATTAAATAATAGCGCTGCAGTAATTTAGACTAGATATTCCCCTGCCACCCTCATTTTCGTCCCCCTATAGGGAGAGCGCGGTGTAATTGCTATGATAGATTGATTTTTATTAAAATCAAGCGACTAATAGTTATTTAATTTTAGCCTCTTTATAGATTACATGCTGGCGCACTACGGGATCGTATTTTTTCTTCTCTAATTTCTCTGGTGTGGTACGTTTATTTTTTGTTGTTGTGTAATAATGGCCTGTGCCTGCGCTAGATACCAGCTTAATTTTATCACGCATAAATTTTTCTCCTTACCTTATATTTTTTCCCCACGAGCTCGGATATCCACCAGAACCTGATCGATACCAAGTTTATCTATCACTCGGAGTCCTTTACTGCTTATTCTAAGTTTTATCCAGCGTTTTTCACTTTCCACCCAAAGTCGATGAGTATGGAGGTTGGGTAAGAACCGTCGTCGGGTTTTATTGTTAGCATGAGAGACGTTGTTGCCGCTCATCGGGCGTTTACCCGTTACTTGGCATATTTTAGACACGAATGACTACTCCTAAGACAATGATCCTAAAGACACACCTATTTTATGCTAAATATATAGGTTAGATCCAGAGCTGTTTTTATAGCTGTGGTTTAAAAAATTTTGAATCGGAAATCGGGGTGTTTGTGATACCTAGGTTAGAGGGTTGATTATCCCATAATCCTATTTCTACCGGGATCATAATTTCTGCAGCAACTGGCAGATGATCAGAGATAGCATATTCTAAAGTATAGGTTTGCGTGACTTCTAGGGAAGGGCTTACCAAAATATGATCAATATGTCGTTTTGGTCGCCAGCTAGGATAGGTTGCAGTTTTAACAGCGGATAGCTTTAGCCCTGTTTCTCGTAATAAAGCACTGAGTTCTGGGCTATTAGGCTGGCAGTTCAAATCACCCATCACTACGACATAGGGATACCTGTAGATCAATTTACTGATAAGGGCTAATTGTTGAATTCTTGAGCGACGACCTAAAGCAAGATGCATTATAATCACGATTAATGGATTATTGGGGTTGCCAAAGTGGGCTAAAATAGCGCCTCGGCCAGGAATTAAACCTGGTAGTCTGTAGGTACGGATATAATTTGGTTGCACTCTACTTAGCAGAGCGTTGCTTTGTTGAGCAATATTACCAAAGCGGCGAGTCACTTGCTGATGCCAATGAGGAAAATTGCAGAGCTTAGCTAATAACCCTGCTTGATTAATAAAACCAGTTCGCAAGCTCCCAATATCAGCTTCTTGTAGCCCAACGATATCAAAATCAAATATCATTTGAGCAATATTTTTCATAGTTTCATAGCAATTTAAATCTGGAATCACGTGTTTCCAGCTACGGGTGAGATAGTGATGATAGCTGGTAGTCACAACGCCCGCCTGAATGTTATAGCTTAACAGGCGTAAGCGATGACTCCTTTGCGCCAATGGGAGTAGAGGCCCACATGGAGCTAAAGCTGGCATATTGCCTTTATGCTTAATAGCTAACTGGTTACCTTATAATAATCTTTATACCAAATAACGAATCGAATAATTCCCTCTTCAATGGGAGTATTAGGACGAAACCCAGTATCTTTCATTAAATCATCTACATCGGCATAGGTTGCTGGTACATCACCTGCTTGCATAGGTAGAAAATTCTTTTTTGCTTCGCAGCCAAGGCATCCCTCTAGTGCTTTAATAAATTGAAGAAGCTGTATAGGTTGGTGATTGCCAATATTGTAGATTCGATAGGGTGCAGTGCTTGTGCTCGGATCAGGGCTTATTCCATCCCAATTAGGATTAGGCATAGGCAGCCGATCTAGTGTACGAATAACCCCTTCGACGATATCATCAATATAAGTGAAATCTCGTTGATGGTGACCGTGATTATAGACATCGATAGGTTTGCCTGCGAGGATATTACGGGTAAATTTAAATAACGCCATATCTGGCCGTCCCCAAGGGCCATAGACGGTAAAAAAGCGTAATCCAGTTGTGGAGAGTTGATAAAGATGGCTATAGGTATGAGCCATAAGCTCATTGGCTTTTTTCGAAGCAGCATAGAGGCTTAAAGGGTGATCTACGTTATCATGGGTTGTGTAGGGCATTTTAGTGTTAGCCCCGTAAACAGAGCTACTTGAAGCAAATACCAGATGTTCTATCTGATGGTGGCGGCAGTTTTCTAAAATATTTATAAATCCGTAGAGATTACTATCTACATAAGCGTAGGGATTTTCTAATGAATAACGGACTCCAGCTTGGGCAGCTAAATTCACTACTCGTTGGGGTCGGTGCTGAGCAAATAGATTATCGAGTGATTTCCTATCCTCCAAACCAATCCGCGCCTCAGTAAAAGCTGGGTGTTTTTGAAATTGGGCAAGGCGAGCAATCTTAAGATTAACGTCATAATAGTCATTAAGATTATCTACCCCGATGACTTCATCACCTCGGTTTAATAATTTCTTAGTTAGGGCAGCACCAATGAAACCAGCGCTTCCAGTTACCATAATTTTCATTATAACGTTTCCTAGAATTTGCTTTGCTTAATGAGTATTATTATTCTCTTTGAGTATTTAGAGGCGACCGTCCACCGCATTCCTAGGTAGAAGATGCTTAACATCGTAAAGAATGCTCTCTGGCTTCCCTAAAGCGCGTATATTTTCAATTCCTAATTTTGTAAACTGCTGATGGGCAACAGCGATAATAATAGCATCGTAATAGCCATTATTTAAGTTAGTGATTAGTGGAAACCCGTATTCCTCTAGAGCCTCTTTAGTCTCTACCCAAGGATCATAAACATCGATTTGAGCATGGTAGTTTTTTAGTTCAGTAACGATATCGATTACCCGGGTATTGCGAAGATCAGGGCAATTTTCTTTAAAGGTGAGTCCTAGAATCAGTATTCGGCTATCTACTACATGGATTCGACGCTGAGTCATAAGCTTTACTACTTGATTAGCGACGTAGCTACCCATACCATCATTAACTCGGCGCCCAGCAAGGATCATCTCTGGTAGATAGCCAATGGCTTGAGCTTTATGGGTAAGATAATAAGGATCAACCCCTATGCAATGACCGCCTACAAGGCCGGGTCGAAAAGGTAGAAAATTCCATTTGGTAGCCGCTGCTTCTAAGACTTCTTGAGTATCAATACCTAGGCGATTAAACAGCATGGCTAACTCGTTAATCAGGGCAATATTGACATCTCTCTGCGTATTTTCGATAACTTTTGCTGCTTCTGCCACTCGGATACTACTAGCTTTATAGGTTCCTGCGGTGATAATACTGGCATAGAGTTGGTCAACTAACGCCGCCGCTTCAGCTGTGGAGGCTGAGGTAACTTTACGGATAGAGGTAACCCGATGTTGTTTATCCCCTGGGTTGATTCGCTCAGGGCTATAACCGACAAAAAAATCTTGATTGTATTTTAGGCCTGACTTGTGTTCTAGAATGGGAACACAAACCTCTTCGGTAGCTCCTGGATAGACGGTAGATTCAAAAATAATAATATCATCTGGTTTAAGTACACTGCCTACGGTAAGGCTTGCGGATTCCAACGGGCGAAAATCAGGACGTTTATGTTCATCAATGGGCGTGGGGACAGTGACTATATAAACATTACAATTAGTCATATCTTGCACGTGGTGAGTATATTGCAGCTGATTGGCTTGGGCAAGTAACTCGGGTTCTACTTCCAATGTACGGTCATGCCCCTTTTTTAACTCGGCAATGCGGGTTGAATTAATATCAAATCCTAGGGTGGGGAGTTTTTTTCCAAATTCTACTGCTAGGGGTAGCCCTACATAACCTAGACCAACAATACCGATTTTTACTTGTTCAAACGTTAGCATTGCAAGTTCCTCATTTGATTTTTAGTGGGCTGCTTTACAGGTTAAATGTATTTAATTTTCCAAAGATTTAGAGTAGCCAGCTAAATTGTTTAGCTTTTTCTGTTCTTTTTCTATAGCTATATATCTGCTAATTGAGCTAAAACTTAATACCCTACAGGTGTCTTATTGTGCCAGTCTGTGATTTGTTGATAGCGGTGCGCCATATTAAGCAGCTTTGCTTCACAGAAATAATTACCAATAATTTGTAAGCCTATAGGCAATTTATCGGTAAATCCTGTAGGTATTGAAATCGCAGGCAGTCCA
This sequence comes from Candidatus Nitrosoglobus terrae, assembly GCF_002356115.1. Lineage (NCBI taxonomy): Bacteria > Pseudomonadati > Pseudomonadota > Gammaproteobacteria > Chromatiales > Chromatiaceae > Candidatus Nitrosoglobus > Candidatus Nitrosoglobus terrae. The sequence continues at coordinate 594,787 of NZ_AP014836.1, forward strand.
GCCAGATTAACACCAATGGTGTAAATATCGGCTAAGTACATAGAAACAGGATCATTGGCTTTTTCTCCAATCCGAAAAGCAGGCGTTGGTGAAGTGGGACTCATAATTACATCCACTTCTGTAAAGGCTTGCTTAAAATCATTGCTGATAAGACGGCGTAATTTTTGGGCTTTGAGATAATAAGCATCATAGTAGCCTGCTGAGAGCACATAAGTGCCTATTAGAATCCGGCGCTTAACCTCAGATCCAAAGCCTTCACCACGAGAGCGACAATAGAGATCTAGGATATCTTTAGGATTTTTACAGCGATAACCAAAGCGGGCACCATCATAACGGGAAAGATTGGAAGAGCACTCTGCAGGGGCAACTACGTAATAAGTGGGAACGGCCAGCGCAGTATTGGGTAGACTAATTTCCCTGATCTGAGCGCCAAGGTGTTCAAATTCTTTAATGGCATTTTCAATGACAGCAGCAATATTAGGGGACAGCGTTTCGTTGAAATACTCTTTGGGTAGCCCGATCTTAATCCCCGTTATATCCTTCTCAAGCAAGGCTGTATAATCAGGAACTGTTTGTTCTACAGAAGTGGAATCTTGTTTGTCAAAGCCTGCCATGGTGTTAAGTAGTAAGGCTACATCTGCGGCAGTGTGGGCCATTGGCCCTGCTTGATCGAGACTGGAAGCAAAAGCGATCATCCCATAACGAGAAACTCGGCCATAAGTAGGCTTTAACCCAGTAATCCCACATAAGGCTGCTGGTTGGCGAATAGATCCGCCAGTATCGGTACCGGTAGCAACTGGAGCAAGTTTTGCGGCGACTGCTGCTGCCGATCCTCCTGAGGATCCACCCGGCACTCGATCATGATCCCAAGGGTTTTTTACTGGACCATAGAAACTCGTTTCATTACTGGATCCCATAGCAAATTCATCCATATTTGTTTTTCCAAGGATCACTGCCCCAGCAGTCTTGAAGCGAGTTACCACCGTAGCATCATAGGGTGCCGTAAAATTATCAAGCATTTTTGAGCCACAGCTGGTTTTAATGCCTGCAGTGCAGAAAATATCCTTATGAGCTATAGGGATACCGGTTATAGGCCCGCCTTTACCGGATTGCAGCATAGCATCGGCGGCTTTTGCTTGTTTCAGGGCTTCTTCAGAGGATACGGTAATAAAGCTATTGAGGTGCTTATCATATTGTTTGATGCGTTGTAGATAATGCTGCGTGAGTTCCTCACTTGAAAACTCACCAGATCTAAGGGCATTGGCTAATTCGGTTAAAGATTTATGATGCATATATTGTATTTTCCACAGCGCTATATTGGCCTATTTAATCAATAACTTTAGGGACTAGATAAATGCCTGCTTCAACTTCAGGAGCACCAGATTGAAAAATCTCTCGCTGATTAACTTCGGTAATTTCATCGGGACGTAATCGTTGGCTAGTCTCTAAGGGATGAGCCATTGGCTCAATTCCGATGGTATCAACTCTATTCATTTGTATTACGAGATCTAGGATGTCGCTTAAATCCTGTACGTAGTTAGGTATGGTTTCCGGATTAATAGCGAGACGAGATAGATAGGTGATATGTTTAACATCAGCTGTTGTTAACGTCATGGTTTTTTTCCTGTATCTCCTAATGTTATGGTATTTGAAATTTTAATGTAACTCTTTGTTAGGTTAAAAAACTAGGTTATGGGGACTCTATTTTTTAGAGTTATAATCTATAAGTTATTATGTTTTATATCCTATTGTATTAATTAACATCTAGGGAGATGTTAGCTTCTTGTTTTTTAGAAACTAAAGGCAATAAGCCTATCATTTCTCCGTCTTTCAAGGGAGCAGTGGTGAGACTTAATAATAATCTTACTTCCTTCACCACTTTCGGTATGTTTAATCCTCAAGTAGCTAATATTGTGGAATAAATAATGAGAAGAATATTTGTTTTTTTGATATCGCTCGCCTGTGTACCAGTAATCACTATTGCTAATGCTGATTTACCTGGCGTTGATAATTTTATTAATGAGATGACTACCCGATATGGTTTTGATAAAACTGAGCTTTATCAGTTATTTGCAGAAGTTGAAGTAAAGCCAGACATATTACGAGTAATTTCACGGCCAGCAGAGAAGGGTAAACCTTGGCATGAGTACCGTCGTATCTTTTTGACTCCTCAGCATATTCAAGGGGGAGTTGCTTTTTGGAAGGCTAATCAAGCTAGCCTTACTAAGGCGAAAAAGGTATTTGGAGTAGCTCCCGAGATAATTGTGGCTATTATTGGTGTAGAATCCCGTTATGGCGGCCATACTGGCGGTTATCGCGTGATGGATTCTTTGTCTACCTTGGCTTTTCGGTATCCTCCGCGCGGTCGTTTTTTTCGCCAGCAATTAATGGAGCTTTTACTGTTGGCTAGAGAAGAGAAACAAGATCCCCTTTATTTTACGGGATCTTATGCTGGGGCAATGGGATTGATTCAATTTATGCCCGATAGCTTTCGAAGTTATGCTATAGATTTTGATAAAGATGGTCGACGAGATATTTGGCAAGATCCCACAGATGCAATTGGTAGTGTGGCTAATTTCTTAAAGCGAAAAGGGGACTGGCAAGCCGATGCTCCGGTAGCTACCTTTGTTAAGGTTGAGGGTACGGATTACCAACGTTGGCTTAATAAAGGATCTAAGCCTTCAATCCCTTTGCAACAGTTAGCCCAAGCGGGAATTCAGATTCCTGCTTCAGTTTCTAAAAATATGTTAGCGTCTGTATTTACATTAGAGCAGGTAGAAGGTCCACAAGTTCTGATAGGGTTTCGCAACTTTTACGCCCTTATGCGCTATAATCCCAGTCCTCTTTATGCAATGGCGGTCTATGAGCTAGCTGAAGCAATCAAATTACAATTGAAGGGCCGTAGCTCATGAAGCCAATAATTTCAGTTCCGATTCTCTCTTTTCTGGCACTGTTTAATACTTCCTGTACACCTAATTCAAAAGACTCTATTTCCTTAACAGAGCCGCCTAGTAAGTACGGAAATCCACCTTCCTATGAAGTAAATGGTAAGCGCTACTATACTCTTCGCAATTGCCAAGGGTATAAGGAAACAGGCATTGCCTCTTGGTATGGGTCTGAGTTCCAAGGCCGCCGTACATCTAGCGGTGAGATTTATGATATGCACGCTATGACGGCAGCGCATCGTAGTTTACCCTTGCCTTGTTATGTTATGGTGACTAATTTAAATAATGGGCGTCAGGTCATTGTACGTATTAACGATCGAGGGCCATTTAAGTCTAATCGGATTATTGATCTCTCCTATGCCGCTGCTGAGAAGCTGTATTTAGTTAAAGCGGGTACGGGGTTAGTGGAAGTACGGGCTGTTGAGCCAAAAGATATTTCCAATCAGAAAAATATTTCTTTGAAAAAAGATCTCTATATCCAAGTGGCTTCTTTCCAGAATCGTAGCAATGCTGAACAACTACAAAAACAATTACAATCCATGGTTGATACAGCGGTGAAAATAAATCCGGTGTCACGGCAGCTAGTATCTTTTTATCAGGTGCGTATAGGCCCATTATCAAATGCTGAGAATCTTGATAGTCTTACAAAGCATCTTGCAGGTATAGGTTTTTCGGATTATATGATTATTCACTAAACTAATAATTATCGCTATGCTATTGCAGTGAATTATTTATCTTCTATCTCTATGTTTTCCGTATATTCTAAAAGAATCAGATGAAGTCATATCGTTATTTTTCTATTGGGTGTTGGATCCTATTGCTGTTTGTAGGTAATCCTGCTTTAGGGCAGGTATCCCTTCTTACGCCATCCGCGCCTACACTTAGCGCTAAAACCTATATTCTTGAGGATTTCACAACAGGTCAGGTACTTGTTGAGTCCCAGTCTAACAGTCGGATTGAGCCGGCTAGTATCACTAAACTCATGACTTCCTATGTAGTGTTTAGTGAGCTTAAACGGGGTAATATCCACCTTGAGGATGAAGTTTTAATTAGTGAAAATGCTTGGCGCACGGGAGGATCACGGACCTTTATTGAAGTAAATACTCGGGTTCCGGTAGAAATCCTAGTAAAGGGAATGATTATTCAATCGGGTAATGATGCTAGTGTAGCCTTAGCGGAGCAGATAGGGGGTACTGAAGAAGTATTTGTTGCTTTAATGAATCAGCAAGCTCAGCGATTAGGTATGTTAGATTCTCATTTTGAGAATAGCACTGGTCTGCCCAGTCAAAATCATTATATGACGGCTCGAGATATTGCTGTTTTAGCTAGGGCTATTATTCAAGACTTTCCAGAGTATTACCCTTGGTATTCTGAGCAGAAATTTACTTATAACAATATTAATCAATATAATCGCGATACTTTGTTAAAACGCGACCCAAGCGTTGATGGCCTTAAGACAGGTTATACAAAAGCTGCGGGTTATTGTTTAGTTTCTTCGGCTAAGCGAAATGGAATGCGGCTAATTTCTGTAGTCATGGGTGCGGCAAGCCCTAATATTCGAGAGAATGAGGCGTTGACTTTACTTAATTATGGCTTCCGTTTTTATGATACACGTGGCCTTTATACGGCTAAAGCGCCTGTAATCGATGTACGGGTTTGGCAGGGAGTAGAGAAGAAATTATCACTGGGATTAGCAAATGATCTTTCGATGACACTGCCACGAGGGCAATGGAAGGAATTGTCATCAACAATTCAAGTAGAAGATCCTATTACAGCGCCTATTGCTAAAGGGGCGAAATTAGGGGCTGTAGTCATTAAGCTTGGGGAAAAAGCCGTGCTTAAAGAACCTTTAATAGCTTTAACTACAATTCCAGAAGGATCGTGGTGGCAGCGGATGAATGACTGGGTTTTGTCTTTTTTTAATAAAGAATCGCCTTGAGTATAGTTTATCTTAATGGCAAGTTTTTGCCGCTAGTGGAAGCAAAGATTTCAGTATTAGATCGGGGTTTTTTATTTGGCGATGGCGTTTATGAAGTCATTCCGGTTTATGGAAAGTATTTTTTTCGTTTAATTCCCCATTTGCAACGGCTTGAATATAGTCTGCAGGCTATTAAGCTAAAAAATCCATTATCACTAAGTCAATGGCAAAGCACTCTTCAGCAGCTAATTAGGTTTAATAATGGGCTAGATCAAGCGGTTTATTTACAGATAACCCGAGGATCTGCCCCTCGAGATCATGCTTTCCCACAGAAAATTGAACCAACCATTTTTGCTATGAGTAACCCTATTAAGCCGGTGCCAGAGAAATGGCGTATAGAAGGGGTAACTGCTGTCCTCCGTGAGGATATCCGCTGGAAATACTGTCATATTAAATCTGTTGCTTTGCTATCTAATGTGCTATTACGGCAAGAAGCTGTTGAATCTGGGGCGCAAGAGGCCATCTTGCTACGAGATGGGCAGCTTACTGAGGGGGCAGCAAGTAATATATTTATTGTTCAAAAGGGCGTGCTTGTTACCCCGGTTGAAGACTCTTCTTTGTTATCTGGAATTACCCGTGATTTAGTACTGGAGTTGGCAACAGAGGCTGGTATTCTTTGTGAAGAAAGGATTATCTCTACTAAGGATTTACTCCAAGCTGATGAGATTTGGCTCACTAGCTCTACTCGGGAAATCCTACCTGTTACTCGCCTTGATGATGTTCAAGTAGGGAGCGGATTTCCTGGTGTTATATGGCAGCAGGTAGATAAACTTTATCAAGAATACAAAGAGCAAGTGCGATCAGGTCTTTACGGAAACTAAAGCTCGAAATAAAAGCGCTATAATGCCAACCGATACGCTGCAGATAAGGCAGCTTAATCTTCAGGATTATAATGTTGTATGGCGAGCAATGCAGGATTTTACGACCCATCGTAATCAGGATACGACCGATGAATTATGGGTAGTGGAGCATCCGCCAGTATTTACTTTGGGGCTAAATGGTAAGGAGAGCCATTTACGGGATGTTAGAGATATTCCGGTTATACATAGTGATCGTGGTGGGCAAGTTACTTATCACGGGTTAGGACAGCTGATTGTTTATGTGCTTATCGATTTACGGCGCCGAAATTTAGGTATACGACAATTAGTAGATATTCTAGAGCTATCTGTTATTGATTTATTGCAATCATTTCATATTTATGGTAAGCGTCAGGCTCATGCTCCTGGGGTGTATGTTTTGAGTAGAAAAATTGCTTCAATTGGATTGCGAGTCCGAAGAGGTTGCTCTTATCATGGATTAAGTTTGAATGTCGCTATGGATTTGTCCCCTTTTTATCGTATTAATCCATGCGGTTATCCAGGGATGGAGGTGATTGATTTAAGAAGCTTGGGGGTTACCGTTTCCTTAGCGGCTATTTGGCCGCTTTTTTTTCGGTATCTGAAGCAGCGATTAGAGTGTTTAGTATAGTAATGTCCGTTTCTCTGACAGCAAGCAGGGTAGCTCAATGAAGCAAAAAATGCCGCCTTCAGGTGAATTAAAGCAGAATATTCGAGATTTAAAAGGTGCTTCTAAAGTGGCTCGGATTCCGATTAAAGTTGAACCGACCACGGAACGCCAGCGTAAACCTCATTGGATTCGCGCTAAAGCCCCTATAAGCCCTGAGGTATCTCGGCTTAAAGCTTTATTGCGGGAACATCGTTTACACACCGTATGTGAGGAGGCCTCATGCCCTAATCTTGGAGAGTGTTTTGGGCATGGTACCGCTACTTTTTTAATTATGGGTGATATCTGTACCCGTCGTTGTCCTTTTTGTGATGTAGCTCATGGTCGCCCAAACCCTCTTGATACTGAAGAACCAGAGCATTTAGCTCAGGCTGTTCGATCAATGGGGTTACGCCATGTAGTAGTAACTTCTGTTGATCGGGATGACCTACGGGATGGTGGTGCTGCTCATTTTGCAGCTTGTATTCAAGCATTACGTATCCAAACCCCCCGTACTCGGATTGAAGTCTTGGTGCCGGATTTTAGGGGACGTATGGATCGGGCTTTGCAGGCATTTATTACCACGCCTCCTGATATTTTTAACCATAATTTAGAAACAGTACCCCGTCTCTATAAGGCGGTTCGCCCGGGAGCGGATTATCTATGGTCACTGCGTTTATTAGAGCAATTTAAAGGAGGACACCCAACTGTACCCACTAAATCAGGGTTAATGCTGGGATTAGGGGAAGAGCTGGAGGAAGTTGAACAGGTTATGAAAGATTTACGTGAACATGGGTGCAATATGCTGACTTTAGGGCAGTATTTACAACCTAGCCTTTATCATTTACCGGTGCAACGTTTTGTGACTCCAATTGAATTTAATGTACTGGGAGATAAAGCGCGAGCGATGGGATTTTCTCATGTAGCAAGTGGCCCTATGGTGCGATCTTCATACCATGCTGATCGCCAAGCCGCTGGTGAAACGGTAGCATAAGATAATAGCGCTTGCTTTAGAAACGACCTGTTTTACCTAGCGGTATCGAGGACAGATTATAATATAGGGATTGATAATGAGTGATTATTTACCGGGTCTTGAGGGTGTTCCCGCAACCCGTTCCAATATTTCGGATATAGATGGTGAACGAGGCATACTTTCCTATCGCGGTTATTCCATTGAAGACCTAGCTGAACATAGCACTTTTGAAGAGACAGCCCTGCTACTACTGGATGGGGAATTACCCACAGCCGAGCGTTTGGAGGAGTTTACGCAGGAGCTACGACAGAATTATCGAGTAAAATATAATATTCGAACGCTAATGGCGGCGCTACCTAGTAACGGATCTCCCATGGAAATGTTACAAGCAGGGGTGGCTGCCCTTGGTATGTTTTATCCTGGCAATGAGTGCTTAACGGGCTCTGCAGCCTGCACCGATCTTAATTATATTGATAATATGACCGTTAAGATTATTGCTCGTATGCCAGCTTTAGTGGCTATGTGGGAACATATCCGTAATGGCTATGATCCTATTCCTCCTCGATCCGATCTATCTATTGCCCAGAATTTACTATACATGCTCCATGGTAAAGATCCTGATCCGTTAATGGTGAAGATCATGGACACTTGTTTGATATTACATGCTGAGCACACAATTAATGCCTCTACGTTTGCCACTTTAGTGGCCGGTTCTACCTTAGCGAGTCCTTATGCGGTCATTGCCGCTGCTATTGGTACTTTATCAGGCCCTTTACATGGCGGAGCTAATGAGCGCGTGATAGAGATGTTACGCCAGATTGGCCGGCCTGAGAACGTAAAACTATGGCTTGATGAAATCTTGGCTAGCAAGCAAAAAGTTTGGGGATTTGGTCATCGAGTCTATAAAGTTAAAGATCCTCGGGCTAGGATTTTACAAAAACTGATGACTCAACTATCAGCTAAAAGAGAAGGTAAGCCTAGCCAGCTGTTAGGGACAGCCTTAGCTTTGGAAGAGGCAGTGATGGAGCGGCTAGGCCATAAGGGTATTTATCCAAATGTAGATTTTTACTCAGGTATTCTTTATATGGAATTGGGAATCCCAGCGGATCAATTCACTCCTCTATTTGCGATTTCCCGTTCAGCAGGTTGGTTAGCCCATTGGCGGGAGCAGCTTTCTGACAATCGTATTTTTCGCCCCACCCAAGTTTATGTAGGTAAATCTTTACGGCAATATATTCTATTAGCAGCCCGGGATTAGCTTTGCTTATACAGGCAGCTTACTGAGAGCACCTGCTTGCTCCTGTACTAATAAGGGGACTAAATAACCAGGTAAACGTGTACGCAGTGCTTGATATAGATTCCGGGCAGTGGCTATATCTACTTCAAAGTGAGCAGCGCCTTGGACTTTATCTAATACGTGGAGATAATAGGGGATTACGCCTAGATCAAATAGACGTTCACTTAAATCACATAAGGTATCTATATTGTCATTGATTCCTCGTAATAGCACCGCCTGATTAAAGAGCTTACATCCTGCTTGAGTCAACGCATTAAGCGCTACCTCTACTGTATTATCAAGCTCATTGGCGTGATTAGTGTGAATAACCACTACTTTTTGTAGTGGCGTATCTTTAAGCCATTGGAGCAGATGAATATCTATTCGCTCTGGGAGCACAATAGGTAGGCGCGTGTGAATCCGTAGACGTTTAAGGTGAGGGATGCAAGCTAAAGCTTGAGCGAGCGAGGCTAAGCGGTTATCAGTGAGGGTTAAGGGGTCGCCACCGCTGAGAATTACCTCTCGAATACTAGGGTTCTGAGCAATATAGCTGAGTGTCTGTTCCCAATGATCTTTAGTCGGATTATGATCGACATAAGGAAAATGGCGACGAAAACAATAACGACAATGAATAGCGCAGGCACCAGTGATAACTAGCAGTACCCTACCAGTATATTTTTGGATAACTCCAGAAGAGCGCACAGCGGCTAAATCACCTACAGGATCTAGGCTAAAATTAGGCGATATCTGATCCTCGGCAATTAAAGGAAATACTTGCCGGAAAAGGGGATCATTCGGATCACCTTTTTGCATCCGGGCAATATAGCTATGAGGTACTCGAAGAGGAAATTGCTTGCGGGTAGTTTCGCTAGCAATTTCAGGATGATCGTTTAATTCTATTAAAGTTAATAATTCTTGTAGGCTACGTACTGCGCGAGCAAGCTCCCTTTGCCAGATGGGTCTCTGCCGAGCAGCTAGAAGTTGCGTTATCATAATGGCTTTTTGTGTCCAAAAATCTAATTAATTTTAACCGAAATTTTTTGAGGAAAGATATTATGGCAGTCTATAGTACGAATGAGTTTAAATCTGGCCTTAAGGTAATGATGGAAGGAGATCCTTATAGTATTCTAGAGAATGAATTTGTTAAGCCAGGCAAGGGGCAAGCCTTTAATCGGGTGAAGCTACGTAATTTGAAAACAGGTCGAGTGATTGATCGTACTTTCAAATCTGGAGATACCCTTGAAGGTGCAGATGTCATGGAAACTCAGCTTCAATATCTGTATTCCGATGGAGAGTTTTGGTATTTCATGTCACCAGAAACCTATGAGCAGTACTCAGTGGATGCGGCAGCTGTTGAGAGTGCAGTTAAGTGGTTTAAAGAGCAAGATAGTTGTACTGTTACTTTGTGGAATGGGGTACCGCTTTCAGTATCACCGCCTAATTTTGTGACGCTTAAAGTGATTGAAACCGATCCAGGTGTTCGTGGAGATACCTCTGGGGGTGGAAGTAAACCAGCTACAGTGGAAACAGGAGCGGTGATTCGGGTTCCTTTGTTTATTAACGTTGATGATATGCTCAAGATTGATACCCGTACAGGCGAGTATGTGGAGCGGGCTAAAGGCTAATTAGAGCTAGATTTTATTTAAGATAGCCTAGTGGATGGCTAACATAGGTGAGTTTCAGTGGCAGCCTACGGCCAGTAGGGAGACTTTAGTAGCTCGGGCACAAATTCTCGCTGATATTCGTCTTTTTTTTGCAGAACGTGGGGTTCTGGAAGTAGAAACGCCGATACTCTCAACAGCTGCAGCAACTGCGCCCCACCTACATAGCTTAACTGCTTTTTACCAGGGGCCTTGTTTTCCCAAAGGCCAACAGCTCTTTTTACACACTTCTCCTGAGCATGGGATGAAACGTCTTTTGGCTGCAGGCAGTGGCTCAATTTATCAAATTGCGCGGGTTTTTCGTAACGGGGAAGCTGGGCAGCGGCATAATCCAGAGTTTAGCCTGCTAGAGTGGTATCGACTTGGTTTTGATCACCTTGCTCTTATGGAAGAAGTTGATGCCCTTCTTACCTTACTATTAGCCACCTCCGAAGGGGAATATCTAACCTATCAGGAGGTTTTCTTCCACTATCTGGCACTAGATGTTTTTACTGTAACCACCTGCTTACTAGGCCAAATTGCACAATCCTATGGGCTTCAGATCTATACAGCTGCTGGCGAATCTCAACGGCAAATGTACTTGGATTTTTTAATGACCACTATTGTTGAGCCTCAGCTTGGGCATGAGCGTCCTTGTTTTATTTATGATTATCCTATTGCTGAGGCGCAATTAGCTCAGATTCGCCCGGCTACAAAATCATCCCCAGTGCCGGTAGCAGAGCGCTTTGAGGTGTACGTTAAAGGTATGGAATTAGCAAATGGCTATCATGAGCTTAGAGACTTTAGTGAGCAGTGCCAGCGTTTTAAGGCTGATTTAGCTTGCCGTAAACAATTAGGGCTAGCAGAAGTACCCATAGATGAGTATTTACTTGCAGCTTTGGATCAAGGGTTACCTGATTGTGCTGGGGTAGCTCTTGGGATAGATCGGTTGCTTATGTTGCGCCTAGGAAGCACACATATTGAAGAAGTTCTAGCTTTCCCTATTGATCGAATTTAAGCAATCAGCGCGCCCATAATCTTAGTTTATTTTTCTCTTCAAATCATGAAAGTTACAGAAAAGTTTGCTTGGTAAGTTGGCTATAGTTTCTATTATTGAGTGCTTAAGCAATAACGCGTATTTATTTAAGGAGTGATAATCTTCTTATTGGGTGGGACTCGTAAGGTAAAGGTGACGGGGCCATCATTAGTAAGGCTGACTTGCATGTGAGCACCAAACTGACCCACAGCTACTTTAGGATAGAGAGCGGTAGCTTGAGTAAATAAATAATTGAATAGTGACTCACTAAGTTCTAGGGGTGCTGCTGAGGTAAAACTAGGGCGAGCGCCTTTCTGGGTATCAGCGGCTAAGGTAAATTGAGGCACCAGTAGTAAACCGCCTTGAGTGTCAATTAAGCTAAGATTCATCCGCCCGTTAGTATCAGCAAAGAGACGATAATTAAGTAGACGTTCTAATAATCGGTTGGCTTGATTGTTCCCATCCTCCCGTTCTATCCCTACTAAGACCAATAACCCTGGGCCAATTTTAGCAATAACTTTTTCAGCAACCATAACTTGAGCATGAGTGACTCGTTGTAGTAATCCAATCATCAGTGGAATATTTATTGAAGTTCTCTGGCCATAATCTGAGTGGCGCGAACTAAAGCGTCGGCATTGGCGAGATCGCTAGATCGATGGCCGGCAGCAGGTACAATGTGTAGTTGAGCTACTGGCCAAGCTTGATATAATTCCCAAGCGTTGCGCAAAGGGCAGATCATATCGTAGCGACCATGGGTAATTACCCCAGGAATAGTGGCTAATTGATGAGCATTGGCGAGTATTTGGTTAGGTGCGATAAAATAATGGTGCTTAGCGTAGTGGGTTTGAATATGGGCCTGAGCCAATATGGCCGTCTGGTTATCGTAGGGGACTACCTTCTCATAGGTAAACCCGGCGCAACTAGATTTCCAGGTACCTAAAGCCTTAGCTGCAGCCATTTGGGCAAGTTCATCAGTGCCACTCAGCAGATCAGCAAAAGCAGTGAGTAGGTCGTTTTGTTTTTCAGGCGGAATATTTTTTACTAAACAGGCCCAGGCGTCAGGGAAGATTTGAGGAGCACCTTCTTGCAGAAACCAGCGGGTATCTTGTGCTCGGGCCAGAAAAATACCATGTAAGATAAGGCCAAGGATCTGATCGGGATAAGTTTCCGCGTAAAGCAGCGCTAACGCCGATCCCCAAGAGGTACCAAAAATCAACCAGCGCTTAATGCCTAGGTGATCTTGGATTTGGGCTATATCCGCCAGCAGGGCTGAGGTAGTGTTTTCTTGTAGCTCGCCTCGGGGAGTAGAACGACCGCAACCTCGCTGATCAAAAAGGATGATCCGATAAATATCCGGATCAAAAAAGCAGCGGTGGTGGGGATGACAACCCGCCCCAGGTCCTCCATGAAGAAAAAGTGCTGGTAACCCGTTAGGGTTACCACATTCCTCAACATAGAGTTGATGGATTGAGTCAACAGCTAAGGTATGACATATATACGGTTTAATATCAGGATAAAGGGTAAGCATGAAATTGTTTTGCCTATTATTTATTTTATGGACACAATATTAGTATCCTATTTAAGTAGATTCAAAATATGATTTTGCATGAATTTCAAGCTAAGCAGCTGTTTACCAATTATGGCATACCTGTACCTCAAGGGGGGCCAGCCACCTCTGCTCAAGAGGCTTGCGCCTTGGGGCAGAAATTTGAAGGAAATTCTTGGGTAGCTAAGGCACAAATTCACGCTGGTGGGCGTGGTAAGGCTGGAGGTGTGTGTATTGGCACTACCTTAGAGGCGTTATCCGATTTTTCTACTCATTTACTGGGCACATGCTTAGTCACTGCGCAAACGACGGCGAAAGGATTACCAGTTCATACTATCTTGGTAGAAAGATCAGCAGACGTGGTTCAGGAATTTTATCTAGCAATGACTATAGATCGCCAGCTAAAGCAGATTGTTATTATGGCCTCAAATCAAGGGGGGGTAGAGATTGAGCAGGTTGCAAAGGAACATCCAAAGAGGATCCAGCAGCTAGCCATTCACCCAATAGGGGGTCTGCAGCCCTATCAATGCCGGCAAGTGGGTTTTGCTTTTGGCTTAGGTGGAGAGCAGCGGCAGCAATTAGCTCAGATGATGAAATCAATGTATCGGCTATTTATAGAGCAAGATGCCGCGTTGGTAGAGATAAACCCTTTGGTTGTGACTGCCCAAGGGGGGGTGTTGGCTTTGGATGCCAAGGTGATACTGGATGATAATGCTGCTTTTCGCCATCCCCATTGGGAAGAGCTGCGAGATACTACACAAGAGGATCGAAAAGAAGTTCAAGCCCGTACTCACGGATTAAATTATATTTCTTTGGAAGGCGATATTGCTTGTATGGTCAATGGTGCTGGGCTGGCCATGGCTACTATGGATTTAATTAAGCTTCATGGAGGAGCACCGGCAAATTTCCTTGATGTGGGAGGTACGGCTACAGCCGATCGGGTAGCAGAAGCGTTTAAATTGATTGTCGCTGATGGCAAAGTTCAATCGATTTTAGTGAACATTTTTGGAGGAATTGTGCGCTGCGATCTGATTGCAACAGGCATTATGCAAGCGGTACAAGAGGTAGGGATTAAGCTGCCCGTGATTGCCCGTTTGGAAGGTACCCATGCTGAACAAGGTCGTACGCTTTTACGAGATAGCAAGATGAATATTACCCCAGCAACGGATCTTACGGATGCTGCGCAAAAAGCGGTGGCTGCTGCTAGGAGATCGAGATGAGTATTTTAGTGGATGCTCAGACTCGCGTGATTTGCCAGGGATTTACGGGTAAGCAGGGCACTTTTCACTCCCAGCAGGCCTTGGCTTATGGTACCCAATTGGTAGGCGGAGTAACGCCAGGTAAAGGAGGACAGACTCATCTGGAGCAGCCAATATTTAATAGTGTAGCAGAAGCAGTAGCCGCTACTGGAGCTGATGCCACAATGATTTATGTTCCGGCTACTCTGGCAACAGATGCTATTTTTGAAGCGATGGATGCGGGAATAAAGCTTATTGTCTGTATCACTGAAGGAATCCCAGCGCTAGAAATGCTTAAAGTTAAAGCAGCTTTAGCGGATACTCAATCCAATCTGATAGGGCCTAACTGCCCAGGTATTATTACGCCTGGTGCCTGTAAAATTGGCATTATGCCGGGGAATATTCACCAACCGGGGCGGGTAGGGATTATCTCCCGTTCAGGTACTTTAACTTATGAAGCAGTTTACCAAACAAGCCAGCAGGGGCTGGGTCAGAGTACTTGCGTGGGTATTGGTGGGGATCCTATCCAGGGAATGAGTTTTATTGATTGTTTACTGCTCTTTGAGCAAGATCCCCAAACGGAAGGGATTGTTTTAGTAGGTGAAATAGGCGGTAGCGCTGAAGAGGAGGCCGCTGAATATATTCAGCAATATGTTACTAAGCCAGTGGTGGCTTATATTGCCGGGGTGACCGCTCCTAAAGGTAGACGGATGGGTCATGCGGGGGCTATTATCAGCGGCGGCAAGGGAAGCGCTGAAGGTAAAATAAAAGCATTATTAGCGGCGGGGGTTTCTGTAGTACACTCACCAGCACAGATAGGGGAATATATGGCTAAAGCGCTCAATGGAAGTAAGGGCGAGTAATCAGGTGAGGTTAGGAGTTGACGATATTCATCATAGAGGATAATAAATGAAAAAAATTGAGGCGATTATCAAACCATTTAAGCTTGATGATGTGCGTGAAGCTTTATCAGAGGCAGGAGTCTCGGGGATGACAGCTATTGAGGTGAAAGGATTTGGTCGCCAGAAAGGTCATACGGAATTGTACCGAGGCGCTGAGTATGTGGTGGATTTTCTACCTAAAATTATGCTGCAGATTGTGGTCGGTGATGAGCTAGTGGATGCTTGTATTGAAGCGATTACTAAGTCAGCTCGATCAGGTCGGATTGGAGATGGTAAGATATTTGTCACCAATGTTGAGCGTACTATCCGTATTCGTACCGGTGAGGAAGGGGTAGATGCTATTTAGTTATAGGGTTTAAGAAACCTAACTCAAACTATCTTTATTTAGTAATTTTTAATTTCTTTAATTTTTTAATGTCGGGGTAAGTTGGGAAATTAGATTCCAACACCCGCAAATTTTCCTGCGCTAATTCCTGTAGGCCCAAGATTTTATACCCTCGTACAATAATGCTTAAAGCTTCAGGAATTGCGAGCGTACGCTGATAGTTCTCAATAACGTATTTGGCTCGATTAATAGCCCCAATATAAACGCCTCGGCGCATGTAGTATTGAGCTATATTAACTTCATGCTGAGCTAGGCGATTGCGTAGATAGACAATGCGTTGAGCGCTATCCTGGGCATATTGGCTCTTTGGGAAGCGTTTAACAAGGGTTTTGAAATCTTTTAACGCTTCCTCAGCAGAGGCTGGATCTCGCTGGGTTTCATCTTGAGGAACATATTTTTGGATAACCCCAACCCCTCGCTCAAAGTTAACTAACCCTTTAAGATACAGGGCGTAGTCCATATGATCATTTAAGGGATAGAGGTGAATAAACCGATCCAATGCCGCTAGAGCCGATTCTGGCTCATTAGACTTATAATAAGCATAAGCAGATTCTAGTAATGCTTGTTGAGCGTAAGCCCCAAAGGGATAGCGAGATTCTAGCTGCTCATAGAGCTTAGCTGCTTTTTGATAATCCCCTACATCTAACGCCGATTTAGCTTCGGCATAGTATCGTTCTACTGTCCAATCATTTTCTTTTTTCTCTTTTGAAGCCTGTTTTTTATCTGATGTATGCTTTTTATCTCCACCAAATAACGAAGAGCAGCCAGCTAAAGAGAGTATTAACAATAAAAGAAGAAAACTAAGCGTTCGCATATAATTAGACTATCTCAACTGAATAAGCAGAGGAAGTTTATACTTAAATTAGGAATGAAGCCTATTGTTATCATACCTCGCTGTCATAACGGTTAATGTTTCTCCCGTATTAGCAGTATGTTTTACGTTGACACTGGCAGGGGAGTCGGTGGTGGGGCAGAATTTATCTGTGCCGGCAAAAGCCTCTGAAACGCTGCTAGATATTGCCCATCGCTATGATATTGGCTATAGCGAAATTAAAGCGGCTAACCCAAATATTGGCCTATGGTTACCAATTCCCTCCCGATATGTATTGCTTTAAGCGCCATGGAAAGGGATTGTGATTAGTCTAGCTGAGATGCGATTATATTATTTTCTCCAACCCTCATCGGAGCAGCCAAGGATAGTGATTACCCATCCGATTGGGATTGGGCAAGAAGGCTAGTCTACGCCACTGGGGGTGACTTCTGTGGTAGGTAAAAAAAGGATCCGGTATGGACTCGCCAGAATCGATACGATTAGCTCGTGAGGCTGACGGAGCTTCCCTGCCTAGGCGAGTTCTGCCCAGCCCGGGTAATAACCCGCTTAGGAAATTTGCCTTGCGCCTAGGAATGCCCGGTTATTTGATTCATGGGACTAATCGTCCTTGGGGTGTAGGGATGCGGGTAAGTCATGGTTGCGTTCGATTTTATCCAGAGGATATAGAAAAGAGTTGGAACCCCAGTCAATATCGTTTATCAGCCATTTAAAGCTGGAATCAAGAACAATAGCCTGTATCTTGAGGCCCATGCCCCTATCCCTGCTTTAAAGCGAGGAAACCTAATGGATAGGGTTGTGGCTATCATTGCTATAACTGAAAAACCTATTTCCAAGCTTAATTGGAAGTTAGTCCATCAGATCGCTAGCCAGCATACTGGGATGGCGACTCCAAATAATTACTTTGGATGATTAGAAATTTTCGGGGTTAGCTGCTTACGTGTCGCAATTATCGGTTTATTTACATTCACCGGCTTAGCTCCTGCCAGGTGGCTCACTGCGTTTTTCCTGCTTCATCGGAGCCTTCATGGTCACTTGGGCTTGCCAAAAAGCTATCGTCGAGTTGTTGTGCTCCTCCATAGGCCTTACTTCCCGCGCTCCTCGCGGTAACCCTAGATGGAAAAGCATCCTATAACAGAAAAACACCACAATCAATACGCTTTATTGTGCCCTCACGCCCGGTGCTCCAATACATTGCTGGGGGGCGTTGCGCACCTTTGCGCTTCTTCAAAATCTTTATTTTTTCATCGCTTTTTCAAACATGCGATCTGCTTTAGCGCAGCACTGGGTGACGGCGTTAAGTGCCTTATCGGCAGTTTGTTGAGCAGTATCGGTCTTGGAGGAGATCTCCTCAATAGAGTCTGAGGCAAATTTAGCCGATCTTTGCGCCTCTTGGGCGGTCTCTTGCGCTTGATCAGCGCTCTTTTGTGCTGCCTGAACAAGGGTTTCTAGCCGTTTTATTTCGCTGGTTTTACCCGTAAACCAGCTAGTACAAGCGCCAAGCGGTAGTAAAAGAATGGTGATAGTGCTGAGTTTTAGAGTGCTATAAAAATTTTTTCTTATCATATATCTCTTTAGGTTAAGAAGATAAGCTTTAAAAATTTTTCTAGCTTGCCTTAACAGCGTATTTTAAAAGCTAGCAGGAAAAATGAAAAAAATCCAATTTTTAGTCATTGCCTTGGATAGAGACTTTAACCAGCGTATCATATAGCAATATTTACTAAGGTTACCTACCCGGTAATAGCCTCGGCTATTTTATTTTATCTGATGAAAGGCTCTATTTTATGCATCCCCTCCTTAATATTGCAGTGCGCGCAGCACGAAGTGCTGGTAATTTAATTGTTCGTTCCCTAGATCGAGTCGATCACCTAGAAGTTACGGTAAAGGGGCGTAATGATTTTGTCAGCGATGTTGATCGCCGTGCTGAGCAAGAAATTATAAATATTATCCATAAAGCTTACCCAGATCATCAGATTCTAGCTGAGGAGGGAACTGGGCAAGCGGGGAAAAAAGAAGAGGATATTGTCTGGATTATTGACCCGCTAGATGGCACCACTAACTTTCTCCATAGTTTTCCTCAGTTTTCTATCTCCATTGGCATCAAGCATAGAGACTGGCTGCAGCATGCAGTGGTCTATGATCCTTTACGGCAAGAGCTATTTACTGCTTCTCGGGGAAATGGTGCTCACCTGAATGATCGGCGGATAAGAGTCAGCCGGCAAAAAG
Organism: Candidatus Nitrosoglobus terrae; assembly: GCF_002356115.1. Lineage (NCBI taxonomy): Bacteria > Pseudomonadati > Pseudomonadota > Gammaproteobacteria > Chromatiales > Chromatiaceae > Candidatus Nitrosoglobus > Candidatus Nitrosoglobus terrae. The sequence continues at coordinate 613,243 of NZ_AP014836.1, forward strand.
GATTGGAGGGCGCTTTACTAGGAACGGGCTTTCCCTTTAAAAAACATCAATATCTGGACTGTTATCTTACGACCTTTAGAGCCTTATTTCAGTACGCGAGCGATATCCGACGACCCGGATCTGCTGCTTTAGATCTGGCCTATGTAGCTGCAGGTCGTTTAGATGGTTTTTGGGAGCTTGATCTGGCCCAGTGGGATATTGCCGCTGGAGTACTACTCATCCAAGAATCGGGGGGAATTGTTACTGATTTTGCGGGAGGCCATGATTTTTTAACTACGGGTCATGTGATCGCAGGAAACCCAGCAGTTCATAAGGCTATCCTCCAGACTATCCAGCCGTTGATAATCGATGATCTACGTTAGTTAACACACACTTATTCTTAAATTACCTAGGGATTTAATTACATTGGTTGCCTTATATGCTCAATAAACTTCGTAATATTGCCATTATTGCCCATGTAGATCATGGTAAAACCACTTTAGTGGATCAGCTCCTGAAACAGTCCGGTACTTTTGGGGAGTGGGAAACAGTAGCAGAGCGAGTGCTTGATTCTAATGATATTGAGCGGGAACGCGGTATTACCATTTTGGCTAAAAATACGGCCATTGAGTGGAATGATTACCGGATTAATATTGTGGATACTCCCGGTCATGCAGATTTTGGCGGCGAGGTAGAACGGGTACTTTCCATGGTGGATTCAGTGCTGTTGTTGGTGGATGCGGTGGATGGTCCTATGCCTCAAACCCGTTTTGTCACCCAGAAAGCGTTTGCCATGGGTCTACATCCTATTGTGGTCATCAATAAAATTGATCGACCCGGTAGTCGCCCAAGCTGGGTATTGGATCAAACCTTTGATCTGTTTGACCGTTTAGGCGCTACCGAGAAGCAACTGGATTTTCCCGTAATTTATACCTCAGCCCTACATGGCTATGCGGGGCTTGATCCCCAGGTACGATCTGGGGATATGACTCCGTTGTTTCAGGCCATTATCCACTATGTTTCCCCGCCTGATGTGGATCTAGAAGGTCCGTTTCAGATGCAGATTAGTAGCTTGGATTATAGTAGCTACGTAGGCGCCATTGGCATTGGCCGTATCCAGCGAGGGGTGATAAAAACTAATCTTCCGGTGGAAATTATCGATCGGGAGGGAATCCGGCGTAAAGGGCGGGTATTGCAAGTGATGGGATTTATTGGTCTTAAGCGCACGGAGATCCCAGAAGCGAGGGCTGGCGATATTATTGCAATTTCAGGGATCGATAATTTACGTATTTCTGATACTCTTTGCGATCCTAGTCAAGTGCAAGGGCTACCCCCCCTAACGGTAGATGAACCGACGGTCAGTATGACCTTTCAGGTCAATAATTCCCCGTTTGCAGGCCGAGAAGGTAAATATATTACCAGTCGCCAGCTACGGGATCGTTTATTCCGAGAGCTTATTCATAATGTCGCTTTACGGGTTGAAGAGGGCGAAGATCCAGATAAATTCAAAGTGTCAGGCCGAGGTGAGCTGCATTTATCTATCTTGATTGAGAATATGCGGCGGGAGGGTTACGAGCTGGGGGTATCGCGACCCGAGGTGATTGTTAAAGAAATTGATGGAGAATTGTGTGAACCTTATGAATTATTTGTTGCCGATGTAGAAGAGGAGACTCAAGGGGCAGTGATGGAAAAGCTGGGAGAGCGTAAAGGCGATCTCAGTAATATGGTGCCTGATGGTAAAGGGCGGGTGCGTTTGGAGTATATGATCCCTTCCCGAGGCTTAATTGGGTTTCAGACGGAGTTTATGACTGCGACCTCCGGTACTGGGCTGATGTACCACGTGTTTGATCATTACGGCCCCATTAAAAAAGGCGCGATGGTGTATCGTAACAATGGGGTTTTGATAGCAACGGGGGTGGGTAAAGCCTTGGGCTATGCGTTGTTTAAGCTGCAAGAACGGGGGCGGCTTTTTATCAGCCCAGGGGCTGAAGTCTATGAGGGCATGATTATTGGTATTCACTGTCGGGAAAATGATCTAGTCGTTAATCCTTTAAAGGCTAAGCAGCTGACCAATATCCGCGCGGCGGGGAGTGATGAAAATATTTTGCTCACCCCACCGATACAACTGAGTTTAGAGCAAGCGCTAGAGTTTATTAGCGAAGATGAGTTGGTTGAGGTCACGCCTAAGCATATCCGGTTACGTAAGAAGTTTTTGTTAGAGAATGATAGAAAACGGGCAGCGCGGAGCAAGCTAGCAGCGGGGGAGTGAGTGGATGCAGTTTTTGTTATTGGGGCTGATGCTGTTTTTAGTTTACACGTTGTTAAAAAAACAGCTAAAGAATTACCAAATTGGCCGAAAAAATAAGGAGGAAAAGATCGCCCAATCCATGGTGCGTTGTGCCTATTGTGATGTTTTTTTACCTGAGAATGAGGCACTAACAGCGGGCAAACATTATTTTTGTTGCCGCGAGCACTGGGAATTGGGGTCAAAGCATAAAAAAACATAAATCTAAGGGAGTTTATGGTAAAGGTAAGCAACAATGTAGCAATAGATGCGGATATCGCTTGGCGGCTGTTAATTATTTTCTGCGCTTATCGCTTGCTAATGGTTTCTGCATTTTGGTGTGCTATCGTTATTGAGGTAGCGCCCCCCCTGCTGGGTCAGCTTTATCCTAGTCTATTCTTTGTGACCAGTTTGATCTATGGCGCGGTGGCGATTGTTTTTATGCTGCTGGCCGCTACGCGCGTCAGTGGCTTTTATTTTCAGGTACTACTCCAGCTAGGGATCGATATTGGCGTGATTACCCTACTAATGCACGCTAGTGATGGGGTATCCAGTGGCTTAGGGATGCTGTTAATCATGGTGATTGCGGCTGGAGGAATTTTAATCTCTGGTTATATTGCCACCGCGCTAGCAGCTATAGCCGCCTTAGCCGTGCTGTTTGAGCATTCTTATCTGGTTTTTTTCCAAGGGATTGATACCGATAGCCATTATACCCAAGCGGGTTTATTAGGCATGGCTTTTTTCGCTACCGCATTACTCTCCCAAGTATTGATGGCTAGAGCGCGTAAAAGCGAAAAGCTAGTGGTGCAACGAGAGCGGGATCTAGCCAATTTAGATCAGCTCAATGAATATATTGTGCAGCAGTTGAAAGTAGGGGTTTTAGTGGTGGCTCATAATGGCGCTATCCGGCTTATCAACCAGATGGGACGAGAATTATTAGCCTTACCAGCGAAAGAATCTCTTAAGCATTTATCCATAAAATTAATCCCCTCCTTGGCGGATCGGTTCACCGAATGGCAACAAAATCCTACGTGGTATCAACCTAAAACGATTTATGTCGATTTAAACCAACCTGAGATCCAAGTTAAATTCATTAGCTTAGGTGCTTCTTATGGAACTTTGATCTTTTTAGAGGATACCTCAGTCATTGCTCGCCAAGCCCAGCAGCTTAAGCTGGCTTCTTTAGGCCGGTTAACCGCCAGTATTGCCCATGAAATCCGTAATCCTTTAGGCGCTATTAGCCACGCCGCTCAACTGCTGGATGAATCTGCTGCTTTGCACCATACCGATGAACGTCAGCTGTTAAAGATTATCTTAAGTCATTGTGATCGGGTTAACAGTATTATTAAAAACGTGTTACAACTTGGCTATCAAGGCCCAAGTTTATTGGATTCCATCGCCTTAAAGCCATGGTTAACGAGTTTTCTGGAAGAATTTTGTGCCACTAAGGAAATTCACCTAGAGCAAGTGGCTCTGCAGGTAGATCCAGAGCACGCGCAAGCCTATGCCAATCCCTCTCAGCTTTATCAGATTGTCTGGAACCTTTGCGATAATGCGTGGCGGCATGCCCAAGGTTCTGGCTATCCGCCTTATTTCCAAATTATAGCCGGCATAGAAGAGCATAGCCGTCAGGTGTTTTTAGAGGTGATTGATACCGGTTCGGGGGTTCCCAATGAGATTGCTGAGAAAATATTCGAGCCTTTTTTCTCCACTCAAGGTACCGGATTAGGGCTGTATCTAGTACAAGAGTTGTGCGAGCGCAATGGTGCTACCATCCAGTATTTCCCCGGACCCAAGGGCGGAAGCTGTTTTCGGATTTGCTTTATTTCCGGGGCTGAAATTAATGCCCCATGAGGACTTCACCCCTAGCCCTCATTGTTGATGATGAGCCAGATATCCTAGCTCTGCTGGAGCTAACCCTCGCCCCCATGGGGATCCGCTGCCAAAAAGCCGCCAATCTTGAACAGGCGCAGCAATGCCTCCAGCAGCAAGGGTTTAATTTGTGCCTGACGGATATGCGCTTACCCGATGGAGATGGGATTACGCTGGTGAAACACATTAATCAGGCGTATCCCCAACTGCCTGTTGCCGTCATCACCGCCCACGGCAATGTGGAAGCGGCGGTCACGGCGTTAAAATCTGGGGCGTTTGATTTTATTTCCAAACCAGTGGATCTGGGCACTCTCCGTAATTTGGTCAACACCGCCCTGAAATTGCCCTCCACCTATCCGCAAAAAGAGCGCCGGACTCGCCACCAACTACTAGGGGAATCCCCTCCCATGCGGGTCGTGCGCGCCCAGATTGCTAAATTAGCCCGCAGCCAAGCGCCAGTTTATATTAGTGGTGAATCTGGCACCGGCAAAGAGCTAGTGGCGCGGCTCATCCACGCCCAAAGCCCACGTTCGGCAGGGCCGTTTGTACCTGTCAACTGTGGCGCTATCCCGGATTCTTTGCTGGAAAGTGAATTTTTTGGCTATGAAAAAGGCAGTTTTACCGGCGCTCATCGAGACAAGGCGGGATTATTTCAGAGTTCTGAAGGGGGTACGCTGTTTTTAGATGAAGTGGGGGATTTATCCTTAGCTATGCAGGTGAAACTATTGCGCGCCATTCAAGAGCGAGCGGTACGGCCTTTGGGAAGTGCGAGTGAAATCTCAGTAGATGTTCGCATTCTCTCCGCCACTCATCAAGATCTGGCGTTATTAGTTAAGCGGGGAGAATTTCGTCAAGATCTGTTCTATCGGCTGAATATTATTGAGCTGCCTCTGCCGCCCTTAAGAGCGCGATCAACGGATATCCCCGCCTTGGCAGATCATATCCTTACGCGGCTAGCGGCCACGAATCAAATGATCTGTCCCCAACTCACCCCCGAAGCGCTGGCAAAACTCCAAGCCTATCATTTTCCTGGGAATGTGCGGGAGCTAGAAAATATCTTGGAACGGGCGCTGATTTTGCGGGAAGAGGAATTGATTCAGGTGGAGGATCTCCAGTTACCGGTAACTAGCCATGGCCTTAGTTCAACTCTTACGGTTGATTCCTTAGAAAACCGGCTTGAATCTGTGGAAAAACAAGCCATCCTCCACGCTTTAGCCCAGACCGGCTATAACAAAACCGCGGCGGCTAAATTGTTGGGGATCACGTTTCGCGCCCTGCGCTATCGGCTGAAAAAATTGGATCTGGAATAATTGGGGCGGCAACCGCTGCTTTGTTTAAAACCCTCAAATCGGCTTTCCTCAGTCCCGCCTAGGGTGGGGGCTTGCCCTGATTATTGCTTGATTTCCGGTGGGTAAGCGTTATTGGTCTCTAGCTATGGATTCCGCTGTTTTTCTTTATTTATACCCATCCCTATCAATTTCAGTGACGTACTACGTCACTATGGCCCTTGAAGGTCACTGCAAACAAATTTTAGTTCGCTGTTAACGTCTCCCCTTTGTTTCATCGTTGTTAATTGCTTGACGTTTTGCCCTCAATACTGTGATCAAATTCACAAAATAACCCCATTTCTGCTCGTTCATCTCAATGATGGCATTGGGATTGCTTTATATAAAAGCATAGGCAGTTGAGCAAAAACATTCACTGTCTGTTGAAAATTAAATTTTTATCCACGTTATATTTATGATGTAAACGGAGTGAACAATAATGATGAAACAACAAGGTTTTACTTTAATTGAATTAATGATTGCCGTGGCCATTGTGGGCGTGTTAGCGGCGGTGGCTATTCCCCAATACCAGACTTATGTTGCCAAAACTCAGGTGACTCGCGCTATTTCCGAGTCTAGCGCCCTGAAAACTGTGGTTGAGGATTGTCTTAACAATGGTATTCCTGACGGGCAATGCGATCCAGCTGGAAGCCCTTCTGATATTCTTAAAGGCTCTACCCAAGGATCTGAGGTCGCGGTTCAGGGTTCTGGATTTCCACAAGTTACAATAGGAGCTAAAGGAGCTGATAGCACTATTATAGCCACGCTCAGTGCCCAGGACGGTGGCCATGCAGCAACGGCTATCGACGGGGATACAGTGACTTTAACTCGTGATGGTACTACTGGTGCTTGGAAATGTATTTATAGTGGAGCTGCTAAATACAGCCCAGCTAGCTGCCCTGGCACTGCTGCTGGTGGTTAATACCTAAAGGGTATCTTTCATTCAAAGCCATGCTCTATTTACTGGAGCGTGGCTTTTTAGGTTTTACCGTCTTCAGTACGCTGGAGTTTACATACAACATGAACCATATCCAACAGGGTTTTACCTTAATTGAACTGCTGGTAGGGGTCGCTATTTTAGGGGTGATTACCGCCACGGCTGTCCCTTGGTATCGTACTTATCTTCCCCGAACCCAAGTGGCAAGGGCGATTGTGGAGCTGAGCGAGCAGAAGGGGGTAGTAGAACAGTGTTTAGGGGCGGGTTTGCTGAATGTGGGCGCTGGTCTAGGCGCTTGTGATCCCACGGCCATGATTTCCGATATCTTGGCTGGTAATCCTCCTCAAGGATCAACCGTGGCCCCACAAGGAGCGGTGGGCGGGTTTCCCATTATTTCCAGCCCTTTGCAAGAAAATGGCACCACTATTCAAGCTGAATTTGGCAACCAAGCTTCCCCATTTATTCAAGGTAAAACCCTCACTTTCACTCGATCTCAAGGGGGTACATGGCGCTGTCGCTTTAGCGGAGATTCTACATACGCGCCGACTAATTGCCCAGCGGAGCCGTAATCTAGGGTGGCTATAGCGCTAGCTCTCAGGATAAAATTCCTCATCTAGGATTTGTTCTAAACTCCAACCGGTGTGCTCAAAGGCAGGAGGGAAAGCGCTTTTAGCTAAATGCGTCGTCTCCCATGCCGCTTGAGGTACAGCAGCTAAATAAGCCTCTAGTATCGTCTCACCTAATTTTGGCTTAAGGCTTGGATTAGCTTTGAGAACTTGGCTAGCCCTAATCCGCTGCTCATCAATGGTTAACCGCCAACTATTGCTCCGCCGTTTGGGTTGGTATTGCCATTTGAGTAGGTGAGATAGAGTAATAATCAAACGGTTTTTTAGCTCATGGCGTTCACTTCTGCCCATCTCTTCCAATTCCTCGGCAATTTGATTCATATCCACCTCGTGAAATTTTCCTTGCCGTAGTTTTTCTGCGGTTTCGTGAGTCCAAGCGTAGTAATCGGTGTCATGGGTGCTCATGGTGTCATCTCCCAATGTCAGATTTGGGTAGGCGGGGTTAGTCTTGAGGATAAAACGCCTTATCTAATACTTGTTCCACTGTCCAGCCGGTGTGTTCAAAGGCGGCTAGGAATCTGTTTAGATCTAAATTTGTTTCAGCATAAGATTCCAATATAGTCGCTTCTAATTCTGGCTTAAGGCTTGGATTTTTCTTTATCAGCTTTCGGATTCGTGATCTCTGCTCAACGATGGTTCCACGCCAACTATTGCTACGGAAATCAGGCCGATATTGCCACTTAAGCAAGTGAGCGATGAGTACAATTAATCGTAATCGGTTCTCCAATTGCTCTAATTGGTTTTTCCCCATATCTTCAATTTCTTCAATAATCACCCCCATATCTACCTCAGTAAATCGACCTTGTCTTAGAAGCTTAGCAGTTTCTTGAGTCCAACCGTAAAAATCAGTCTTATAGGTGCTCATGATTTCTTCTCTCAAGGGTTTAGGGGTCGGCGGGGGTTAATCTTCAGGGTAAAAGATCTCATCTAACACCTGTTCTATCATCCAGTTTGTTTGCTCAAAGGCAGCAGGAAAGGTTTCTTCAGTGAGATTAGTTTCTCGGGCAGCCTGCATCAAGGCTGGGATATAGGCTTCTAAAACAGCCTCGCTTAGTTTAGGTTTAAGACTTGGATTTTTTCTAAGTACCCGTTTAACCCGAAATCGCTGCTCTTTAATGGTTAATCGCCAGCTATTGCCTCTGCGATCAGGTTGATATTGCCATTTGAGTAGGTGGGCTAAAATAATAATCAAACGGTTTTCAAGCTCACCTAGTTCACTTCTGCCCATCTCTTCCAGCTCCTCAGCAATTTGATTCATATCCACCTCGTTAAATTTCTCTTGGCGTAGTTTGGCTGCGGTTTCATAGGTCCAGGCGTAGTAGTCCGTGTTATAAGTGCTCATGGGTTAACCTCTCAGGGGCTGAAGAATAAAAATCCAATGTAATGGGGCGTTAGCTTTCAGGATAAAACTCATCATCTAGCACTTGTTCTACCATCCAGTTTGTTTGTTCAAAAGTAGGGGGGAAAGTATTTTTAGCTAAATGAGTTTCTCTAGCAGCTTGTGGTATGGCAATAAGGTAAGCTTCTGATGCTGACTCAGCCAATTTAGGCTTAAGACTTGGGTTTTGTTTAAGTACCCGCCTAATTCTAACTCTCTGTTCGTCAATAGTCAGTCTCCAGCTATTGCCTCTGCGATCAGGTTGGTATTGCCATTTGAGCAGATGAGCCAATAATACGGCGAGGCGGTTTTCAAGTTCATGGCGTTCACTTCTGCCCATCTCTTCCAGCTCCTCAGCAATTTGATTCATATCCACCTCGTTAAATTTCCCTTGCCGTAGTTTAGCTGCGGTTTCATAGGTCCAGGCGTAGTAATCCGTGTCGTGAGTGCTCATTAATCTATTCTCCTTAGAATTAAAATCTGCGCTTGATAACCCCACTAATTATTATGGCATGCTTAATATTTTTAGATGATTATCTTAAAGTGCGGGGTAAAACTTAAGCTTAATCGGCTAAAGCAATCTATGAGTACCTATAAAACTGATTGTTATGCGTAGCCCTAAGAGATGGCCATGAAGCCCCGCCAAGGTCGATTTGAGGAAGTGGAGAATATAGGAAAAAGCGAGCTGAGGGTCGATTAATAAAGCATTAAAATCAACCCCAGCCTAAAACCTAAACTAAGGAGGTCTATAAGGTTATCCTTGAGACTGATTTAGATGAATCGGTATTTCCTGCTGCTTTTGATCACACAGGTAGGTTGGACGTGAGATCAGGTACTGGATATAGCATGGCTACCAGACTAGGGTTGGCCAGTTGATTAATAACTACATTGCACTGGAGTGATTAAAAATTCTCCAATCAGCTGGTGATCACTGCCGTAAAAAACATAGTGAGCGTTAATCCCATTTTCAAAATATAGCGCCATATCTGGGCTATTGCAGGCTAAATCCACCGCTCTGGGTTTCATCTTATTCACAAATTCACGGCTATTAAAGCTGCTGGCGACTCGGTTTATTTTGTCGTAGTTATATTTTAACTCTCCTTCAAGGGCTTCAACTTTGCTCAGTTTAGTCTCATGATCCACCATTCTTGGGAGATTTTTATTAATTTGATCTGCGATAATGGCTAAAACGGCTTGGGTATGTAATTCTTCTGCCGTGACTTTTTTGCCGGTAGGCAACACAATACCCCCTGCATCTAGCCAGTAGGTTTTCACTGCAAATAGTCCTACCAAGATAAGAGGAAAGAAAAGCAGCGCATATTTTTTAATTTTGTTCATAATTTAACCTCTAATAAACAAGTGATAGTCTTAATTTCTAAGCGTAAAATTAGACTGGAATCAGTATATCAGAATCATTTATTCATATCGCAAGGCTTCAATGGGATCTAGTCTTGCCGCTTTCTTAGCCGGGAAATAGCCAAAAACAACCCCCACAGCGGCTGAAAACAAAAAAGCTAAGATCACAATGCTGGGCTTGAGTATAAAGGGAACTTGTAAGACACTGCTTAACCCTAGAGAGGCGATAAGCGCTAGTAAAATACCCATTAAGCCTCCGAAAGAAGACAAAACCACCGCCTCAATTAAAAACTGAAGCAAAACCTCCCGCTCAAGGGCACCAATGGCCAGACGAATACCGATCTCTCGGGTACGTTCAGTCACTGATACCAGCATAATATTCATGATCCCAATCCCACCTACTAACAGACTCACAGCGGCTACCGCCCCCAATAAGGTGGTCATCACTTGCGTGGTACCGGTGAGCATTTTGGTGATCTCCTTCATGTCTCGAACGGAAAAATTATTCTCTTTTGAAGGAGTAATATGACGGCGTTTGCGCAGCAATTGTTCAATATCCCGTTGGGCTTTTAAAGTTGAAACCTTCTCTTGAACTGATACTTGGATTAAAGGAATATCTTGATTGCCGGCAATACGGCGCTGGAGAGTACGTAAAGGAATCAAAATAATATCATCCTGATCTGAGCCCATCATGGACTGACCTTTGGCTTCTAAAAGCCCCATGACTTGGCAGGAGATCTTTTGCAGGCGGATATGACTACCAATTGGATTTTGATCCCCAAATAGCTTTTCTTTCACCGTGGCACCTAGAATGCAGAGCGCTTTCCCCGCCCGCAGTTCACTGTCAAGAAAAGCTCTTCCTATCTCAATGGTTTGATTGCGAACCGTAAAATAATGGCTATCAATACCGGTGACGGTGGTGGACCAGTTGGTGTTACCGAAAATGGCTGTTAAGGGATAGGAGGCAGAGGGCGCCACTGCGGCGATAGTGTCAATCTCCCGGGCAATAGCCTCAGAATCTCGGAGACTAAAAGGCGGGGCTACGGAAGACAGTCCCGGTCCCATTCTCTGGCCCGGGCGAATGATTAATAAATTACTCCCGAGACTGGCAATTTGTTCAGTAATGCGGGCGGTGGCACCGCTGCCTAGGGTGACCATGGTAATCACCGCTGCTACGCCGATGACAATACCTAAAATAGTCAGAAAGGAACGCATCAGATTACGGCGAATTTCGCGCCAAGCTAGTAGAAAGGCATTCCACCACATGGAGCTATTTTAGCTGAAGTTGATCGGATTCGATGCGGCCATCCATAAAATAAATAATACGCTTAGCATAGGCGGCGATATCGGCTTCATGGGTTACCATCACAATGGTGATGCCTTGATCATGATTCAAAGATACCAGTAATTCCATAATTTCATGGCTGCGGGCTGTATCCAGATTACCCGTCGGCTCATCAGCAAATAACACTTGCGGTTGGGTCACAATGGCCCTAGCAATGGCAACGCGCTGCTGCTGGCCGCCGGAAAGCTCACTGGGGGTATGGTGCTCCCAACCGCTTAAACCCACGGTAGCTAAAGCGGCTTTGGCTTGCTCGTGACGTTCTGTGGTGGAGATACCGCGATAGATCAGGGGTAGTTCTACGTTCTCAAGGGCTGAAGTGCGGGCTAAGAGATTAAAGCCTTGGAATACAAATCCTAAATAATGGCGGCGTAATCGGGCGAGCTGATCACGGGATAATCGGTTCAGCTCAACTCCTTTAAAGAGATAGGTTCCGGAAGTGGGCGTATCTAGGCAGCCTAGAATATTTAAGCAGGTGGATTTTCCCGATCCACTATGGCCCATGACGGCGATAAAATCCCCAGTCTCTATCTGCAGATCGACTTTCCGCAAAGCTTGCATGGCTACTCGGCCTGTACCATACGTTTTGGTGACTTTTTGTAGGGCAATAAGCGGTTGGGGCATCTGCTTGTCCGTGAGATTATGAAGGGTGACTCATGGCTTCAACAATGATATCCATACTGGGTTTAATTTCACCGTCTAATACCTGCGTTAAAGTGCCATCTGTAGCCCCTAGAGTCACGGGAATTGGGAGTGGTTGCCCATCTTCCATAATCCAGACTGGTTGCTGTTTTGGATTATTGTTATGGTCCTCCAGCTGATGTTTACGGACGGTAGCCCGGGAAGAGAAGGGAAATAGATAGCTAATTAACCCTTGGCGCGCACGAGTAGGCTGATTTTGTATCGGCGGGGTAAAACGTAACGCTTTATTGGGAATGAGGAGCGCATTTTCTATTTTTTTTACCACAATATCTGCGGTGGCCGTCATTCCCGGTCGTAGCAATAAACCTGAGTTATCCACGCTCAACAAAGTCTCATAGGTAATTACGCCTTCAATCTCCAGTGCGCCATAGCGAACTTGGGTAATTTGAGCGGGAAAAATTCGATCTGGATAGGCATCAACGGTGAAAGTAGCCTGTTGTCCTTGATTAACTTGACCTATATCAGCTTCATCTACATTGACGTACAGTACCATCTGGGTCAGGCTTTCAGCTAAAGTGAAGAGTACGGGAGTTTGAAAAGAGGCGGCTACTGTTTGCCCTGGCTCCACCCCGCGCGTTAAGACGATACCGTCGATAGGAGAGCGGATAATCATTTTTTTCAGATCGGTTTCTTGGGTACTGAGGGTAGCGCGAGCCATAGCGATTTGCGCCCGCATGCTAGTTTCTATTGCCTGTCCACGGGCGTAAGCGGCTTGATAGGTGTCTAGATCTTCTAGGGAGCATAATTGTCGTTTTGCCAATTTTTGGCAGCGCTCAAAACGTAACCGCGTTTCTAAAACGGTAGCTTGGGCTTCTTGCAGGCTTGCTTTTGCGGCATCGAGGGAAGCCTGAGCTTGAATAACTTGAGTCTGTAGGCGATCCGTATTAAGCCGTGCCAATATCTGTCCTTGTTTAATGTGATCATTGTAATCTACCACTACAGTTTCAATAGTGCCGGAAAGCTCGCTGCCCACATCTACCTGATTGACGGGCTTTAAGGTTCCTGTGGCAGTGACCGTCACAATTAAGTTCCCTTGCTGTACTGAGCTGGTATTAAACTGAGTCCCGGTATTATTATGGGCCGTTTGGCGGGCAATAATCGTTCCAGCTAATGTTAGGGCGAGGGCAATGATAACCCATATTCTCCAGCGTTTTCGGTGACTGGTTTGTTGTGTTAAGCCTAAAACTTGGTTGATCTCATCAATGTTAGGGCTATGGGTTGCTATAGACGAAAGCGTAGAGGAGCGAGGTGGGGAGGGTAGCGCGTTTTCCATTGGGTTTTTGATCGCTATTTTCAAATGAAAACAAGTTTAACACTAGATTAAAATGGCCTTGACGGAAATAATTTTAGGATAATTTAGAAGTTTAATAATTAGAGGTTAAGAAGAAGGCATTATCCTTTGTTATTGGATAAAATGATGGCCTAATTAAGCCGACAGTATGGGGTAAAATGAGTTTCCCTAAGAGCGCAGTAGTAAGGATAAATTTGAAAAATGTTTAATGGATAGCAATCAATGAAAAAATTTAAACAATGGCTAGCAAAAATAGTCTTTACCCAAGGAAGAATTGAGGCAAGTAAAATAAAAAAAGCGGAGCCGGCTAAAATAGATGATTTATTTAGAGCAGCCTATAAGAAATTTTCCTCAGCCGCCTCATTTGATGCCGATAACGCCGAAGTTCTTCACTACTGGGGATCGGTGCTTTATGAACAATCCCAATATAAAGAGGGCAAAGAAGTTAAAGAACTTTGCCAAGGTGCCTGTGAGAAATTTGGAGCAGCCCTTAAACTTGATCCCAATAATGCTGAAATCATGAATGATTGGGGAGCAGCCTTAATTAGCCGAGCGAGAAATCGACCTGATAAGCACGCAGTTCCTTTTTATAGGGAGGCATGGGAGAAGATTAATGCTGCCGAGGCTTTGAAGCCTGGAGTAGGGGCTTATAATTTAGCCTGTATTTATAGTTTGCAGGGGGATCTACGTCAATCCAAGATGTATATAGAACAAGCCAGAGCTGCTGATAATCTCCCTCCTGTAGCGTACCTTAAAATGGACAGAGATTTGGATAATATAAGGGATGAGGAATGGTTTAAGCATATTATCCAAAGCTTAATTAAGGAGGAAGAAATCCAATCTCAGGTCCGGGAAGCTGAAAAAAAACAGCAAAATAAACCTTGGTGGCGCCGCTTGAAGCGACAAAAGTCGTTATCATAAAGTAGGTAAATAAGTAGAGCCATATGTCTCCTAGCAGAGAAGGCTTTTTGCTGATGATATTTTCTTATTAACTTTAGGCGATGATTGGAGATAGTTCATGGTTTACAGCATGACGGCATTTACCCGTCAAGAAGCACAGGGGGATTTTGGAACTTTTACTTGGGAGCTACGTTCGGTTAATCATCGTTATCTGGAAATAGGGGCACGACTACCCGAGGATCTGCGTTTTATTGAGATACAGGTACGGGAACAAATCAGCCGTCATCTTAGACGAGGGAAGATAGAATGCTCCCTGCGCTATAAAGCTCCCATAGAGGAGGCCGCTAGGTTTTCCCTAGATGAATCCATAGCTCGATCATTGATTCGACTTTGTGAGGAGGTCAATAATTTAACTCATGGTTCTGCGCCTTTAAACAGCTTAGAGTTATTACGTTGGCCTGGGATATTAAAGACCTCAGCCCCTGATACGGAAAAATTGAAAACTGAGGCCTTGGCTACCTTGGAAAAAGCTATCAATGAGATATTGATCACCCGGGCTAGGGAAGGAGAACGTTTAGGTGCTTTTATTCTTCAACGCTGTGAAGAAATTGAATCTATCTTGAGGCGGATACAAACCCATTTACCACAGATAATGAATCGCTTTCAAGAACGGTTACGTACCCGTTTGGAGACAATTCAAGCCCCTTTAGATCCGGGGCGACTGGAGCAAGAGTTGGTATTTTTTGCCCAAAAAAGCGATGTTGCAGAGGAGTTAGATCGTCTACAAACCCATATTGTTGAAATTCGGCAAGTATTTAAGCGAAAGGAGCCTGTGGGTCGACGGTTAGATTTTTTAATGCAGGAGCTTAATCGAGAGGCGAATACTTTAGGAGCTAAATCGGCTGATGTAGGCATTAATCAGGATGCAGTTGAGCTTAAAGTGCTGATTGAGCAAATGCGGGAGCAAATCCAGAATATTGAATAATTTAACGAGAGTAGGGTTTTTTAAGATTAGCTATATTTTTTTATCTTCACGTAAATCATGTTTGGCAATTTATTTATCATTGCAGCACCCTCTGGGGCTGGAAAAACTAGTTTGGTTAAAGCGTTGGTCAGTTCTGTAACTGGGGTTTATTTTTCGGTTTCTCATACCACTCGGTTACCTCGACTCGGGGAGCAGGATGGGGTGGATTATCATTTCGTTGATGAAGAAGTCTTTAAAGTAATGGCGCAAGCGGGCGCTTTTCTGGAGCACGCTCGAGTTTTTGACCATTACTATGGTACGGCTTACCAAAGCGTGAGTGAGCTTTTGGAGCAAGGACTAGATGTTATCCTTGAAATTGATTGGCAGGGGGGCCGTCAGGTGCGGACACGGTTTCCAAATTCAACCAGTATTTTTATTTTGCCACCTTCTCAGCAGGCTTTGGAAGGTAGGCTTAATCTTCGGGGGCAAGATAAAGGAACCGTCATTGCTCGGAGGATGCGGGATGCTCGTGCTGAAATCTCTCACTATAGTGAGTTTGATTATTTGATAGTCAATGAGGAGTTTAGAACGGCATTAGAGGATTTAAGCGCTATTATTCGGAGTCAGCGCTTATTGCGCCAGAGGCAGGAAGAAAAACTAAAGAGTCTGCTGTATGAGTTATTAGCGTAGGCATTTATAGCCTATGGTGCTGACTTTAGCGTATGATATTCTGAAAGTAGGCGAATTCTGTGCTAAGTCTTAGTTCTATCCATTCAAGGTATGAAAAGGAGGTATTATGGCGCGTTTGACCGTCGAAGATTGTATTAAACATATTGATAACCGGTTTTTGTTAATATTGGCCGCAGCTAAAAGAGCGCGACAGCTGGCTCTTGGAGCGGAACCCTCTGTGCCTTGGGATAAGGATAAACCTACTGTGGTAGCCTTACGTGAGATTGCCGAGGGTCATATCAGTCCTGATATTATGAATGAGATCAACGTGCCTAGATATCTCTAAAAAGGGCATATCGCAAATGAAAATGTCCCCCCGGAGGAAGCCTGAATATCCCGTCACAAGCAACCATTAAAACCTATCCAGTAGCATCTCAATCCTTCCATAAACAAGAGATACCGGCTGGGAGTATTGATATTTTATGTGCTACCGTTAGTTATCTTGAACCTAAATTACAGGACGAGATTCAGCGAGCCTATCATTTTGCAGTAGCGGCTCATGGCCAACAAAAACGTCGCTCTGGCGAACCCTATATTACTCATCCTTTAGCAGTAGCGCAGATCGTAGCGGAAATGCACATAGATCATCAGTGCATTATGGCTGCTTTACTACACGATGTCTTAGAGGATACTGGGGTCTCAAAAGCAGATCTATTATGCGCCTTTGGGGAAGATGTTGCTGAGTTAGTAGATGGGGTTAGCAAGCTTGCTCAGATTAATGCTATCTCCCGTGAGCATGCTCAGGCTGATAATCTACGAAAAATGCTTTTAGCTATGACTCGAGATATTCGAGTTATTTTGCTGAAGTTAGCCGATCGACTACACAATATGCGTACCCTGCATCACATTGCGCGGGAAAAACAGCGTCGCATAGCCCGAGAAACCTTAGAAATCTACGCACCTATTGCTAACCGTTTAGGGATGAGTAATGTCCGTAGGGAGCTACAAAATTTAGGGTTTCAGGCGCTTTATCCTTTGCGATATCGGGTTTTGGATGCGGCCATCAAGCAGGCTCGGGGTAATCGTAAAGAGGTTATTTCCACTATTCAGAACGCTATCATTCAGCGATTAACGCAAGAAGGATTAGAGGGGCGCATTGAAGGTCGGGAGAAGATTCTCTATAGCCTTTATACTAAGATGTGCGGTAAACATTGCTCCCTTTCTGAGGTAATGGATATTTATGCCTTTCGAATTATTGTTAATTCTGTAGATTCCTGCTATCGGGTACTGGGAGCCGTGCATAGTCTTTATAAACCCGTTCCCGGAAAATTTAAGGATTATATTGCTATCCCTAAAGCAAATGGCTATCAGTCATTACATACGGTTTTATTTGGTCCATATGAGGTGCCTATTGAGGTACAGATTAGAACCCATGATATGGATCAGGTAGCAGAATCTGGAATTGCTGCCCATTGGCTGTATAAGGTAGGAGATGAACGGGGGAGTGGACGTGCTCAACGACGGGCAAGAAAATGGCTTAAAGGTTTACTGGAGATCCAACAAGGTGCTGGAGATTCTTTAGAATTTCTTGAAAACATTAAAATTGATTTATTCCCAGATGAAGTGTATGTTTTCACGCCCCAAGGTAAGATCATGATATTGGCTAGGGGCGCTACAGCGGTGGATTTTGCCTATGCTGTTCATACGGATGTGGGAAACCACTGTGTGGCTGCTAAAATTGATCGACACTTGGCCCCCTTATCCACGCCCTTGGAGAATGGGCAAAAAATAGAGATTATTACTTCGCCTACCGTGCGGCCTAATCCTTCTTGGCTTAATTTTGTAGTTACGGGTAAAGCTCGAGCGAATATTCGCCATTATCTTAAAAACTTAAAGCAAGAGGAGTCAGTGCAGTTAGGGGAGCGCTTGTTAAACCAGCATCTTCAGAGTTATTCCTTAACTTTGAAGGATATTCCCCTAGAACGCATACAATCTCTTCTTCGAGAATTTGAACTAGAAAAGGTAGAGCAGCTTTTAGAGGCTATTGGGCTAGGTAATCGTCCAGGATTACTTGTTGCCCGACGTTTAGCGCCAGATGGTATGGAGGAGAAAGAAGAAAATCAAGGCTCTGAAAATAATTCTCGCCAACCATTGAAGATTAAAGGTACTGAAGGGATGGTGGTGACCTTTGCCAAATGCTGCCGACCTATTCCTGGTGATGCTATTCGTGGTTTTATAACAGCAGGCCGTGGTGTTGTTATTCATACTGAGCGATGTAAAAACTTAGCAGAATTCCGAGAGCGACCTGATCGATGGACGGAAGTAGATTGGGCCGATGATACCCAGGCTGATTTTCCAGTTGAAGTACGAGTGGATGTGAAGAATCGCCGGGGGGTTCTGGCGACAGTGGCTGCTGCTATTGCGGATACGGATACCAATATTGATAATGTGAGTATTCATGATCGGGACGGTATGATCTGTAGCATTACATTTACCCTTGAAGTTCGCAATCGCTACCAGTTGGCGCGGGTTATGCGACGGATTAAAAGGCTTGATATGGTGTTACGCATTAGCCGTGATAAGTAGTGAGCATGATTTTAAAATTAATTGAACTAAAGCTAGCATAAAGGAGCAGGTTGCTATGTCTCACCAAGTAATTCAAACAGATCGAGCCCCCCTTGCCATTGGGACTTATTCTCAAGCAATTAAAGCGGGGAATATGGTCTATCTTTCTGGACAAATACCTCTGGTACCTGAGACGATGAAGCTAGCAGAGGGAGGTATGGAGGTACAAATTCGACAAGTGCTGGAGAATCTCAAAGCAGTCGCTGAGGCAGCTGGGGGGAATTTGTCCCAGATAGTAAAATTAAATGTCTACTTAACTGATCTAACTCATTTTTCCCTAATAAATACTGCTATGACGAAGTATTTCCACCCGCCTTACCCAGCGCGAGCGGTCATTGGGGTTGCATCCCTCCCTAAGGATTCTGCAGTAGAAATGGATGCTATTATCCACCTTAATCACTAAAGATCGTTAAGAAAGCAGATAAACCTCTAACCTTAGATACCCTCATTGCTGAGATCAAGGGGGTAGGGTCTAATTTAGTTAAACGATTAGAGAAATTGGGTCTCTATAGCGTTCAAGATCTACTGTTCCACTTACCGCAGCGCTATCAAGATCGAACTCAGATAACGCCTATTGGCGCCTTACAAGCAGGCGATAAGGTGCTAATTGAAGGAAGAATTAAATTAAGCGAGATTCAGGTGGGACGTCGTCGATCTTTATTATGCTATGTAACTGATGGGACCGGGGGTATTTTTCTACGATTTTTTCATTTTTCTGCTTGGCAGAAAAATTTATTGGCATCGGATGTTCAGTTACGCTGTTTTGGTGAAGTACGGCGAGGATTTAGAAGCTTGGAGATGGTTCACCCTGAATATTCTTGTCTTTCAGGAAATGATCTAGAAGCAGGAGAAACTTGCTTAACCCCTATTTATCCTACAACCAGTGGGTTACAGCAATCTCGCTTGAGATCTCTTATTTTAAGAGTCCTGAGGGAGCTTGACGATAATGAAATAATCGATTATTTACCACAAACGTTCTTAGAATCGCTGCATCTACCGGTATTAAATGAGGCAATTACCTATATTCATCAACCCCCACCAGAAGCTCCGTTAGAGTTACTGGCAGCAGGTAGGCACCCTACTCAACAGCGCTTAGCTTTTGAAGAACTGTTGGCTTATTATCTTGGGTTGCGACAGCTACGTTTACGAGCGGCTCAGCTACAATCACCATCGCTGTGCAGTGAGGGTATATGGGTACAACATTTCTTGGAGAGGCTGCCGTTCCCGTTAACGACGGCTCAGCAGCAGGTTAGCCAAGAAATTTTAAATGATATGACCCGAAGCTCTCCTATGCAGCGCTTACTTCAAGGAGACGTGGGCTCAGGTAAAACAGTCGTTGCTGCTTTAGCTATTTTACAGGCAGTTGAGGCAGGCTACCAAGCCGCATTGATGGTGCCTACTGAGTTGTTGGCAGAACAGCATTTATATTCCTTGCAGCAATGGTTTTCTCCCTTTGAAATTAAGGTAGAGCGGCTAGTTGCTAAAGAAAATGCAAAAACAAAGCAGGAGATCTTAACCCAGCTTAATGAAGGCTGCTTGCAGGTTGTGGTAGGCACGCACGCTCTATTTCAGGAAGGTGTGGCCTTTCATCGGCTAGGATTAATAGTGGTGGATGAGCAGCATCGCTTTGGGGTTGAGCAGCGCTTAGCTTTGCTAGAGAAAGGTCGCCACGGTGACTATTATCCTCATCAGTTGATTATGACTGCAACGCCTATTCCCCGGACGTTAGCTATGACCGCTTATGCTGATCTTGATATCTCAGTGATTGATCAGCTACCTCCAGGGCGTATTCCCGTGGCAACGGTGGCAATTTCAGATTACCGCCGATCTGAGGTAGCGGCTAGAGTGCGCCAAGCTTGTCATCAAGGGAGACAGGTTTATTGGGTCTGTACTCTCATTGAGGAATCGGAGAGTTTACAGGCACAAGCGGCAGAAAAGGCTGCTGTAGAACTTGCCCAAGCGTTACCAGAGGTGCGAATAGGGCTTATTCACGGTCGGTTGAAATCTGAAGAAAAAGAGACGGTAATGACTGCTTTTAAAGCTGGGGTTATTCAAGCGCTAGTCGCCACCACCGTGATTGAGGTAGGGGTTGATGTTCCTAATGCCAGTTTAATGATTATTGAAAATGCTGAACGTTTAGGCTTATCTCAATTGCATCAGTTGCGGGGACGAGTAGGTCGTGGGGCGACGGATAGTTATTGCATATTACTGTATCATGGACCGTTGTCTGAACTGGGTCGGGCACGGCTGGATTGCTTACGAGTCACGAACGATGGTTTTGAGATTGCTCGCCGCGATCTTGAACTTCGAGGCCCTGGTGAGATATTGGGTACTCGTCAGACAGGGCTTCCTCAATATCGATTAGCTGATCTGGTGCGAGATCAAAATCTGCTAGGGTGGGTAGCACAGGTAGCAGAGAAATTACAACAACAGTACCCAGCTAAAGCTGCCGCCATAGTTCACCGCTGGTTAGGAAGAGGAAATCGTTATGGGGAAGTATAAAAATTGGGTTTAATACTGGATTTTTTTAAATAATATTGTGATAACACAACGATTAATCATATATGCTAGATTAATGCGGTTGGATCGGCCTATAGGTATTTTTCTACTTTTATGGCCAACACTATGGGCATTATGGATTGCAGGCGAAGGACAACCTGACCTTAAAATACTATTGATATTTCTAATGGGCGTGGTCATTATGCGCTCTGCAGGTTGTGCTATTAATGATTTTGCTGATCGTGATTTTGATCCTCATGTTCAACGCACCCGTCACCGTCCCCTTGCTATGAAGGAAATATATCCTAGAGAGGCCATAGCTTTATTTGTTGGATTAAGTTTATTGGCTTTTGGGTTGGTGTTATTGCTAAATCCGTTGACTATTGCCCTTTCCGTTATCGGGGCTTTTCTTGCAGGTACTTATCCTTTTATGAAGCGTTATACACGTTGGCCTCAAATGTATCTTGGCGCTGCTTTTAGCTGGGGCGTACCCATGGCTTTTGCAGCTCAGATAGGGTCGGTACCTACTACCGGATGGCTATTGTTTGCGGCTGCTGTGCTTTGGACGACAGTATATGATACTTTCTATGCCATGGTGGATCGGGAAGATGATTTACGCATCGGTATTAAATCTACGGCTGTTTTATTTGATGATCAGGATCGACTGATCACCGGTTTGATGCAGGGACTGGTATTATTATTACTATTGTGGGCGGGGTATAGAGAAGAACTGGGGCTATATTATTACTTAGGGCTTGGTATGGCAACTGGGTTTGCTAGTTATCAGCAATATTTAATTCGGAGTCGAGAACCGGCTAACTGTTTCAAAGCTTTTTTGAATAATAATGCCTTTGGGGCGGTTATTTTTAGCGGGATCGTGCTCCACTACCTAGCAATGTAAGTTGTGGCTCTAGGCTAAGGTTCTAAATAAAAAGAAAAGATGAAGACTGCTATCAGTAATCTAGCCATTAAAGGATTAATAGGGTTAGTATTATTAGGATTGCCGCTGGCTGGAATCTCGTTAGAGTCCGCTATTTTTCGCTGGATAGATTCTGAGGGCACCCCGCACTATAGCGATCGCCCTCATCCTAATGCTCAAGTAATCCAGCTCAAGCCTGAAGTTACTTATTACGATATCCAGCGTGTGTATGATGGTGATACTATTCGACTCAAGGGAGGGGATCGGGTTCGCTTATTGGGAATTAATGCGCCTGAGATCGAGGGTCGTTATAAATCTGCAGAACCAGGCGGAGAAGCGGCTCGGGATTGGCTACGGAAGGAGCTTGAAGGGAAGCGAGTACGATTAGAGTTTGATAAGGAACGCTCTGATCACTATAGTCGACTATTAGCCCATATTTTTACGGCAAATGGGGAGCACCTTAACCTTCGTTTGGTGGAGGAAGGGCTAGCTATAGTTAGCTTTATTCCCCCTAACTTTAAGTACAGCGATCAATTGGCTCAAGCCCAGACACAGGCTGAGGTAGCTAAACGGGGACTATGGAGCTTACCCCATTATGCTCCGAGGTCAATTATAGATTTAGAAAAAGGGGCAAATCATCAGGGTTGGCAGCGTTATCGGGGGACTCCTATAGAAATTCGAGCTGGGCGTAAATATACCCGCTTACTGTTTAGTCCACATGTTGATGTCCGTATTGCAAAAGATCAGCTACCGTTTTTTGGAAAACTGGAGCGCTATTTAGGAAATCAGGTAGAGGTTCGAGGCTGGGTTTTCCGCCGCCAGAACGATTATTCAATTCCAGTTTATCATCCTAGCGGGCTTAAACAATTACCTATAAAGATAGGGTTCGGGCACAGACCCATACTTCAATTGTATGTGCTCCAGCGTGGCGTAGAATCTTAGCAATCTCGGCTACGGTATGACCTGTAGTCAGTACATCATCCATAATAGCCACATGTCGGGCCGTCAAAGGTTTATGAAGAGCAAAAGCATCGCGGATATTACGCTTACGCTCCTGTTGAGATAGCCCTGATTGAGGGGCGGTATTGTGTTTTCGGTATATTATTTGATGGTTAATGGGGATTTTTAACTGGGTAGCTATAGGTTTTGCAATCTCCGATGCTTGGTTAAAGCCTCGTTCCCGTAATCGGCTGGGGTGCAATGGGACTGGGATGATACACTCGGGTAGTGGATGGCTGTGCTGGATTAAATATTGAGCAGTTAGTTGACTGAGTAGCAGCGCAAGATGGAGCTTACCATGAAATTTTAGCTGCAAGATTAAGTGATCCAGAGGCGGCTCATAACGATAAGCACTCAGGGTTCTATCTTGGGGAGGCGCTTGTTGCTGGCAGGTGCCACAAATTTTTGGATCTACAGCGGATAGGGGCTGAGCACAGCGCAGACAGGTGACTCCAAGCAGTGGTAAATCAGCTTGGCAAGCAGTACAAAGATCTAATCCGGTATCAGTTGATGCTCCACATAGAGCACACACAAAAGGATAGAGTCTTTGTGGTAAAGTCTTTAGCCGCATTAAGATTTGATTAATAATAGTAGTTTCCCTGCTAAGTATTTGGCAGCTATTTAATAAGTATAATGAATCATTATGACCTATTATTCACCTGTTAATATAGTTAATAACCTACGTCATGATTGGTCGGTAGAAGAGGTACTTGCTCTATTTTCGTTACCGTTTATAGAGCTTATTTATCAAGCCCAAGCAATACACCGGCAGCATTTTAATTCTAATCAAGTTCAGGCGAGTACTTTACTCAGTATTAAGACGGGGGGATGCCCAGAGGACTGTAGCTATTGTCCCCAAAGTGTAAGGTATAGCACTTCTGTAAACTCTGAACCTTTACTCCCTTTAACTGAGGTAATAGCTGCTGCTCAAAAGGCGAAAGCGCGGGGGGCAAGCCGTTTCTGTATGGGAGCGGCTTGGCGCGGTCTTAAGGATCGAGATCTGGAGAAGATTGCGGAAATGATATCCGAGGTTAAAGCCCTTGGTTTAGAGACCTGCGTAACTCTAGGTATGCTTGCCCCTGGCCAAGCAATACGGCTTAAGGCTGCAGGGCTAGATTACTATAATCATAACTTGGATACTTCCCCAGAATTTTATAGCGAGATCATTACTACCCGTACTTATCAGGATCGGCTAGATACCTTAGCGCAAGTCCGGGAAGCGGGTATTCATGTCTGCTGTGGCGGTATTGTAGGTATGGGGGAGGATCAGCTTCATCGAGCTGGATTGTTAGCAACCTTGGCGAATTTACCCTCCCATCCTGAGAGTGTCCCCATTAATCGGCTGGTTAAAGTGGAGGGAACGCCCTTATCTCAAGTCCCCGATCTTGATCCGTTTGAATTTGTACGTACTATCGCTTGCGCCAGAATTATAATGCCTCGCTCTTTTGTGCGCCTGTCTGCAGGTCGAGAAGCTATGAGTGATGAGCTGCAAGCCCTGTGTTTTTTAGCGGGGGCAAATTCTATTTTTTACGGTGATAAGCTCCTGACAACTAGCAACCCAACCATTGATCGGGATCAGCAGCTATTCGCACGATTAGGGCTCGATTTATTACCTGTTGAAGATCGAATCCAAAATACTATGGCTAGTGTTGACGATAGGCATTCTATTTCTAGCTGAAACTAAGCCGTGTCGGATTTAAAGACAACCCTGAAACCAGCGCTTGATCGACGTAAGCGCCAATCTCTTTATCGGTATCGACGGATCTTAGAAAGCCCACAAGGGCCAGAGATACAAATAGACGGTCGTCAAGTTTTAACTTTTTGTAGTAATGATTATTTAGGGTTGGCTAATCATCCCCAAGTACGGGTGGCTTTTGAGCAAGGCGTTCAAGCGTATGGAGTAGGTAGTGGTGCTGCTCACTTAGTAAGCGGTCATAGTCGCGCCCATCATGCGCTAGAAGAGGCTTTAGCGGAATTTGTAAAGCGACCTTGTGCCTTATTATTTTCCACGGGCTACATGGCTAATCTTGGTCTGATAAGTACTTTGTTAAACCGCCAAGATATGATTTTTGAAGATCGACTAAATCATGCCTCTTTGCTCGATGGAGGTAAATTCGCTGGGGCTGGTTTTATACGGTATCGGCATCGGAACTATAGCGATTTGGCAGCGGCTTTGGTCACTAGCCGTGCTCGGCGTAAGCTCATAGCCACAGATGGTGTATTTAGTATGGACGGCGATTTGGCTCCTCTTACTGATCTAAGTATCATAGCCCACCGCTTTAATGCTTGGCTGATGGTAGATGATGCCCATGGTTTAGGTGTTTTGGGAGAAATGGGGCGAGGCAGCTTAGAGCACTTTGGGTTGGGTATAGATCAAGTGCCCATTTTAGTAGGTACTTTGGGTAAGGCTCTAGGAACTTTTGGGGCTTTTGTGGCGGGTGAGGAAGCCTTAATTGAAACCTTGATTCAGCAGGCTCGGACGTATATTTACACTACTGCCCCTCCCGCTGCAGTGGCGGCAGCTACCTTGGCGAGCTTAAGGTTAGCTCAAACTGAGTCTTGGCGCAGAGACAAACTAGCCCAATTAATTGCTCAATTTCGCCAAGGTGCTGCCGATTTGGGTCTTCAGTTATTGGATTCCCATACTCCGATTCAGCCCCTTGTAATAGGAGATTCAGAGAAAACCCTTAAGATTAGCGAAGCGCTGTTAACTAAAGGGATTTTGATAACGCCCATTCGCCCCCCTACAGTACCTACGGGATCTGCTCGTTTACGCATTACCCTAACCGCTGCTCATGCTCCAGCTCAGGTGGAACGACTGCTTGAAGCGTTAGCTGATATCGTATGAGGCTACATATAACGCACCTAGGCTTAGGCCCTGATCTGGTCTTGCTACATGGGTGGGGGAGTCATAGCGGAGTTTGGGGTTCGCTTATGGTTCATCTATCAGCTCACTTTCGGTTAATACTCATAGATCTGCCCGGCCATGGCCGAAGTATGCCACTATATCAAGGGGAACAACTAAAAGGGCTAGCAGAGAGAGTGGCAGCGCTAGCACCCTCTCCGGCTTTCTGGCTAGGTTGGTCGCTGGGAGGATTAATTGCCCTGCAAATAGCGATGGATTATCCAGCTCAGGTGCGTAAACTGGTATTGGTAGCCAGTACGCCACGTTTTACTACAGCACCTGATTGGCCGCAGGCAGTTGTGCCTGAACTATTGTCTAGTTTTTCTCAGGCATTAAAAATTGATATACCCGGAACTTTAAAGCGATTTACCCTGTTGCAAACTCAAGGTAGTGAGTGGGCTAAAGAAGTAGCCAGAACCTTGTTTGCCCAAATGAATATTTGTTACCCAAGCGCTACAGGTTTACAGGAGAGTCTGTCTATACTTCAAAATAGCGATTTGCGATCAGCTTTAGCAGCAGTATATTGCCCTACTTTGATGATTATGGGACAGCAGGATATTCTAATCCCAGCTAGTGTAGGTGAGTGGATGGCTAACCAACTATTCCAAGGTCAAATATGCGCCGTTGCCGGTGCTGGACATGCCCCGTTTCTTTCCCATCCTCAAGTATTTTTGGATGCATTAAAGGCTTTTTTGGAAGTATAGCTCAGGTGGGTCACTCTGGTTACGATAGCGATAAACAGCGAATAGCTCGGGCGTTTAATCGAGCGGCTAAGCATTATGATGAGGCAGCAGTACTGCAGCAAAGAGTAGGCGATCAATTACTAGAACGCTTAGATTTGGTGAAATTATCCCCAACTGTAGTGCTAGAGGTAGGCGCGGGTACAGGTCTGCAAACCAAAGGTCTTCTACGCCGTTATGGAAAAGCGCAGATAATTGCCTTAGATTTAGCCCCAGAGATGCTAAACCAAGCACGGCAGCGGGTTAAAGGAAAACTGCCCTCGATGTTTACCCGTATCTTAAAAGGCCATATGAGCCGCTTTATATGTGGTGATGCAGAATATTTACCTTTTGCCGATCAGAGTGTAGATCTGATTTTTTCTAACTTGACCTTACAATGGTGCTGGAGTCTGGATGCTATTTTTACTGAGTTTCAACGGGTGTTGAAGTTAGGCGGACTATTAACCTTTACCACTTTTGGCCCCGATACATTAAAGGAGCTACGAGCCGCTTGGTCTGGGGTGGATAACTATCAGCATGTTAATCCTTTTATGGATATGCATGATATTGGGGATGGATTACTTCGCGCTGGTTTAGTGCAGCCAGTTATGGATGTGGAACATTATACTTTAACTTATCCAGACGTTTATAAATTAATGCGTGATTTAAAAACCCTTGGCGCGCAGACGGTAGGATCGGGGCGGCAAGGAGGGCTCATGGGAAAAGGTCGGCAGCAAAAAATGCAGCAAGCCTATGAGCGCTTTCGAGGTGGGGCGGGTTTGCCGGCGAGCTTTGAGGTGGTCTATGGTCATGCGTGGGGGAGATCTTGGATTCCAATACAGCGCCGTTAAATCTTCATGGGTAAGGGTATTTTTGTAACCGGCACGGATACAGAAATCGGTAAAACCTGCTGTAGTTTAGGGCTAATGGTTTGCTTGCAACAGGCGGGCTATCAAGTTGCAGCTATGAAGCCTGTGGCCAGTGGATGTACACAAACCTATTATGGATTGTGTAATGAGGATGCTTTATTACTAGGGCAATATGCCAGCTTTCTATTGACTTACCCCCAAATCAACCCTTATGGATTGGCTTTACCGATTGCTCCCCATATCGCTGCTGAAATCCAAGGAATTGAGATTCAACCAACCGTAATTAAAGACCACTTTGATGCGTTGGCTAGGGAATTTGATGCAGTAGTGGTGGAGGGCATCGGGGGGTGGGCCGTGCCGATTAATACTAATCAAACTATGGCCGATGTGGCGGTTTTATTGAGGCTGCCTGTGGTATTAGTGGTGGGCATACGCTTAGGTTGTCTTAATCATGCTTTATTGACAGCAGCAGCTATTCAACACACCAATCTGCCTTTGCTCGGCTGGATCGCTAACCAGATTAGCCCTAATTTAGATTGGGCGCAGGAGAATATACAAGCCCTTTGTGAGCGCCTGCCCGCACCCCTATTAGGCACAATACCTTATCTTTCACCACCCACACCCGAGGTGATTGCTGGGTTTCTTGATATTAACCCTTATGTGAGGTTGTAATTACCTATAAAACCATGGCGGCGATAGAACATAAACAATATAGAAAAGAGTTAGATGGATTAAGGGCATTAGCTGTCATCTCCGTCATCATTTATCATGCCGAATTGTCTTGGAAAGGCTTCTCATTACTTCCGGGGGGATTTTTAGGGGTAGATATATTTTTTGTGCTATCGGGTTTTCTAATTACGGGAATATTAATAGAGAGACAGCCCTCGTTATTTAAGTTTTACCAGAACAGGATAGATAGAATTTATCCTGCACTCCTCCTTTTGTTACTGGTTACGTGCTTTGCTGCCTATAGGATTTTACAGCCCAGTGATCTCTTATCCTTTGCTAAGACTCTTAAGGGCGCATTAGGGTTTTACTCAAATTATGTGTTTATGAATGAAGAGGCGTATGTTGCTGATGCCAGTAAATATAAAGCCCTTTTACATACGTGGAGTCTAGGGGTTGAATGGCAATATTACCTGCTATTTCCATTCGTAATCTACGGGATAAAACACTTTTTATCATCTCAGTTTGAGCAAATAATCATATTTTTATCCGCAGCGTCATTTTTTTACTGCTTATATCTGTTACAGATGGATAGTGCTCAAGCGTTTTACTCAACCCCAGCAAGAATCTGGCAGCTTTTCATGGGAGGTCTTACTTTTTTAATCTATGGAAAAATAAAGAACAACCCCTATAGTAGTTATTTGTCTGCTTTTGGATTGGTGATAATTTTTTATTCCCTATTCTTTTTTAAGGATACCGATAATCATCCAGGGTTTATTAGTTTTCCGGTAGTATTAGGTACCGCACTATTTATACTTTATACAAAATCTGGGGATTTTGTATATAAAATGGCTACCCTGAGAGTTTCTAGTTTCATAGGGATTCTCTCTTATTCTCTATATTTATATCATCAGCCAATACTTGTTTTTTATAGATTGAATTTTTCTGAGGTAGAAACAACAGATTTTCTTATTTTGCTGCCGATGATGATAGGGGTAGCCTATCTATCCTATCGGTTCTTTGAACAGCCTATGCGGCGCAGCAAGAATAACCAGAAGTATATTTTAATTTTTATTTTAATCACTCTGATTTTTAGTTTTGTAACCGGTGCAAAAAATACGGGCGGATATCCTGAAAGACAGCCTGAGAAAGTCAAAAATGCGCTGGCTCATTTTGAAAAAGTCGAGTTTAAAAGACTGGCATTAGCGCCTGCAGGTCTGGATTTTGCCGGCAATGAATGGCTTGAGTGCAATATGAGAATGCCTAGCACCGCTTGTAGAATAGATAATCGAAAGCTTGATTTAATGATAGTGGGGGATTCTTTTGCTAGCGTGTTTTTATATAGCTTCTATGAGTTAAGAGATAAAATTAATTTTGCTGCTTATGATTATGAGGAATGCCCGCTATTATCAGATCCTATCTGGTTTGGTGGTCATCCTGAGTGTTGGGAAATTAACAAAGAGCGCTGGAAGGTCCTTGAAGGCTCTGAGCCAACAAATGTGTTGATAGGCACTAAGTTCCAGTTTTTTTATAGGGGTAAAAAGTCTCTAGATGTTTTTTCCAAAGGGGTAGCAAATTTACAAGACCGTGTATCGAGTGAATTTATTTATAGTAGCTTTAGAAAATCAATTTCAAAACTGATAGATCTTGGTTATAACGTTATTATTTTGCTTCATACGCCGTGGCCTAATATTGATGTTAATCAAGAAATGAAGAGAAGAATTTCATCTGGAATGTGGCATTTTGAGGATGAATATCTAGGAACTTCTACTTATAGAATGGATATGGATGTTAAAAAAGCGCTAGAGGGCATTGAAGGGATTAAGTTTATTGATATGAATAAAAGGATGTGTAATGGTATCGGGAAATGTCTTGTGTTTAATAGAGATGGAGGACTTTATAATAATTTTGATCATCTATCCTATTATGGTGCTCAGCTTTTTATAGGCGATATTTTAGCTTTAATGAAATAGTTATAGTGATTTACACGTAATACCAGTCTAGTCGTTATTTTTTGCCAAACGAAGAGTCTTCCTCAGACTCAGGAATGTGCTCTAATTGGGTGAGCCAGGCCATGGCTTCGCTATCGCTAGGAGCGCGGTAATCCCCTCTGGGTGATAAGCCAATGGCTACTTTAGGTCCATTGGGCATGGCGCTGCGCTTAAACTGACTGAGTTTAAAGAATCGGAAAAGAAAAACCCGTAGCCAGCTTTTGATTTCTTGTAAGCTGTATTGGTGGCGTTCCTCCTTAATCCCTTTAGGCCAAGATCCTTGGTTTTTATCATGCCAAGCAGACCAGGCAAGAAAAGCAATTTTAGTGGGTAAGTAGCCAAAGCGCAGGGTGTAATAAAGATGGAAATCCTGAAGTTCATAGGGGCCAACCACATCCTCAGAGTTTTGATCTTCATCGGGGATAAGCTCTGGGCTGATTTTATTTTGTAGTATTTCATTTAAGACTGCTTCCATCTTTGGCCCTAGCTGCTGAGTATCGGCGATCCATTTTATAAGATGCTGAACCAGTGTCTTGGGGATGCCAGCATTGACATGGTAATGAGCCATGTGATCGCCTACCCCATAGGTAGACCAACCTAGGGCAATTTCGCTTAAATCCCCTGTTCCTATAACCAGCGCTTGGTGAAAATTGGCCAACCGGAATAGATGATTAGCGCGCTCACCCGCCTGTACATTTTCAAAGGTAAGATCGTAAACGGGTTTGCCTTGACTATAGGGATGAGCAAGATCCTGTAATACTTGGAGACAGCTTGGGCGGATATCAATTTCATGGGCTTGACAGCCACTTGCAGCCATAAGCTGGTGAGCTTGTTTTAGGGTTTGGGTGCTGGTAGCAAATCCAGGGAGGGTATAGGCCAAGATATGGCTGGAAGGTAGATTCATGATGGCCATCGCTCGGAGGCAAACCATCAGCGCTAGGGTGGAATCTAGCCCGCCTGAGATACCAATCACTACTTTAGTGAGACCCGTAGTCTGGAGGCGTTTCACCAATCCCTGTACTTGGATTTCATAAGCGTCTTGGCAGTGCTGATCTCGGGTGATTGGGTGGCTAGAGACATAGGGGAAACGTTCATAAATACGTTTAAGAGGTATGGATCCTTGACGGGGGAGCGGGGCTGAAAAATGGATAGTACGAAAAGGGATGAGTTTATCTTGATGATGATGGCGGGCTTGGCCAAAACTATGCTGACGCATCCGATCCTGTTGCAAGCACTCTAAATCAATATCGCCGATAGCAAGTTGGGGTTGATAAGCAAAGCGTCTTGTCTCAGCAATACAGCGACCGCTTTCATAGATCATTCCGTGCCCATCCCAGGCTAAATCTGTAGTCGACTCACCAAACCCAGCCCCAGCATAGAGATATGCTGCTAAACAACGGTTTGATTGACTCTCCGCAAGTAAGCGCCGGTCATCAGCTTTTCCAGTAGCGCTACTGGAGGCGGAAAGATTAATCAGTACCGTAGCGCCAGCTAAAGCACCATAGGAAGAAGGCGGAATAGGCGCGCCTAGATCTTCACCTAGCTCAATATGGAAAGTTAAAAGGGGCTGTTCTTTGACTTGAAATAAAAAATGATGGCCAAAGGGCACCTGATTTTGCCCGCAAAGGTAGATATTTTCGCTTAAGGCGTAGCTGGCAGGGCTAAATTGGCGCAGCTCATAGGATTCCCAGCTATTCGGTAGATAGGTTTTAGGGACTACGCCTAAGATTTGGCCGCGGTAAAATACCACAGCGCAGTTAAAAAGCAGACTGTCTATCTGTAGGGGTAAGCCCACAATGCCAATAATGGGTTGGTTTTGGGCACTTCTGAGGATCTGATGCAGGGCTTGCTGGCATTCTGCAAGTAGCGCCTGTTGCTGAAAAAGATCGTCGCAGCTATACCCAGAAAGTCCTAATTCTGGAAAAGCAACCAGTAAACTTTGTTCCTCCGCGGCTTGATTTAGGAGCGCTATTGATTCTTCAGCATTAAAAATCGGATCAGCAACTTTTAGGCTAGGTACAGCTACTGCTGCCCGGATAAAATGATGCCGGTATAGGTTAAAGAAGGAAGATTTGTTGTCCGTTATCATGTTAGGAAAAATAGCTAGCGTTTAAAAATATTATGTTCAAGAATTAAAAAATAGTGCCTAACTGATTGAATGAATTGACTGAGAGGATAAAAAGCAAGTAGATCATATTAGTTTTTGGAGCTTAAGATCTTTAATAACAACCAGACTTAATCTTTTGATACTCCCTGATCTTTAAGCCGTTCGATACCCATGAGGTTAATGCTGGTCATAGCCTGCTTGATGTGGTTAATGTCGTTACCAATGCCAACACTAGTAATCTTTACCATGAAGCGGTTCCCCAGCATAACGCTGTATTCACCGTACTTATCTAGGTTGTCCCACTCCTCGTGGATCAGCCGG
Organism: Candidatus Nitrosoglobus terrae; assembly: GCF_002356115.1. NCBI lineage: Bacteria > Pseudomonadati > Pseudomonadota > Gammaproteobacteria > Chromatiales > Chromatiaceae > Candidatus Nitrosoglobus > Candidatus Nitrosoglobus terrae. The sequence goes on from NZ_AP014836.1 coordinate 645,488, forward strand.
TTACCTTGGCGATAGGTCTTCTCATAGCTGTTCTCGGTTAGGCGTTCTTGACCTAAGCTTGCTAGCCAAGTGATAGCAAGGGGTCCTTTAGCATCCCCCGTATCAATGATTTCAAGAATCAGCTCGGGCCCGTTGCCATAGCAGAAAGAGCCTTTATTGGCGAGCACTGAGAGGGTTAGCCCTCCCATGGGGATATTGTCGGTGCAATAAACTCCTTGGGCAGTAGAGATTTGAGTGCCCAAGGAGTTATTCCGCTCGGCAAGAAAATCAGTGCGAGGGATTCCGGCCAGATTCTTTGGTACAAAGGGCTTTAATACGCTTGGCGCTAGCGTTTCAACCTTAATTCTTTTAGGTAGTACAATGCCGATAACCGGATTGGGTATTTCGCCTTGTGGATGAATGACCGCTAGCTGTTCGTTAAGCTCAGCGCTATTGACTGTGGTGGTGATCAGAATCCACCCTAATGCTGTAAGAGTGGCTGAAATAGCAGTTTGTCTAATCTCTTTGGTGAATTTGTGGTTTATCATCAGCAGCACACCGATATGGGCAGTTAAAGAAAATATAGCGTTAATGCGACTCTAAAACTATATGCCATCTGAGCGTTGGCTTTTTTAAGTTCTATCCGATGTTTGTTGGTGTGTCTATTTGTAACTGGCAATCAATAACTAGCTTAATAACATTGTATCAGCCTGTCCACCATGAAAAATTATCCGATATTATGATTTCGTTTTTCTGCAAATGATGCGTGGTTTTCATTGGAATTGTTCTGAAGTCAAGTCCGTATTTATCTGCAAGTATCCGTATTTCTTTTGTATCATCGTAAGTCAGCATGAACTTACCCTTTAATTGTGCGGCTAATAAAAAAAGTCGTTCATGGTCTATGTCGAAGTGAGTATAAAGTCGTTTCCCCGCTACTGTGTATGGTGGGTCAATAAAAAAATACGCCTTATGATTATTAAGGTTTTGTTCCAGGACTTCAAATGCATCTCCCCTAATGAAGCCAATTCTGTCTTTAACGTAATTAATGGCAATTATCCTGTCATGTAAAGTTTTAGGATACCAACGCGAAGCGATACCTTTTCCGTTTTCTCCGTTTTTAATCATGCCTGACCCCTTGGCAAGGATGCCACCATGAAAAATTCTATTTTTTAGAATTGTACAAAAAGCGAGGTCATTAAGTTTTTTATCAGGTTTTTCCAATTCTGATTTCACATTGGCAATTGTCAGGTCGTAAAAGAAAATTTTGTCGGCAAGCCATTTGTTTTCCCCACTAAGAATCACTTCCCACACGGCTGCAATTTCTTCATCCATTTCTACCATGGTGATGTGGTCGGCTAACCGCTCGAATGCAGCAGTCAAACTCACGATTCCACCACCTGCAAACGGCTCAATTAATTCTGAAACAGATTTTTGCCCTTGTTTCAGCCATTGCCTGACTGTGGGTATCAGCCATGTTTTTCCACCCGGATAGCGGAATGGGCTACGTTGTGGAACTGATGCAACGTTTATAGCTGCTGTTCCGGTATTTTTTTCACCCAAGTCAAACATGGTTAGCTGATTATTCATTCCACTACAACATTTTCAAGGTTATCAATATCTGATGCTCCTGAATGTTTGGCATCAAGTTTCTTTTGCAGCAGTTGAGTGAAATAGGCTATTGAACCGGCTTCAAACTTGGCAACCCGTTCTAATGCAATGGCAAACCTGGTATAAATCACTTTGGAAAGTTTAAGTTCCAAACGTTTTTCTTTCTTAACAGGAACTAAATCATAAAGGAAAAAAGCAAAATCTGATTCCGCTTTGTCAACTTCGGGTAAAGGTGGCAACGTGTTATAAAAGGCTGTTTGTAAAGCAACCGCCTGTTTTTTGCCCCATTGATTAAGTATGGAGCCTTTGGCAATGATTTGCGGAACAAGCCGTTTCCTTGAAGACGAAAGATAATCGGGTTTTGGGTATTTGAGAGCGTGTGTCCAATTAAATTCGGGGATGGGGTTTTCTAAAAAGGCTGAAAACGGTCCAGTTAAATTTCCGGAAATATAAACCGATTGAACTTCAAGCGAACCAAAGTCAAGCACCTGTCCCTTGTCGTCATAGGCAACTAAAACATAATCAATATTTCCTGCTGATTTTCCAAATTTGTCTTTTAATCTTACTTCACCAACATGTGTCCATGTCGTTTTCGCATCAAATATAAATGCTGCCACATCGCTAATAATTCTCCAATCTTCCCTAAAGCGAATAGGGCAGATAATTATTGGTTTGCCTTTGTGGTTAAGGCTGCAAACGCCTAAGGGAAATTCAATGCTGTTTTTGGTGCAGTTTGAAACAATGTTATTGAACGGACAAAGCTTGTTTTCACGATAACGAACGGCTCTTTTCGATTGATTGTCAATTGGAAAACCGAAAACTTCTGCTAAAGGTTGATTGTTATTTTTATCTATACTCATTACTTGTCAAAAATAGCTAAAGTTTTTCGTAACTAGCCCTTTTATGTTCTATATCGAGATGCTGAGTAATAGATTTCTAGCATTAATTAGATACTTTGTGGATAGAATATAAAGAGAAATAATGCGCTGTTGTTTCTGCTATAGAAGCTAAAATAAAGTAAAGCGTATACTACAATGGGTTAATGAAAAAATTTTTATTATGTTTAATCGGTTTTTACCGCTATATAGTGAGTCCGGTATTAGGTAATCATTGTCGTTATTATCCTTCCTGTTCAGCCTATACGCAGGAAGCTATTCAGCGTTATGGTGGGATTCGGGGCGGATGGCTAGGACTAAAGCGTATTTTACGCTGTCATCCTTTTCATCCCGGAGGATTGGATCCTGTACCGGATATCTCTAAGTGGCACTCTAAATAGTTTCATTCACTAACTTATGAACAAGATAAATATCTCTACGTTAATATTAAAGAGCCATAGGCGTTATTGGTTTGGATTGCTCCTGATCTGGGGGGTATCCTGTAATACAGCATGGGGGAGGGATATAGCTTTAAAATTAGAAGGACCCTTAACACAAGGGGGGTTGGTGAAAGGAAAAACCGATCCTAGATCCAAGGTGTTTTTTGATGACCAGTCGGTACGGGTTTCTAAGCAAGGTGTATTTCTAATTGGGTTTGGTCGTGATGCAAAGCCTCAAGCTAGGCTTAAAGTCATGCTTCCCAATGGCGCTGAGCAAACTAGAGAACTTAAAATTACCCAGCGTCAATATCATATTCAGCATATTAAAGGATTACCTGCTCGCCAAGTAAGCCCTTCAGGCGCGGATCTAGCCCGTATCCATCAAGAGGCAGCTATGGTAAAGGAGACCCGATCGCTGGATGATGTGCGTACTGATTTTCTAAAGGGATTTATCTGGCCGGTACACGGGCCGATTACGGGTATTTATGGCAGCCAGAGAATTTTAAACGGCCAACCCCGCACTCCCCATTATGGGGTTGATATTGCAGCGCCCGTAGGAACATTAGTCCACGCTCCTGCGGATGGGGTGGTAACTTTAGCCCATTCCAATATGCTGTTATCGGGAGGAACCCTTATTATTGATCATGGCCATGGGTTATCCTCTACGTTTATACATTTGAGTCGAATCTTGGTTAAAAAAGGGGATCGGGTGCTACAAGGAAAACCCATCGCTAAGGTAGGGGCTACCGGAAGAGTCACGGGTGCTCATCTAGATTGGCGAATTAACCTATTTCAAACGCGCCTTGATCCTCAGCTATTGGTTCCACCCATGCCTACCGCTAGCAAATAAAGGGATAAGTTAAGCGGTTAATCTATTATTTTGTAATTAGATAGCGTGATGAATCAAAAACGTATTAAGCCGGAAATTATAGCCACTGAGATGATCGTCAAGACGCGGTTATTTCAGGTAGAAAATGTCAATCTACGTTTTTCTAATGGCGTTGAAACTCAGTATGAGCGAATTAAAACTAGAGAATATGGGGCAGTTTTAGTAGTACCTCTTCTTGATCGAGATACGGTACTACTGATTCGAGAGTACACTGTAGGAACTGAACGCTATGAACTTGCGCTGCCTAAAGGAAAAATAGAATCAGGAGAAGATATGCTAGTAGCCGCTAACCGGGAGTTGATGGAAGAGGTAGGCTATGGCGCCAAGCATCTGACTTATTTGACTTCTCTGACCATAGCACCCGGTCATATCAGCCATTATACCCATGTGATCATTGCTCAAGATCTTTATGAACAGCGCCTTTTAGGGGATGAGCCAGAGGAAATTGAGGTGGTGCCGTGGCCTTTGGAGAAGCTTTCAGCCTTGTTTGCTCGAGAAGACTGCACTGAAGCCCGCAGTATTGCTGCTTTATTGATGGTGAAAGAAAAATTAAACCAAGGAGTGACATAATTAATGCTGGTAACAGCTTCTCTAGAGGCGTTACTGAATCCAGTAATCGCTATCGCATTAGCAGCGGGGAAAAGAATCTTAGCGTTTTATCGTACAGATTTTCCTGTGACCCATAAGGAGGATTATTCCCCCTTAACAGAGGCTGATCTGGCGGCTCATAATACTATCCAACAAGGGTTGGAGTCTTTGAATCCTGAAATCCCGATATTATCGGAGGAATCGAAAGCGCTTCCCTTTGAAAAACGCTATGCTTGGCAGCGATATTGGCTCGTGGATCCGTTAGATGGTACTAAAGAATTTATCAAAGGCAATCAAGAATTTACGGTTAATATCGCCCTTATTAAAGAGTATAAACCTGTTTTAGGCGTAGTTTATGCTCCCGCGATGGGTTTGTTATATTTTGCGGTTAAAGCTCAGGGAGCCTATCGGCAAGCGATCGATCAAGCCCCTGTAAGAATTAAGGGTAAGCCTTGGGCTGGAGGTGTTGCCCGGGTGGTCGGCAGCCGTTCCCATGGCGATGGGTATCTAGGGGTTTTTCTCGATAAGGTAAAAAGCTATGAATTAGCTACTGTAGGAAGCTCTTTAAAGTTTTGCTGGGTTGCTGAAGGTAAGGCAGATATTTATCCACGTTTTGGTTTGACCTCTGAATGGGATACAGCCGCCGCCCAGTGCATCGTGGAAGAAGCAGGAGGTAGGGTCGTTGATCTTAAGGGCGTACCACTGGACTATAATACTAGAGAGACCCTGATTAACCCCTATTTTCTCACGATGGCTGACTCTACAGGTAATTGGGAGCGGTTTATTCCTGAAGGGTTAAAGTGAGATTAACCAAGATACAAGACTTGTAACATAGTATAATGGGTTGCTGCTGTTACCAATCGGCCTGCATTCGGAACTCTAGGATACTTGGGTTAAGCCCGTTAAATCTGGCAATAACCGGATTAGTTTTCCGGGCGCTTTCATGGATGACAACCCCGTAGTCAGCCATGAGGCGAAGATGACGATTTAAATACCAATTGAATGCTATTACGGCGGTCTGGGTGTTACCACCATTGACATCTTGGGTGTTCATGGCTAATTGATCCCAACGTATCGCGATTTCCCACGCGCCCCAACCCCCGTTAAGATCGAAATTATGTTTAGGTTTTACCCGGGTAAATGCCCCACTTTTGTTATCATAGGCGCGGGATTCTCCGGTTAAGAAATAGCTGATAAGGGCATAAGAACCCTCTAGTACATCTTTGCCTGAATAACCCACTCCTGCTAAGGCAGTTTGCATGTATTCAGTTTGGAATGAAAAAGGTCCCTCTACTAAGGCTAATTCAGCTCCAAACCGGGTATAACTTTCTAGGGCTTTATGGCCAGGCCCTAAGTTAGTCGTTAAAAGGCCGGTGTTTGCAAAAGGGGTACGATCCACGTTAGCGAATGGCTGAGAAGAAAAGAATAAAGGGGCGGATTCTAGCTTACCCGTAGTCGGATTAAATACATTCCTCATCCAGGTTCTACCCCCTGATACCCCAATATGAAGAAACTGGGTTAGGCCGTTATAGTAGGGAAGAAAAGTGCCACGACCTACTGCTTGATAGGCCGTATTATCAAGAATAGCCGTACCGAGCGCAGTATTTTGCGTTTGCAGCGCAGCGCGTACACTCCACCGGGTACCATAGGATTCGGCACTCACGCCTAGTTTGTAGGGGTTAGGATTCTCTACAAATGCATTCAGGAAAAGCGAACGTTCAATAAAAGCTAGATAACGATCACTGGTAGAGCTTGCTAAGGTAAGGGGTTCTTTTATTTGCCCGATTTTAATCGTCAGTGGTTTAAGAGGAAAATTAGCGTAGCCAAGCCAAGCCTCAGTGATGCCCCCAACAGCAATAGGGCTGCCCACCACACGGGCAAAATCATATTCAATTTTGTAGTTGATATTCTTAAATACAAAACCATCTAAACGAATACGGGTACGACGAGGAATTATTCCGTCTTGAAGCCCGGTATTATCTGCGTTAAAGTTGACTTGGGAATCTCCTTGTTCAAACCCCCCAATTCCCAGCTTAAAGTTGCCGTTGTCGGATTTTATTTCCAGCCCAGTTTCACCTAGCCTAATATTTTTAGTTAGCTCAATGTTTTCCATGTTTCCTAGCGTAAAGCCGGGGCTATCTTTTTTATTGGCTTCATTTTTAAGATTAGCATTTGTTATCGTTAATAATTTAGCCTCTCTTTCTTGTCGTTCTTTTTTTGAGATTTCCTGTTCCTTCCGTGGTTTAGATTTGGAAGATTCTGATAGGGCTTTAGCGCTTGCGTATATCGGGAAGCCAAGTAAATTTATGCTCCCTAAAATAATACTATAAGTGATTAAGGTTTTAGTTTTATGGGGTTTCATATCGCTATGTCCTCTTAATTTCAAAATTTATTTAAATTAGAAGAAAAAAATAACAGGACTGAATGATGGAGCTGTGCAAGTAAAGCAATTAAAGAGGCTGTTGTTAAAGCCTTGGACGTTTGGAGGTTTATCTGATGGTGTTGAATAAATACCTTGAGTAAGGTATTTCTAAGAAATATCCCGTTGGCTAGAGTTAAGGGATATTGATTTTGTATGCAGAAGAGGCTTTCCTCCTAAAAATTAAAATCGCTGCAAAAGCATAATTCAAAAGACGAGCTGAAGTCGAGTCATAAAGATATTAGTGTTTTTATTTTCACCTCCAAGCTGTGCGCGACTAGTATCGGAATCGACCATAGCATGGACATAATTAGCCCTAATCATAAAATTCTGCGTTGCCCACCAATTGATGCCGAGGGTAATATTTTTTTCTACCCCTCCGAGAATGTTTTTATTTTCCAGATCGAGGACGCTGTAACGAGCAGCAATTTCCCAAGCTCCCCAACCTCCTTTGCCTACCATTCTACGAGGGGTAATTCGGCTGTAGCGACCCGTGCTTGCTTGGTAGTTGCGCGATTCCCCAGTTAGGAAATATCCTGTTTGAGCATACCAGCCATCAAAATTTAAATTAGGTATTCCTTTTTTACGTGCTATTTCAGAGTGGATATATTCGCTCTGAGCGTGAAATGGGCCCCAGACAGTAGAAATTTCTCCTCCAAGTAGTAAGTTTTGTTTAACATCTGGAATTACGCCTGTACCGATAAGACTGGGCGCAAGCTGAGATTCAGGGCGAGTGGATAACACCAGCCCAGAGTTGTCATTAAAATTTCGATAGTCAATAGATCCTCCTAGGTGAAATACGCGGGTGGCTTCAGCGATGGGGGCAATTGTAGCTCGGCTAACGGCTTCCCAATTGCCGTTGCTAAATGCCCCTGGGTTTACAATCCCTTCACTATAAAAACCCGCCGCAACTGTCCAATCTGGCCAGCCTTTTCCATAAGTATCCATACTTAAACCTAAGCTGCGGCGACCAATTTCATCGTTGTTAAGAAAATTATCCACAAAATTGCTAATAAAATTCTCACTTGGATGATTATTGCTAATACCCGCATTGTTAATCAGGGTATTTACCATGGCGCGTTCCTGAAAAACTGTCCAGTTGTTGCTGGTCACCGACTCAAGGCTAAAAGGTACTTTCTGGTAGCCTAAAGTTAAGTTAATGGGGTCAAATCCTCTAAATCTAAAATAAGCGTTGGTGATTCTTGGATTATATCCACCAAAAGCACCCTCAACCCGATACATCCAGTTTTTATACAGCGTCCCAATAAAATTAATACGGGCACGACGAAGCTCCAGATCAATTTTGCTGCTATCCAACAATGCACTATCACCCTGAATTCTGCCTCCGAGGTTAAATGTATAGTTACCGCTAGCTGATTTTATGGTTAATCCTGTATAGTCCGCTTTAACCGTAATTGATTTTTGTTTTGTTGACTCTTTATGATTTTGCTCGGTAACTTTATTTTCTGTTTTTACTTGAGCGTTATGGGTGAGATCTTTAGGCTTTTCTTGATTTAATATCTCGGTATTTGCGTAAGCGGAGGAATTTAGTAGACTCCCATGACTTAAAATAATAGATACAAGTATTTTTTTAACGTTAGATCCCAAAACTCTATCCTTTAAGCTGGCGGAGTGTAGATGTTAAAAATGGTTACAGCTGTAATAAGATCATGAAGAGGTTTTAGCTTAGATATGATGTTGGTAATCTAAATCTCACCTTACGCCACTATAGTGAATATATAAGAGGGTTTTTAACTTAGAATAAAATTGGATTTATAGTTGTTGTTAAATAGTAATATCGGTTAAAAATACGATTATTTAAAATGGATTATTGTTATGGCAAGGTTCTGTAAGAGTTACAATATTTATTGTATGTTAAGGCTTAAGAAAAATATGCGCAGATTAACGATGACTGCTTTAGTATTAGAGCTAGTCTCATGTATGTTATTTGTTAGTAGTAGAGCAGTGGCTGATCAAATTGACCCTGCTCTTAAGGAGTATGTGAAAGTCAGTGGGGTTGCGGGTAATTTATCCAGTGTGGGTTCTGATACTTTAGCCAGCCTTATGGTGCTTTGGGCAGAGAAATTTAAAAATCTCTATCCTAATGTGAATATTCAAGTTCAAGCCCCTGGATCTTCAGCAGCCCCTACTGCACTTACTGAAAATACGGCCAATCTTGGCCCTATGAGTCGAAAAATGAAGGATAATGAGGTAGAAGCCTTTGAGGGTAAATATGGCTATAAACCCCTCGCTATCCGCGTCGCCGTGGATGTAGTGGCGATTTATGTGAACAAGGACAATCCCATTAAAGGAATGACTCTCCCTCAAGTAGATGCAGTTTTCTCAGTGACTCGTAAGTGTGATTATCTTAAAAATATTATTCTTTGGGGAGAATTAGGCTTAAAGGGAGGATGGGTTAATCGAAAGATTCAGCTTTTTGGGCGTAACGCAGTTTCCGGTACTTACGGTTATTTTAAGGAAAAGGTTCTTTGTGAAGGGGACTTTAAGAATACGGTGAATGAACAGCCAGGATCAGCTTCTGTCGTTCAAGGGATTGCTAAATCGCTGAATGGTATGGGTTATTCGAGTATGGGTTATCGAGCTTCCGGCGTGCGTGCAGTTCCTCTAGCAGCAAAAGCAGGATCTCCTTATGTAGAAGCCACTTCGGTCAATGCAATCACTGGTAAATACCCCCTAGCGCGCTTTCTTTACCTCTATATTAATAAACATCCTAATAAGCCTTTGCCACCATTAGAGCGAGAGTTTATCAAAATGATACTCTCTAAACTTGGCCAAAAAATGGTCATTAAAGACGGTTATATTCCCTTGTCCGCTCAAGCTGTGGAAAAAGAGTTAGCTAAAATTAATGGAGATGGACTCGCCAGTACTCACTAAGATACTTAAATTCTTTTATCAAGAACGCTTTTGCTAATAAAAGTGTTTTTTTCTTATTCCTTATTATTTTATATAAGCCAAGATGGTTGCTAGTGCCCCAGAGCCTGAAAATCGTATTATCCCTCCTATCACTAAACGCTATCGCCGCTGGCGTAAGATTAAGGATTATGCGGCACGCTATTATATCATTTTTGGGGGTGTGAGTGTCATTATTACTATTACTTTGGTTTTTTTCTACCTCTTATATGTAGTTATTCCTCTATTTCATTCAGCGCAGATAACGCCTACTGCTCAGTATGTAACCCCTGGCGGTAGTATGGATGCGACTGTGTATCTAGCCTTAAATGAATATAATGATACCGGTTTTCGTCTCACTGATCAGGGGCGAGCAATCTTCTTCTCTACCCAAGATGGCAAAGTGGTTTTGAATTCAAAGCTGCCTATACCTGAGGGGGTGGCTATTACTAGTTTTACGGCCAGTCATTCCTCTAGAGAGGTAATTGCTTATGGTCTTTCTAATGGTCGCGGAGTGTTTTTGCGCCCTATTTATCAAACTGCCTACACTAGTGATAATGTCCGTACTGTTACTCCAAGGTTAGAATATCCTTTAGGTAATCAACCTCTAGTTATAGACTCCAAAGGACAGCCGCTACATTTGATTAGCGCTCAATCTAATAAAGAACAAACAACTATTGCAGCAGTGACTGCAGATAACCGTTTGATTTTAGTTAATTTTATCAAACTGCGTTCTTTTGCCGATGAAAAAACTATTATTACGCAAACAGATGCCTCCTTAGATTTATCCCCGCTTAAAATTACCCATATAATAATCGGTGGGCAGCAAGAAGAATTATATCTGATTGATACGGAAGGCTATATTAATTACTATCGGCTGATAGGTGACGAGAAAACCCCCAACTTAATACAGCGGGTGAGGGTAGTCCCACTAGGCACTCAGGTTACTGCTTTATCCTCTCTAACCGGAGGAATTTCTCTTTTAGTAGGAGATTCCTCCGGTCAGATTGCCCAATGGTTTCCAGTACGAGATGAAAATAACCACTATAGCTTAGTACAAATTCGCACCTTTAATGCCCAAAAAGGGCCTATTAAGGCTATTGCTCCTGAACATGCTCGTAAAGGTTTCTTAGCAGCTGACTCCTTAGGCTATATTGGCCTTTACCATGCTACTGCACATCGAATATTACGGATAAAGCGCTTAAGTAAAGCACCTTTATCAGTTATTGGTATTGCACCTAGAGCTAATGGTATGTTAGCTGGTGATCTTCGAGGAAAAATACGCTTTTTAAGAATAGACAATAAGCACCCAGAGGTTTCTTGGCAGGCGTTATGGGGGAAGGTTTGGTATGAAAGTTCACAGAGGCCGAAGTTTGTCTGGCAGTCTTCAGCCTCTAGCAATAAGCTTGAGCCTAAATTTAGCCTCACGCCCTTGATCTTTGGGACGTTCAAGGGAGCCTTTTATGCGATGCTGTTCGCCATTCCTATAGCGATTATGGGTGCAGTTTATACAGCTTACTTTATGGGACCAAAAATGCGGGGCATAATCAAGCCCATTATTGAGATTATGGCCGCACTTCCTACGGTTATTCTTGGTTTTTTAGCCGGACTCTGGCTAGCCCCCTTAGTAGAAAAAAATCTTCTAGGAATCTTAATCTTACTGTTATTATTACCTTTGAGTATTTTTATACTATCTTATTTTTGGTACCGGCTACCTAGTAAGGTGCGCCACTGGGTTTCAGATGGCTATGAGGTGATACTCCTTACTTTTGTAGTGATAGGGGTAAGCGCTCTGATATTGACCCTCAGTAAGTCGCTAGGTACAACATTTTTTAATAATGATATCTCTCTGTGGATCACTACCCACTTAGACATAATCTACGATCAGCGTAACGCCCTTGTAGTGGGGTTTGCCATGGGATTTGCTGCAATTCCCCTTATCTTTTCTATTTCTGAGGATGCCATATTTAGTGTTCCCAAGCACTTAACCGTTGGTTCCTTAGCTTTAGGGGCAACTCCTTGGCAAACATTAGTACGCGTAGTGCTTTTAACAGCTAGCTCAGGTATTTTCTCTGCGATAGCGATCGGTTTTGGGCGAGCAGTTGGTGAGACCATGATTATATTGATGGCCACTGGCAATACCCCAGTGATGGATTTTAGCCCTTTTCAAGGGCTTCGATCTCTTTCTGCAAATATTGCGGTAGAGATGCCGGAAGCTGAGGTGAATGGTACTCATTACCGTATTTTATTTCTTACCGCTCTTGTATTATTTATAGTGACTTTTATCATTAATACCTTTGCTGAAATTGTACGCCAGCGGCTACGCGCAAAATATAATAGTTTATAGGGTTTAAAAATAGCAAATTAGCTCATAACAATAAAATTTAAGTGTAAATGAGAGCGTGGCTTAAATCGGGTACTCCTTGGATTTGGTTGACTGCTAGCGCAGTGAGTATCTGTCTTATTATGGTAGCTGGCTTATTGATACTAATTGCTGCTAATGGATTAGGACATTTTTGGCCAAAGTCGGCTGTGGAGATGGGCTATACCCAGCAGGATGGAAAAGTAGTACGTTTAATTGGCGAGATAGTAGGCCAAGAGCAAGTTAATCGTCAGCGGCTTCTTGATGTAGGCTATAGGTTACTAACTGACTCTAAACTGATTACTCGAAGCTTACTTAAAATAGGCAATCGGGATTTAGTTGATTCTGATTTCCTTTGGATTGTAGAGCCATTGATTAGCTATCAGCACTACCCGAAGGATTTGCTAGTGATTGAGCGTCGAGAATGGGGACAAGCTTATGGCTATCTGAAGTCCATTAAAGATCAGGGTAAAATAATTGCTGAGGGCAGGAAGGCTTGGGAGATTCTTCGGAAGAAGGTGCGTAAAGCCAATAGGGTGTATGCTCAAATTAAGACTATTCAGAGGCACGATATTGGTGCTATCAATTACCAGCTAGAGAAATTGCGTTTGCATCATCGAAGATTAGAGCTTGAAGCTGTATCTGATCTTCAAGCTTATGCTGAGATTAAGGCTGAAGAGGAGAAGCTGCGAGCGGATTATACTCGTATTAAGAAAAAGCTTCCTAAACTTTACCAGCAACTTGAGCAAAGTAGTTTGGCTATTGAGATTGCTGATGGTCGGATAGTTGAAATCCCGTTAGCAACAGTAGTGCGAGCTTATCATCCTAATGAGATGGGGGTAGGGGAGAAAATAGGATTTTATGGGCAAAAACTCGCTGAATTTATAGCCTCAGATCCTCGTGAAGCTAATACGGAAGGAGGGGTTTTTCCTGCTATTTTTGGCACTGTCATGATGGTTCTGATTATGTCAGTGATAGTGACCCCCTTTGGAGTGGTAGCTGCTATCTATTTACGGGAGTACGCAAAGCAAGGCTGGTTAGTGCGGATTGTTCGGATTGCAGTCAATAACTTAGCGGGTGTACCTTCTATTGTTTACGGGGTATTTGGCCTTGGGTTTTTTGTATATTTCTTGGGAGGTAATATCGATCATTTGTTCTTCCCAGAGGCATTACCAGCACCAACCTTTGGTACCCCAGGCTTACTGTGGGCTTCTTTGACCTTAGCTATTCTTACCGTGCCCGTGGTGATTATTTCTACAGAAGAGGGGCTTTCTCGTATTCCCCGCTCTATCCGAGAGGGGAGCTTGGCATTAGGTGCAACTCAGGCTGAAACCCTATGGCGTACTGTATTACCTATGGCTGCTCCAGCTATGATAACTGGACTTATTTTAGCAGTGGCAAGAGCAGCTGGAGAAGTGGCTCCGCTAATGATGGTTGGGGTGGTAAAGCTTGCGCCTGCGCTACCTTTAGATGAAAATTTCCCCTTTTTACACCTAGATCGCAAGTTTATGCATTTAGGTTTTCATATCTATGATGTAGGCTTTCAAAGTCCTAATGTGGAGGCAGCTCGCCCTTTAGTATACGCAACAGCTTTACTTCTCATTTTAGTGATTGTAGTGCTTAATTTAGTAGCAATTATGATTCGTAATCGACTTCGAGAAAAGTACCGTGCAGTAGAAAATTAATATGAGTCGAGAGATTAAAAATAGAGGATTTCAGACCTATGGTATTGCTTGATCGCAGTGTTCAAAAACTTAGGCTGAAAGATGAAACTCCCTGCCTATATACCAAAAATTTTAATCTATATTACAACCAAAATACCCAAGCACTTACAGATATTAATCTAACTATCCCGGAACGGCGAGTAACTGCGTTTATTGGTCCTAGTGGTTGTGGGAAATCTACCTTATTACGTTGCTTTAACCGGATGAATGATCTAATTGATAATCTCCGAATTGAGGGAGAAATTTTTCTACGGAAGCAGAATATTTATGATAAAGACATTAATGTTGCCGATTTACGGCGCCGGATAGGGATGGTATTCCAAAAGCCTAATCCTTTTCCAAAATCTATTTATGAGAATGTGGCTTATGGGTTACGTCTACAGGGGATTAAAGACCGTCGTATTTTGGATCAGGCGATAGAGAAATCCCTTAAAAGTGCAGCTTTATGGGATGAGGTTAAAGATCGCTTGAATGATAACGCAATAGGTCTTTCTGGTGGCCAACAGCAGCGGCTAGTGATTGCTAGAGCGATTGCTATCGAACCAGAAGTATTGCTTTTGGATGAACCTGCATCAGCTTTAGATCCTATCTCTACACTCAAGATTGAAGAGCTGATATATAAATTAAAGAGTGAGTATACTATTATAATAGTTACCCATAACATGCAGCAGGCAGCTCGGGTATCGGACTATACAGCGTTTATGTATTTGGGAAAATTAATTGAATTTGGTGATACCAGTACTTTATTTACTAATCCGAAGAAAAAGCAGACTGAGGATTACATTACTGGGCGTTATGGTTAATGATTCCTTATTATTTCAAGGAGCGGATTATGTCTCATAGTATTACCCCCCATACCTCGCGGCAGTACGATTGGGAGCTAGAAGATATCCGAACTCGAGTTCTTGTCATGGGAAGGTTAGTAGAGCAGCAGATTGTTGAGGCTGTGGATGCCTTGGTAAACAAGGATGTAGAGAAGGCTAAAAGCGTGATTAATGAAGATTACGAAGTTGATGCTATGGATGTTTCCATTGATGAAGAATGTACCCAGATTTTAGCGTGTCGTCAGCCTGCTGCCGGAGATTTACGGTTAGTCATAGCTGTAATTAAAATTGTGGCTGACTTAGAGCGTATTGGTGATGGAGCTGAGCGTATCGCTCGGGCTGCCATCAGTTTGTCAGATCGGGAAAAGCCAGCAAATGTTTTTGAGTCGATAAAATCCATGGCTAATTGTGCTGCAGGGATGCTAAGGGACTCTTTAGATGCTTTTGCGCATATGGATACCGAAGCTGCATTTAGCGTAGTAATGCAAGATACTCAAGTAGATGCTCAGCATGAAAATATATTGCGCCAACTTATCACTTATATGATGGAGGATCCTCGAAATATCTCTTGGGCAGTAGAGCTTACGCTAGTAGTTAGAATTTTGGAGCGGATTGGAGATCACGCTTGTAATATCTGTGAACATGTCATTTATTTAGTGAAGGGGCGGGATGTACGCCATATTGGCTTAGAAGGTATGGAACAGATTGTGCGTGAGAAGTAATTGCCTCCCTGCCAATTCAAAGGTTATTTTAGCATTATGGATATTCGCGAGGGGTATAAGCTTTGATATTAAGAGCATGAATTTCTTTACCAATCGCTTCATTAACTGCTTGATACACCATTCGATGACGCTCTAATAGAGATTTTCCAGAAAAGGCCTCAGATACAATAGTTACACAATAGTGTCCGCCTCCCCCATGGCCGCTATGGTTTTTATGACGTTCGCTGTCATCTTGAATTATGATAGATTTTGGAGAAAGGGCAGCTTCTAAGCGTTTCTGGATAAAAACAAGTCGCTCTTCTGGCCTCATGGTAGTACCTGCTTAAAAGGTTTAACAGTAACTTGAGTATACACCCCAGCTACAAGATAAGGATCTGTTTCAGCCCATTGCTGGGCTGCCTCTAGGGAGGAAAATTGAGCCACTATCAAGCTGCCTGTAAACCCCATTTCTCCAGGGTCTTCGGTGTCAATAGCCGGAAAAGGCCCGGCCAATATCAAATGCCCGTTTTCTTGTAGTGTTTGAATTCGAGCCAAGTGGGCAGTGCGAGTTTGGCGACGGCGCTCTAGACTATGTTCGCTATCTTGACCAATAATGGCATAGAGCATAATTAATCCTCAGATGGATTGAGATATCGGGTAAGATAAAAAGCTTGGCCAATAACAAATAATAGAGTTAGACCTAGCATACCGAAGAGTTTGAAATTGACCCAAGCTGCCTCTGTGAATTGGTAGGCTACATAGAGATTGGCTGTGCCTGAGATAAAGAAAAATACCACCCAAGCCAGATTAAGACGATTCCATATAGGCGTGGGTAGGGTAATTGCAGTACTCATCATCCGTTGTACTAAAGGTTTATTAGTAAATAGCTGGCTAGCAAGAAAAGCAATACCAAAGAGCCAATTCACTACTGTTGGCTTCCATTTAATAAAGGTAGGATCACGAAAAACTAGAGTAGCTCCCCCTAGTATAACTACTAATCCTAGGGTGACTAGATGCATCGGTTCGAAACGATGGTATTTAAGAAAGTAGAGGCTAACTTGCAATACTGAAGCAACAATCATAACTGCTGTTGCTAGTAACAGGGCGTTTCCAGAATCACCGGAAGATAGAGGTAAGCCGAGGATATAATTAAGTTTATCTATGATTTCTGGAGGTAGTTTATCGTAAAGTTTATAGGCACCAAAAAACAAGAGAATAGGGAAAAAATCAAAAAATAGCTTCATAGCCTAATCCTATCATTTAAAAATATCTTACTGTATTTGTCCCATGAGGTACACTGTAACAGATGTCAACAACAATTTACGACTTGCATACCCACTCGACAGCCTCCGATGGCACACTTCATCCTGCGGTTCTCGTACAACAGGCAGCCGATCAAGGTGTAGATGTTCTCGCCTTAACCGATCATGATTGTACAGCAGGTTTAGCTGAGGCCAGTGTTGCCTCTGCAAACCTTGCTTTAAGACTGATTCATGGAGTGGAGATATCAGTGACTTGGAATCAGGGTACCATTCATATTCTAGGGTTAAAGATTGATCAAGGGAATTTAGCTCTACAATTAGGGCTTCAAATGTTACAGGCCTATCGAAATGAACGCGCTCTTGAGATAGCCCATCAGCTGCAAAAAATAGGTATTGAAGGCGCTTTTGAAGGTGCGCTATGTTACGCACAAGGCAATATTCTTAGCCGTACTCACTTTGCTCGTTTTTTAGTTGAAAAAGGCTACGCTAAGGATATTCAGAGTGTTTTTAAACATTATCTAGTGCCGAGTAAACCAGGCTATGTTGCTAGTTGCTGGGCTACATTAGAACAAGCGTTGGCTTGGATTCATAATGCTGGAGGGATATCTGTAATAGCTCATCCAGCGCGTTATAAATTAACCCGCAAGAGATTAATCCAATTATTTGGAGAATTTAAAGAATGCGGCGGAATTGCTTTGGAGGTGATCTCGGGTCATCAGCAGCCGGAGGAAACTGCCCAATTAGTGGGCTTGGCTAGGGAGCTAGATCTTTTTGGATCTTGCGGCTCTGACTATCATGGAACTCAAAATGATCGGGCTCACTTAGGCCAGATTTCTTCTTTTCCTGTTGACTGTAAGCCTGTATGGAATCTATGGCAGTAATCATGGGGGATATTTATGGGTCAGTATTTCCAAATTCATCCAGTTAACCCGCAACAGCGTCTTCTGAATCAAGCGGTTTCGATTCTTCAACAAGGAGGATTAATTGTCTATCCGACTGATTCTGGCTATGCGCTAGGCTGTCGGGTTGGAGATAAGGCGGCGGCAGATCGCATTCGTTATCTTAGAGGGTTAAATGATCATCACGAATTTAGCCTAGTACTTTGCGATCTTTCAGCTTTTTCCCTGTATGCCAAGGTAGATAATAGGATTTTTCGATTACTAAAAACCTTAACGCCAGGAGCTTATACATTTATTCTCAAGGCTACTCGAGAGGTTCCTCGGCGCTTGCAAAACCCCAAACGGCGTACTATCGGCATTCGAGTTCCAGATAATACAATTAGCAAGGCATTATTAGCGACTTTGAGTGAGCCGCTAATAAGCTCTACTTTAATTTTACCTGGTGGAGAAATGCCCCTTACTGATCCAGAGGAGATCTACAATCGTATTGGCAATCAAGTAGAGCTCGTCATTAATGGAGGTTACTGTGGTTTTGAGCCTACTACTGTTGTTGATCTGGTTGAGGATATGCCAAAAATTATCCGTGCGGGGAGAGGTGATCTAACCCCTTTTAAGGCACGTGATCAAAGCTCATACCAAGAAACCTAAGTTAGTGGCTTATGAAAAAGGAAACTATTAAACATCTTAGGTGATTTTAGTGATATTAACTGGAATGGGAGGGTGGTTTTTTCTTGCCCTAGTGGTAGCTATTGCTGGCTGGAGATGGATTCAATGGCTTGAGGCTTGTAAAGCAGCTAATAAAGCGGACTGGGGAAGAAGTTATCTTAATTATTTAGACGGTTTAAATCGTCTCTACTGTCATCGGTTTCATCGACTTGATTCTAAGCTGCTGCCTTTGCCTGTTCAGGGTGGGGCATTAGTAGTTGCTAACCATATCTCAGGGTTAGATCCTCAGCTTTTAGTTGCTATAAGCCCCCGCCCATTACGGTTTTTAATTGCTCGCGAACAATATCAGCGAATAGGATTTAGATGGTTATTCCGTGCTATGGGCTGTATTCCGGTTGATCGGGATAAGCGACCAGAAAAAGCTCTTCGAGCGGCTTTATTAGCTTTACGTGCTGGAGAAGTGATTGCCCTCTTTCCTCAAGGGGGGATCCATTTGGATACGGATCCTCCTCGTCCGCTTAAACGAGGAGTTGCTTGGCTCGCATTGCAATCTGGGGTGCCTATTTATGCTCTACATATTGAAGGTGTTAAGGGGCAGGGGCAGATATTGGGCGCTTTGCTACAACGAAGCCGGATTTCCCTTCACTATCACCCGCCAATTTCCTGCGTGTCTCTTTCAAAAGAGGAGTGTTTATTCCAAGTCGCTCAAATCGTAAGAGGAGGGTAAGAGTAAAAGATAAAGACCTTTAAGATATTGCCTAGGGTTTAATTTTAATGGTGATGCCTCCATCTTTTATTTAAGAATAAGATTTTAAATACTGGGGAGCTGCTAATGCGACAGGATAGATTCACGACTAAATTTCAGGAGGCTTTGGCCGATGCCCAAAGCTTGGCTTTAAGACATGATCATCAGTTCCTAGAACCGTTGCACGTGATGCTTACTTTGCTAGATCAGCAAGGTGGAACTGTACTACCGTTGCTGATGCGAGCTGGCGTTGATGGAAACTATCTTCACGCTCAGCTCAATAACGCCCTTAAACAGCTTCCCCAAATTCAAGGTACTCCGGGAGAAATTCATCTCTCTCAAGAGTTAGCAAGATTACTAAATATCACGGATAAACTAGCGCATCAGCGGCAGGATCAATATATTTCTAGCGAGCTATTTTTACTGGCTGCAGTGGAGGATAAGGGTCAGCTTGGTGAGTTACTACGAAAAAATAAGGTCAGTAAGGCGAATATAGAAGCGGCTATCAATGCTATGCGTGGTGGGCAACAAATAAACGATCCGGGCGCTGAAGATCAGCGTCAAGCCTTAGAGCGTTATACAGTTGACCTAACACAACGGGCCGAGCAAGGTAAATTAGATCCTGTCATTGGCCGAGACGATGAGATTCGTCGTACTATTCAGGTATTGCAGCGTCGTACTAAAAATAACCCGGTGCTTATTGGGGAGCCTGGCGTGGGGAAGACCGCCATTGCCGAAGGATTAGCTCAGCGAATTATTAATGGTGAAGTACCCGAGGGACTAAAACATAGGCGTTTATTGGCACTGGATATGGGGGCACTGATTGCTGGCGCTAAATTCCGGGGTGAGTTTGAGGAGCGTCTTAAGGCTGTACTTAAGGATGTAAGTAAAGCAGAAGGAAATATTATTTTATTTATTGATGAACTTCACACTATGGTAGGGGCTGGTAAGGCTGAGGGAGCTATGGATGCGGGTAATATGCTTAAGCCCGCCTTAGCTCGGGGTGAGCTCCATTGTATTGGCGCAACGACCTTGGATGAGTATCGCCAGTATATAGAAAAAGATGCTGCCCTTGAGCGGCGATTCCAGAAAGTATTGGTAGATGAGCCTAACGTAGAAGATACTATTGCTATCCTTCGAGGGTTAAATGAGCGCTATGAAGTTCATCACGGAGTAGAGATCACTGATCCGGCCATTGTGGCAGCAGTAAGCCTATCTCACCGCTATATTACGGATCGTAAGTTACCCGATAAAGCCATTGATCTGATTGATGAGGCAGCTAGTCATATTCGTATGGAAATTGACTCTAAACCGGAGCCTATGGATCGACTAGAGCGGCGTATTATTCAGCTAAAAATTGAGCGTGAAGCGCTGCGAAAAGAAACAGATGAAGCTTCTAAAAAGCGGCTGGAGATTTTAGAAACTGAGCTAAATACCTTGGAGAAAGAATACGCGGATTTAGAGGAGATCTGGAAAGCGGAAAAAGCAACGCTGAGTGGTGCCCAAGGGATTAAAGAGAAATTGGAACAGGCTCGGCTAGATCTTGACTCTGCGCGCCGTGCGGGGGATTTAGCACGCATGTCAGAATTGCAGTATGGCCGTATTCCAGAGCTACAAAAGCAGCTTGATGCTGCAGCTGCCATTGAATCCCATGATTTTAAATTGTTACGTAATAAAGTGACTGAGGAGGAGATTGCTGGGGTTGTTTCCAAATGGACGGGTATTCCAGTCTCTAAGATGTTGGAAGGAGAGCGGGATAAATTATTGAAGATGGAAGAAGCATTGCAACAGCGAGTGGTGGGGCAAATGGAAGCCATTACCACCGTAAGCAATGCCATTCGTCGCTCTCGCGCTGGACTTTCTGATCCTTATCGACCAAATGGTTCTTTTTTATTTCTGGGGCCAACCGGTGTAGGTAAAACCGAACTTTGTAAGGCATTAGCTGTTTTTTTGTTTGATACCCAAGAGGCGATGATTCGGATTGATATGTCCGAGTTTATGGAAAAACATGCCGTAGCTCGACTTATTGGTGCACCGCCTGGTTATGTGGGTTTTGAGGAAGGAGGTTATCTGACCGAAGCTGTACGACGTAAACCTTATTCGGTAATTTTACTAGATGAAGTAGAAAAAGCTCATCCAGATGTTTTTAATCTTCTTCTCCAAGTGTTAGATGATGGGCGGCTTACAGATAGCCACGGGCGTACGGTGGATTTTCGCAATACCATTGTCGTGATGACCTCCAATTTAGGCTCTCAAATTATTCAAGAGATGATCGGAGAAGATGATTATCCGAGGATGAAAAAAGCAGTGATGGAGATTGTGAGTCAACATTTTCGTCCAGAATTTATTAACCGGGTGGATGATGTAGTAGTTTTCCATCCATTGTTAAAAGAGCAGCTTCATGCGATTGCTAAAATCCAGATAGCTTACCTCCAGCGACGATTAGCAGCGCAGGATATGCAGCTATCCGTTACTGATATAGCCTTAGATAAGATAACAGAGGTAGGATTTGATCCCGTTTATGGCGCTAGACCCTTAAAGCGAGCTATTCAGCAGCAGCTTGAAAACCCTATTGCACAGGAAATTTTAAAAGGAACCTTTAAGTCTGGGCATTTAATTAAAGTTGGGTTTAAAGAGGATCGCTTTGTTTTCGAGCGTTAGCCTAGGTTAGATTGGTTTGTGGCAGCTTGTGAGCGCCCTGTCAAGGAAAATGACAGGGCGCTCTTTCTAAATCAAGATAATTAATCATTATCCTTATCCTTGTCAGGAGATAGCAATTTCTGCTTTACCCACTGCTGGGCGCTTGTATAGTCAATTTTGCCACTAGCAAGTAGCGGGATTTTCTCTACAATTAAGATTCGGCGAGGAACATGGATCTCACTTAACCCCTCAGTTTTTGCTTGAGCTAATAAGGGGCGACGTTCTGCATCTGTCTGCTCGGTGAGCAGTACTGGCTCTTCCCCTCTTTTGGGGTCGGGTAAGATAATTACGGCGTGACTAGCGTTAGGCCAAGTTTTACTAGCTAATTCTTCAATAACAGCTAAGGAGATCATCTCGCCGGCGATTTTAGCAAAGCGTTTAGCGCGCCCATAAATAATAAGATAGCCATCCTTATCGATATCAACGATATCCCCAGTATCATACCAACCTTCTCCGCGGGATGTTCGCGGAGGTTGAAGTTGCCTTTGTGTTTGAGCCAATAAGTAACCGAGCATGATATTAGGCCCACGGACTATCAAGCGGCCTCCAGATTTAATACCCGGAACGGGTTCAATATAATACGCAATCTGAGGTAGTAAGCGCCCTACGGTACCAGGACGATTTTCCAGTGGGGTATTATAAGCTAGTACAGGACCGGTTTCAGTAACGCCATAGCCTTCAAAAATACGGATACCGAATTTTTCAGCCCAGATTGAGCGGGTGGATTCTTGTAGTTTTTCTGCGCCAGCAATTACATAACGCATACGATAGAAATCATAACAGTGAGCTTGCTGAGCGTAGCCTGTTAGGAAGGTGTTAGTGCCAAATAAAATGGTTGCATTGGTACGATAGATAAGCTCAGGGATGACGCGATAGTGAAGAGGAGAGGGGTATAAAAATAACCGAATACCAGAGAGCAAGGGAAGTATCATTCCCATAGTCAGCCCAAAAGCATGAAAGAGCGGTAGGGCATTAAAGAGTAGATCTTCTTGAGTAAACTCTATTCGGCTAGTTACCTGTTGAATGTTAGCTAGCAGATTAGCGTGAGAGAGCACTACCCCCTTTGGAGTTCCTTCTGAGCCGGAAGTAAATAATACTACTGCTGGATCATCCGCTGTGACTTTGGGGGCAAGGCGCTGATAAGTCACTCGGGCAAAATAAGATTGCACCATTGCCCGTAGCAGTTGTAAGGGTTTTATGCGCTGGCGTAAATCTTCTAAGTAAATTAATTGAACTTTGTCGACCAAGGCTTCTGCTACAGCCTGTAACTCAGCGGCTTTAATAAAGCGCTGGGAAGTATAGACAATGCGAATACTACTGGTTTCAATAGCCGCAAAGAGTCCTGCAGTGCCCATAGTAAAATTTAACATGGCGGGCACTCGATTATGGCTATGTAAAGCGAAAAATAACACGGTAGTGCTTAAGGCGGTGGGCAATAAAACCCCGATAAACTCCCTTGGCTGAGTATCTTTGGCAATCAACGCACCTAATAAAAAAGCCCGTTGTATGAGCTGATCATAAGTGATGGGTTGGCGATCTACATCTTCCATAATTTGGAAACGGCGGCCATAAATGCTACGAGCATCCAATAAGGATTGGAAGAGTGGGCGACGATAGCGATCGTTTGTAAAACTTATTTCTGTCATGGCTTCAAGCAGCAAGGATTCTGTTTGCTCATGCAGTTCACGGCTGGAAAGGGAGGTCGGTAGAATAAATTGCCGGGGAGGTAATAAGGTCATTGTGATGATAGGAAACCATCTACGATGTTTTTTCTGTACGGAGAAAAATAGAGTATCTTCAGCTCCTTCAATTCGCACCGGTAATACCATAGCCCCAGATTTGTAGGCAGCCCATCCTATCCTTGGGTAAATTTTCATCATGATACGGGTAGTACGTATCCGGCCCTCAGGAAAAATGACTACTCTATGGTATTGATTAAGATATTCAAGTAGGGTTTCCGCGGCATCAGGTGCTGTAGGATCTAGGGGAAAAATATGCAGATGCTGAAGCCAAGGATTTTTGGCCGTCTGAGGAGGAATGATATAAACCGTATCCCTAGGTAAAAATTCAGCTAACAATAGAGGATCAAGTGAAGAGATGTGATTAGCAATGATTAATATGCGCTCGCCCGCTTGTTGATAATATTCAAAATCTTTAATTTGAATTCGATAGCAGATTTTAAACAGAAACCGTAGTAATGCAGCGATTATCTTGGCGTATTTGTCCATTTTATTCATAGGAATTAGGCTGGTTTAGGTAATTTTGCTACAGTTTGAAATATTCGGTGAAAAGGGGTAGCTAATATAATGAATTTATACCTAGTTCTAAAATATGTACATATTACAACTGTAGTAGTGACGTTAGTATTATTCGTTGGTAGAGGCTTATGGATGGTATTTTCTTCGCAACGCTTAGCACAACGCTGGGTAAGGATTATCCCTCCTATTGTTGATACTGTGCTCCTAGCAAGCGCTATCGGTATGACCTTAATTCTGCATCAATATCCTTTTGTAAACAGTTGGTTGACTGCTAAGGTTGTGGCACTCATTGGTTATATCTTGATAGGGAGTCTTGCACTTACCTATGGCCGTACCCGTGGCTTGCGGATTAGCGCCCTATGGGTAGCTTTAGTTTTATTTGGTTATATCGTGGCTGTGGCTATTACTAAAACCCCTGTGCCGTGGGCGACTTAATAATTTATAGCGCGGAGTTTCTTGATTATTGGGTCGGTGTGTTTAATTTTTCTAATTTTATTGTAAATAAAGATGACAAGATTTAAGGTAGATATACATTATATTCTAATGTGATACCTAAAAAGAGGGCTTACTTTGTCTGCCGATGTGGTGCTAATTTTAGAGAGTAATCAGGAGCGCGGTCGCTCTCTTCAAACTATCATTGAGTTTGCAGGCTATCATTCTGCCCTTGTAGGGCAAAGCGGGCAATGGCAAGAAATTATAACTAATCCTCAAAGTATTGCCGCCGTTTTGCTCAGTAGTTATGAGCGAGATCTAGATAAAGCGGCAGCTATGATAAAAGAGTTAAATAATGAGGAAATCCAGCTACCGGTGTTTATTTTGGTACCTAAAGAGGATATTCATGCTAAAGAAACTTGGTTCTTACCTGGAAGTTTGGGGATAATTCGCTACCCTTTTTTTCACGCAGAATTAACCAGTATTTTGCAGAATGCAGAAATTTTTCGAGAAAGCCAGCGGCAAAAAGAAGGTGTTGGGCATCGACCAGTAGATCTGTTTCGAAGCTTAGTAGGCAGTAGCCGTGCTATCCGAACTATTCGTCATTTAATAGATCAGGTTGCCGATTCTAATGCCACTGTGCTGATTTTAGGAGAATCGGGTACAGGTAAGGAAGTCGTAGCTCGTAATCTCCACTACTACTCCTCACGTCGAGGTAAGCCTTTTATTCCAGTAAACTGCGGGGCTATTCCGGGTGAGTTATTGGAAAGTGAGCTTTTTGGCCATGAAAGAGGGGCATTTACTGGGGCGATTACTGCACGCCAGGGCAGATTTGAGCTTGCTCAGGAAGGGACTTTATTTTTAGATGAAATTGGCGATATGCCTATGGCGATGCAGGTGAAGCTGCTACGGGTGTTACAAGAGCGGACCTTTGAGCGCGTGGGGAGTAATAAATTAGTGAATGTAGATGTCCGGATTATTGCAGCAACCCATCGAGATTTGGAAGAGCAGATTCGAGAAGGAAATTTCCGCGAAGATTTGTATTATCGCCTTAATGTTTTCCCGATTGAAATGCCACCTCTAAGGGATCGTGCTGAAGATATCTCGCCGCTCATTAACGAAATTATTACCCGAATTAAGCACGAAAAACGAGGATTTATTCGCTTAACTCCAGCTGCAGTGATAGCTATTTGCCAGTATCCATGGCCTGGCAATGTACGGGAGTTAGCTAATTTAATTGAGCGTCTAACTATTTTATACCCTTACAGTGTCGTGGATTATTGCGATCTACCAGAAAAATATAAGACAGGTATCGTGGAGAGGCCCCTGTCCTCTTTAGAGAGAAGATCTTTAGCGTTAGAGCAGACGGTGGATATTTTAGAAATTCCTCGACTACCACAAGAAGGCTTAGATCTTAAGAAACACCTTAATCGTGTTGAGTATTCACTTATTAAGCAGGCATTAGACGAAGCTAATGGGGTGGTTTCTCAGGCAGCTAATCGGTTACGGATGCGACGTACTACTTTAGTCGATAAGCTTCGTCGATATGGTATTCAACGGGAAGAAGATATGCTGTCGTCGGAGGTTTGATTATATTTTATGGTAACCCGTAAGTAGTAGTTAGGAAGCTAGCTTAATTTCTGTTTCAATAGCTTCTAACGCTGCCACCGGATCGGCAGCCGCTGTGATAGGTCGACCAATGACAAGATAATCAATACCTAGAGAAATGGCTTTACTTGGTGTTAATACTCGTTGTTGGTCTTCTATTAAAGTACCCATTGGCCGGATTCCAGGCGTAACTAATAAAAACTCTCCTCCCCAAGTTTGGCGAAGCATTGAAGCTTCTAAGCCTGAGCAGACAACGCCGTTAAATCCAGCTCGACGAGTAAGTTGTGCTAGTTGCAGTACATTGTCTTCTAAGGTTCCAGATAATCCTATTTGCTTTAATTGGTCAGAGTTAATACTGGTTAAAATCGTGACTGCAATCAGTAATGGGGGAGAAGTCATTTTAGCTAAGGCTTCTTGTGCTGCTACCATCATGGGTAGTCCACCTAAAGCATGAACATTCATCATCCATACACCAAGATCAGCTGCTGCAAGGCAGGCTCGTGCTACCGTGTTAGGAATATCATGGAATTTCAAATCTAGAAAGACCTTAAAGCCTTGAGTAGTCAGGTGTTCCACTAATTGTGGACCCGAGCGAGTAAATAACTCCTTACCTACTTTAACTTGGCATTGGGCTGGGTTGAGTTTGCTGGTAAACGCTAAAGCTTGATTGGCATCTGGGTAATCCAAGGCAATGATAATGCGGGATGTCTCTTGGCTGCGCTTAGTCATAATAAAACGTTCGAGTTATCTTTTTATTACCTATTATTTTTCTGCTATCGTTTTTTCACTTTCTAAATTTTAATAATTTGCTGATATTATCATAATATTTACAATTTTTATGGCAACTAAACGATGAAATTTGAATTGCTGGCTAAATCAAGGGCAGCTCGACGGGGACGGCTTAGTTTTCCTCGAGGGACTATAGAAACGCCAGCCTTTATGCCTGTTGGAACTTGTGGAACAGTTAAAGCTATGACTCCCGAAGAGCTGATTGCGGGAGGCGCTGAAATTGTGCTTGGAAATACTTTCCATCTTATGCTTCGCCCTGGCGTAGATGTGATTATGGAACATGGTGGGCTGCATGGTTTTATGCATTGGGATCGCCCCATCCTGACAGACTCAGGAGGGTTTCAGGTCTGGAGTTTAGGTAAGATGCGGAATATCACTGAGCACGGGGTTAGCTTTCGCTCACCTATTGATGGTCGTTTAGTATTCCTTGGGCCTGAGGAATCAATGGCTATACAACGAGGCTTAGGGGCGGATATTGTCATGATATTTGATGATTGCACTGCCTATCCTGTCGATGAGAAAGTAGCACGTTATTCTATGGATCTTTCTCTTCGTTGGGCAGCCCGATCTCAAGAAGCTCATGGAGATTGCCAAGCGGCATTATTTGGCATTATTCAAGGCGGTATGTATGAACACCTCAGAGATCAGTCATTACAGGGGCTAATTACCTTTGGGTTTGATGGCTATGCTATTGGTGGTTTATCCGTAGGGGAACCTAAAGAGGATATGCTAAGAATTTTAACCCATATTACGCCGCAGATGCCGGTAGATAAGCCCCGTTATTTAATGGGAGTAGGGAGACCTGAAGATATTGTTGAGGCGGTATGGCGAGGAATTGATATGTTTGACTGCGTTATGCCAACGCGTAACGCTCGTAATGGGCATCTATTTGTTCAAGAAGGGATAGTTCGCATTCGTAATAGTCGCTACCGTAATGATGTTCGTCCATTAGATGATTCGTGTACTTGTTATACTTGTCGTCACTATAGCCGGGCTTATCTGCATCATTTAGATAAAAGCCGTGAGATTCTTGGCGCACGTCTTAATACGATACATAATTTATATTATTATCAGCAGTTAATGAATCAGCTAGGTAAAGCAATTGAAGAAAACAGATTAGAAGAATTTGTCACTGAATTTTATGCTATGCGTGTACCTAGCTTGCTTCCTGTGACATAATTATTAAAAATTTAATTCGACTTAGGAGGCCGTAACATGTCTAGCATGCTAGATTTTTTTGTTTCATCAGCTTGGGCGCAAGGACAACCAGGGCCTCAGCCTCCAGGAGTGCTATTTAATGTCATTTTTTTCGCATCTCTGCTCCTTATATTTTATTTCTTATTAATTAGACCGCAGCAGAAGCGAGTTAAAGAACATCGTAAGTTAGTAGATGGATTACAAGCGGGTGATGAGGTAATGATTGAAGGGGGCATTATGGGGCGGCTTATGGAGCTGTCAGATACCACAGCGGTAGTGGAAATTAGTGAGGATGTGAATATTAAAGTACGACGCCAATCTGTGGCTTCAGTTTTACCCAAGGGCACTCTTGAAAGACTTTAAAAATATTAAGCTATCCTCGATGAATCATTATCCTCTATGGAAAAACCTACTGGTATTAATAATAGTACTTGTAGGTACACTCTATGCCGTACCTAACTTATTTGGTGATATCCCAGCCCTACAAATCTCAGCAACTCGAGGTGCTAGCCTTGATGCAGGGATTGAGAGTCACGTGAAACAGATATTTAAAGATCGAAATTTAGATTATCAATCCATACGCTTAGAAGATCAGCGTTTATTGATACTACTGCGTAATGCTGATACTCAGCTTAAGGCTCAAGATATCCTTCGCGAAGGGTTAGGTTCAGATTACTCAGTAGCACTGTATTTAGCCTCCGCTACTCCTAGTTGGTTAAAGGCTATTGGGGCTTTGCCTATGAGCTTGGGACTAGATCTACGAGGTGGGGTTCATTTTCTCATGGAAGTAGATATGAATGCAGCTGTTCAGCAGGCTGAGGAGCGTTATGTAGAGGATCTACGAGCTTTACTAAGAGAGAAGAAAGTACGTTATCTTGGTATTGGCCGGCTTGGTGCAGAGGGGATAGAAATTAAGTTCCGCGATACAGATCAGCGAGATCAGGCTGAAAAGCTTATCCGTGATGAATATTTTAAATTGCAATTACAGTCTGTAAATGGAGAAAAATCCTTTCGTTTAAAAATTATCTTAGATGAAAAAGAAAAACGCGAGATTGGGCGCTTAGCTGTGCAACAAAACATTACTACATTACGTAATCGCATTAATGAACTAGGGGTTACAGAGCCTACAATCCAACAGCAAGGCCAAAATCACATCGTAGTAGAACTACCAGGAGTACAGGATCCAGCACGAGCTAAAGAGATTTTAGGAGCTACAGCAACGCTAGAGTTTCGTCTAGTTGATACGACTCATGCAGCAGTCAAAGGAAGAGTGCCTGCAGGATCCCGATTGTATTATGAGCGCGGTGGTACACCTGTATTGCTCAAGAAACGGGTAATTTTAACGGGTAGCCATATTACTGATGCGGCTTCGGGTATTGATTCACAAAGTGGCACCCCAGCGGTATATGTCACCCTAGATGGCTCAGGGGCTCGTTCTTTTAGCCGAGTAACGGGTGAGAATATTGGCAAGCCTATGGCCGTAGTTTTTATAGAAACTAAAGCTGAGACCCAATCAGATAGCGAGGGTAATCTTACTAAAACTCATAGACAAATATCAGAAGTTATCAATGTAGCGACCATTCGGGATCAGCTGAGTAAGCGTTTCCAGATTACGGGGCTTGATTCTACTGAGGAAGCGCGTAATTTAGCTCTTTTATTGCGGGCAGGCGCTTTGGCGGCACCTACTGATATTGTTGAGGAGCGGACAATAGGTCCAAGTTTGGGTCAGGATAATATTGAGAAAGGTTTCCGGTCAGTATTAGTAGCCTTTCTTGTTGTTTTTGTTTTTATGGCAGTCTACTATCGGGTTTTTGGGCTTATTGCCGATCTAGCGCTAGCAACTAATGTTGTTTTGTTAGTTTCACTGCTCTCATTGTTACAGGCTACACTTACTATGCCAGGCATTGCTGGTATTGTGCTTACCGTAGGTATGGCAGTCGATGCTAATGTTTTGATATTTGAACGCATTCGCGAGGAGATTCGTAATGGCAATAATCCTCAAGGTAGCATTGATGCTGGCTATCGAAATGCTTTAGCTTCTATCGCTGACTCTAACCTTACTACATTGATCGCTGCTATTGTATTATTCGGGGTTGGGAGCGGGCCTATTAAAGGATTCGCGGTAACCTTATCACTAGGTATTTTGACATCTATGTTTACTGCTATTATCGGGACTCGATCTGTTGTTAATCTTATTTATGGCGGCCGACGTAAAGTAAAGCTACTTATATAATATAAAACTAAGGTAGATGTTCTGTTCACTTGAAATAATAATTATTCCATCTGTTTTGATATCCTTTCTTATTTATAGCTACATGGTTTTGCTTTAAACTTTGAGTAACCTGCTGGTGGCATGAAAAATGCTATACGTAGCATAATTTCCTAGATGCTGAAATTCTTTATATTTTTATGCCTATTACATTCCGGGCCTGCGGGTGCCCCACCTTCATCGGGTTTATTAGCCCAGACCTTATTAGCTTATCTAAGTGTAGAGTGGTTAGTATCTATGCTCCATATGGAGCTTGCTGAAGGATTATTATTAACTTTGATAGATACTAAATAGGTATGACGGAAATTTTACTGATAGTATGAGGTTTCAGGTCTCGCTTACAGCAGACTTTAATATCATTAATGGGTGCTGGAATGTTGATTGAAATCTTAGCTTTCTCTATATTATTCGGGCTAAAAATAGTAGCAGAACAAAAAGGATTTTTGCTTGGATTGGGATCTTTGTTATTAATTGGGCTTATGATTTGGAATACAGTCATAACAGCGCATATTATGTGTGAGGCATTATCATTCTCCTTCACAATAGGGGCGCTTGTAGCAGTGATTTATGCTTTGATTTCTATTCAAGTAATGGATTTTATTTTTCCTACAGCTTAGGCAGAGATGCCAATACATCACATTCATATTTTAGGGATTTGCGGTACGTTTATGGCTGGATTAGCGTTATTAGCGCGAGAATCTGGCTTTCATGTAAGTGGTTCTGATATCAAAGCTTATCCTCCTATGAGTGAACAGTTGGAAGCTGCAGGTATTTATGTTTATGAGGGATATGATCCAGCTGTTTTAAAGCCAGCCCCGGATCTAGTGATAATAGGTAACGCTATCTCTCGCGGTAATCCCGCAGTGGAATATATATTAGCTCAGAGACTACCTTATACCTCAGGGCCTCAATGGCTAGCTGATCATATTCTACGGGGGCGATGGGTATTAGCAGTAGCCGGCACTCATGGTAAGACTACGACAAGTAGCCTTTTGACATGGATATTAGAATATACGGGTCGTATGCCTGGATATCTTATTGGTGGAATTGCTAAAGATCTGGGTGTTTCAGCGCGACTTGGTCAAAATCCTTATTTTGTTGTTGAAGCGGATGAATATGATACTGCGTTTTTTGATAAACGATCTAAGTTCATTCATTATCATCCTCAAACTTTAGTGCTTAATAATCTAGAATATGATCACGCTGATATTTTTCCTAATTTAGAAGCAATCCAACAACAATTTCACTATTTAATCCGCACGGTAGCGAATAATGGACTTATTCTTGCGCCTCAAGGAGATAGGGCTTTAGAGGTAGTGATTGCGATGGGTTGTTGGACTCCTATTATTTATTTTGGAATAGATTCGAAAAATAGAGTATTGGCAGCTAATACTATAGCTGAGGATGGTAGTTATTTTGAGGTATGGTATGAGGGTAGTTATCAAAGTAAGGTAGAGTGGTCACTCCTTGGGCATCATAATGTTAGCAATGCTTTAGCAGCTATTGGTGCGGCGCGGCATATTGGAGTACCAATAGATCAAGCTTGTCAGGCATTAATGCAATTTCAAGGTGTACGGCGACGCCTAGAAATATGTGGTAAAGTAAATGGAATAACTGTTTATGATGATTTTGCTCACCACCCAACCGCTATTATTAAGACTCTAGCTGGATTGCGAGCACGAGTGGGTAAGGATCGTATTATTGTCGTATTAGAGCTTGGTTCTAATACTATGAAGCTTGGAATCCATCAACATATTTTGGCTCCAGCGCTAAATTTAGCGGATTGGATACTTATTTATCAGCCTATAAATCTTACTTGGTTAAATTCAGTCACCGATCATCTTAGGGATAAAGCTTTAGTATTGGCTGATATTCAGGCTATAGTAGATAGCCTATGTACTTATACTCGAATAGGCGATCATGTAGTCATTATGAGTAATAGCGGGTTTGGTAGTATTCATCAGCGGTTAGTAAAAGCCTTACAGGTAAGTAGTGAGTGAATCCTTGCGAAATAGCTGTGGCTATGACGGGCGCTTCCGGCATTGTTTATGGGCTAAGATTATTAGAATGCCTACTTAAAGCAGATATCTCTGTACACTTGATGGTATCGAGCGCGGCTCAAACAGTTGTAGCGATGGAAACTGATTTACGGTTTCCTACTCGCTCTCGGGATTTACAGAAATACTTAGCCGCTTATTTTTCAGTAGCGCCTGAATTACTCTATTGTTATAGTGGGATTCAGTGGACTGCGCCACTGGCAAGTGGCTCGCATCGCATCCAGACTATGGTAGTTTGCCCCTGTACAGTAGGAGCAATTTCAGCTATTGCTCGGGGTGCTAATGATAATCTTATTGAGCGAGCTGCTGATGTAATGCTTAAGGAACAGCGAAAGCTAATTTTAGTGCCTAGAGAAGCCCCATTTTCAGTTATTCATTTAGAAAATATGCTCACTTTAGCTCGGCTTGGCGCAGTTATTCTTCCAGCTAACCCAGGGTTTTATCACCGGCCGCGTCGAGTTGAGGATTTAGTAGATTTTATAGTAGCCAGAATCCTTGATCATGCGGGAGTGAAACATCATATAGTGGCTCGCTGGGGTGAGGTTATTTTATAGCCTATAAGATTTAAAAGATTATTTGCTACATACATATGTTCTGTTGCTCTGCTAGGAAAAATAAAAAATTTATTATAAAAGTGAGGCCTGAACCGTAATAGTGGTACCTCCTTTAGTGGGCAATTGAATAAGTTGTTTTTGATGGTTATCTAATGCTGCTTTAGCAATCTTCTTCTATGTAAGGAATCATAATAATGTAACTGATATCCTTAGTTAGAAAGATTACCAGCAGCTATAACAGTGAGTAAAATTGGAATCGTAGCTAGATGAATATATGAGTGCATTGTGCCACATCTTTTTATTACATAGGTAATAATCTTGATTCTTTAGGTTTATGGTTGCTCTATAAAATGCCTCTTGTCTATTTGCGCTGTAATTTCTATCGCAACTTGTGTTATAGATATTGCCTGCTGCTTGCTTTGAGGCAGCGCAGAGTCGAACTGCAGTTTAAATAAAATTTTGCAGAAATATTGTTTAAGTTATCGTCCCATGAGCAAAGCATATCTTTCCTGAAAAAGCAGTTGTCTAGCTAATTTTTCCTAAACGCCAAGCTACCATGATAAGCCCAAATCCTAGGCCAGCTAATGACCAGCTGAGTAGAGGAATTCCAGCCCATATAATTGGAGTGTAGCCAATCCCGCTATAAATAGTAGCTGAGCCTACTAGAAGCGCAGCTCCTGCTATAGCTGCAGCGGTACGCAAGCTAGCTCGGCGTATTTCTTGGTTTAGTTTTTTGAGATCATCAGCAGCAATGCGTATTTGTAAATGACCTTTACTGGCTTGTTTTGTAACCTCGTGAATGAGTAATGGAATCTCTGGCAGAGTAGTGGCCCATCGGGGAACATTGGATTTTAAGGTATTATAAGCTCCATAAGGCCCTGCTTGTTCGCTCATCCAGCGTTCTAAGATCGGCTTGGCCGTCTGCCATAAATCCAAATCTGGATAAAGATTACGACCTAGGCTCTCAATGTTAAGTAGGGTTTTTTGCAGTAATACAAGCTGAGGTTGAACTTCCATATGGAAGCGGCGAGCGGTTTGAAATAGCCGTATTAATAATAGGCCGAAGGAAATCTCTTTTAGCGGCCGATCAAAAATAGGCTCGCAGACACTGCGAATAGCGGATTCAAATTCATCAACCCGAGTATTGGCAGGTACCCAGCCTGCATCCACATGTAATTCTGCAACACGCCGATAATCGTGATTAAAGAAAGCAAGAAAATTTTCTGCTAGGTAACGCTGATCTTCAGGCCCTAGTGTTCCCATGATGCCAAAGTCGATAGCGATATAAGCTGGGTTTTCTGGATTTTTAGTTGAGACTAGGATATTACCTGGATGCATATCAGCGTGAAAAAAACTGTGCCGAAAAACTTGAGTGAAGAAAATTTCAACGCCAACTTCAGCTAGCCGTTTAAAATTGATGTGATGCCGTCGAAGTTCGCTGATAAGGCCGATAGGAATACCGTGAACTTGCTCCATAACCAGTACATTGGGGCGAGTGTAATCCCAATAAATGCTGGGAACATAGAGATTAGCATAACCGGTAAAATTACGCCGTAATTGAGAAGCTGAGGATCCCTCTCGAAGCATATCAAGCTCATCATATAAGCTTTTTTCCAGCTCTGCCACGATTTCGCGAGGATGTAGCCGCGGTCCTTCTGACCAATATCGCTCAGCAAGACCTGCTAGTAGATAAAGGAGGGCTACATCTCCTTGAATAACTCGTTTAATCCCTGGGCGTACGACTTTAACGACTACTTTAGAACCATCATATAATTGAGCTGTATAAACTTGGGCGATAGAAGCTGATGCTAGTGGTTTCTCATTAAAAGCCGCAAATATTTTTGACAGTGGCTGATTATAGGCTGATTCAATAATTTCTCTTGCTTGTTCGCATGGGAAAGGAGCAACACGATCTTGTAAGAAAGCAAGCTCTTTTGTAATATCAGTAGGTAGTAAGTCATAGCGAGTGGAGAGTAATTGACCGAATTTAACAAAGATAGGTCCAAGATCCTCTAAAGCACGGCGAATTCGAACGCCTCGTGGGGCAGTAGAGGTTGTTTTGCGCCAGTGCCCAGGGGCTATATATATTAAAAACCGCAGAGGACGAAATAGACGGGTTGCAAGAATAATTTCATCTAGCCCGTGACGCAGTAGGGTCCAGTTAATATATATTAGGCGTAAAAATTGGCGTAAAGTCATGATTGTTGGCGTAATCGTTGGATTCGTACCTCTATTCGATCTAAGTCGGCTCGAAGATAGTCAACTGTGTTAAGAAAGCCAGTTACTTCACCATGATCAGGTAGTAGTTTAATCTCTTCATGTAGATATTCGGTCAGACTTTGCCCGAGGGCTTTTATCGTATGTTGGCTCCAAGCCTTAAAGCTACGTACGCTATTTCCGAGCTGATGAGCTGGAATATCGCTAATATAGCGAGATAATAATTCTTCCCAATCCAAATTAAGCTCTTGTATAAGCACTTTAATTTGTTGGCTAAGCTCTATATCGCCGTGGATCTGGATACCGCTTGTAGGAAAAATGTTAGGCGAGTCGGATCTAGCAGTGGCAATCTTTAAAAGATCTAAAGGTGTACCTGATAAGGTAACAACTGGTGGTACATGGGAAGTAGTGCTTAATGTAATAGCATTAGGGTTAAGTTTAATAAAAATTTTAAGCTCTAAGCCCTGTAATTCAATAGCAATACACTTTCCGGACATAGCTATCAGTCTTTTAAAGCTATTAGGATCAGCCCGTAAAATAGTGTTAATTGATGCTGCAATAAAGATTAATAGGATAGGGGGTACGTACACGGTATTGTGTTCTATTGATTGTAGCTAATTAGGTTTATGAAAAACCTTTAGTTATTAATTTTATATCAATATTTATAACCTTTATGTAAAGCAACGATACCATGGCTTAGATTGTAAAAATCACAATGGTCAAATCCAGTAGATTGTATTAACCTTTGCAAGGATTCTTGATCTGGGTGTCGGCGAATAGACTCTACCAAGTAGCGATAACTATCGGCATCCCCTGTGACTAATTTCCCAAGCCGAGGTAAGAGCTGAAAAGAGTATACATCATAGAGAGGTGTTAACCATGATGCAGGTTTGGAAAATTCTAGTATAAGCAACTGACCGCCCGGTTTTAAAACTTGATACATAGAACGTAAGGCTACTTCCTTTCGGGTTACGTTACGTAGACCAAAAGCGATAGTGACTCGATCAAAGTAGTTAGCTGGAAAAGGTAGACACTCTGCATTAGCTTGCACATAGCTTGGATTTTCAACTTTGCCAAGATTGATAAGCCGTTCTCGGCCTTGTGTCAACATGCTTGAATTAATATCTGCTAGGATAATATGGCCATTATTACCAATAAGATCAGAAAATGATCTGGCAAGATCTCCGGTACCACTAGCCACATCTAGGATCTTCATCCCTGGACGAATGCCGCCTAGCTCAATAAGAAAGCGTTTCCAAAGACGATGCATCCCAAATGACATTAGATCATTCATAAGATCATAGCGACTAGCTACTGAGTGGAAAACCTCAGCGACTTTATGAGCTTTTTCTTCTATAGGGATTTCTTGAAAGCCAAAATGGGTTGTTTCTTTTCGGTTCATTATCTATTTCTGCTAAAAACGCTAGTCTTTGGTTTTAAGATCTTTGCGAACGTAACCCACTTGTTGTAAACGATCTAAGTACTTTTTCCATAGGTGAGCCTGTTCTTTGCCTAGCTTATAAAGATATTTCCAAGAGTAAAGGCCAGTATTATGCCCGTCATCAAAGTATAGCTTGATAGCATAGTTACCTATAGGTTCAATATTAGTTACATTAACTGCGTCTTTATCAACAAGTAAAATTTCTTGACCGGGGCCATGCCCTTGTACCTCTGCTGAAGGAGAGAATATCCTTAAAAATTCGCAAGAAAATGCGAATTTAGCACCATTATCGAAGCTCAGTTCAAGCATACGAGATTGGCGGTGAAGTTTAATTTCAGTAGGCTGAGGGGATTGCGTCATTTGAGGCTTTAGGATTAAAAAACAGCTAATTTTTATAGAATATAGCGCGATAAATCTTCATCCTGAGCTAAATCAGCCAACTGCACGTCTACATAGCCTGAATCAATAACAACCTCTTTGCTAGCATGATCTTCAGCTTCAAAAGAAAGGCCCTCTAGTAAGCGCTCCATAACAGTGTGTAGGCGTCGAGCGCCAATATTTTCAGTGCGCTCATTGACTTGCCAAGCAACTTCGGCGATACGGGCGATACCATCTTCAGTAAAACGTAAAAATATTCCTTCGGTTTTTAAGAGAGCAATATATTGTTCGGTAAGGGAAGCTCTTGGTTCAGTGAGAATACGTACAAAGTCATTAACATCCAGTGCGTTTAGTTCGACTCGAATAGGTAAACGCCCTTGCATTTCTGGAATAAGATCTGAAGGTTTAGCAAGATGGAAAGCCCCTGATGCAATAAACAGGATATGGTCAGTTTTTACCATGCCGTACTTAGTAGAAACCGTATTTCCTTCTACTAGAGGAAGTAGATCCCTCTGTACGCCCTCACGGGAGACATCAGTGCCAGAGAACTCAGAGCGTTTGGCAATCTTATCTATTTCATCGAGAAATATAATACCATTTTGTTCTACGTTATTGAGAGCTCTAGCTTTTAAATCCTCATCATTAATGAGCTTCCCCGCTTCCTCTTCAGTGAGTAATTTAAATGCTTCACGTATTCGCAGTCGACGAATCCGTGTGCGCGTACTCCCTAAATTTTGAAATAAACTTTGAAGCTGATTTGTCAACTCTTCCATACCGGGAGGAGCCATAATTTCAACGCCCATAGATGTAATAGGTAGTTCAATCTCAATTTCGCGGTCGCCCAATTTTCCTTCTCGCAACATTTTGCGAAATTTTTGTCGGGCGCTTGATTCTTCCTCTACTATCTCATTAGTTGCAGTTCTAGCGGAAGGCAATAGGGTATTAAGAATTCTCTCTTCAGCTATATCTTGGGCTTGATTACGGACTTTAGACATCTCTTGCTCACGGGTCATTTTGATGGCTATATCCATTAAATCTCGGATAATAGATTCTACATCTCGACCTACATAACCTACTTCAGTAAATTTAGTTGCTTCGATTTTAATGAAAGGGGCATTGGCTAATTTAGCAAGACGTCGTGCAATTTCAGTTTTGCCTACTCCGGTTGGCCCGATCATAAGAATATTTTTAGGAGTAATTTCATTGCGTAGCTCCTCACTTACTTGGCACCGGCGCCAGCGGTTACGAAGAGCAACAGCTACGGCTCGCTTAGCAGCCGATTGACCGATGATATGCTTATCTAGTTCCTGAACGATTTGTCGAGGGGTAAGTTCGGGCATGGTCGATTTAGCCTGAGAGTTCTTCAATAGTTAGGTAAGTGTTAGTATATATACAAATATCCGCAGCAATAGTCAGCGCTTTTTCAACGATAGCATGAGCATTAAGATCGGTATTTTCTAATAGAGCGCGGGCCGCTGCTTGAGCATAGGAGCCCCCTGAACCAATAGCCATTATGCCATGCTCTGGCTCGATAACATCGCCATTGCCTGAGATAATATAGGATACTTTACGATCTGCAACTGCTAGGAGCGCTTCAAGCCGCCTAAGAGAGCGATCAGATCGCCAATCTTTAGCTAATTCCACAGCAGCGCGTACTAAATTACCTTGATGTTTTTCCAATTTAGCTTCAAAGCGCTCAAAGAGTGTAAAGGCGTCGGCAGTACCGCCAGCAAAGCCAGCAACTACTTGATCGTGAAATAGTCGCCGTACTTTACGTGCGTTACCTTTCATAACAATATTATTCATACTAACTTGGCCATCGCCTCCAATAACCACCTGTTCTTGGCGTCGTACTGAAAGAATGGTTGTGCCGTGAAAATACTCCAAAAGCCCCTGCTCCTTTTAGTTAAATTATGACTGAAGTGCTAATTTTACACCAATTCTAGCTTTATAAACTTAATATTTAAATGTTTTTTAAAGAGCTTCTGCCTAGTAATTAGCAGGTCTCATATTTATTTGGCATAGAATAGATTATAATGTTAGTATCTTGTGTATATTAGGTAATGATTTACAATAGCTTCTTTTAATTTGAACACTAATTAATTTAAGTAAAAATCCTTACTAAACCCTTCGTTGTATTTAGCAGCTATATATTTCCATGGTCAATTTTAATATTAATAACTGTCAAGGTAATTTGGATAAGCATTAAAATACTTATTCATAAGAAGATTATTTAGAAATAGCAGCTATATATGTAACTAGCTAATTTAGCTGAGAGCTTAGAGGTTATTTGCTTAATTACTAGATAGTAGTGCGTTAGCTTGTATAATTTAAGCTTTAAACCATTAATATGGTATAAGGCTATCCCTTTGCTCATTGTTAAATTTTATAGATATTGACAATTTATTGTAAACAGGTAATAATATTGGGATTCGATTTTGGAGGGGTTCCCGAGTGGCTAAAGGGATCAGACTGTAAATCTGACGGCACTGCCTTCGGAGGTTCGAATCCTCCCCCCTCCACCAGCTAGTTGTTACTATATAAACTATAGCTAGGAAGTTATTTTTTTCAAAGATGTGTCGGCGGGCGTAGTTCAATGGTAGAACCTCAGCCTTCCAAGCTGATGACGTGGGTTCGATTCCCATCGCCCGCTCCATATTATTAATTATAAGTTTATCAAGAGTACTTGAGTTAATTTATTGTGATACTGCGCCCATATAGCTCAGCTGGTAGAGCACTTCCTTGGTAAGGAAGAGGTCACCGGTTCAAGTCCGGTTATGGGCTCCAAAGTTATTAGCAGTCTAAATTTTATTAGTGATGTTTGTTTTTTTAATGAATGATAGCTGTACCCATAATATAGTCGTTGCATCGTCAAATAGTTTACGTGATCTAAAGATAAGGAGATTTTATTATGTCCAAGGCGAAATTTGAGAGAAAGAAGCCACATATTAATGTAGGGACGATTGGCCATGTAGATCATGGTAAGACGACGCTAACGGCGGCATTAACGAAGGTATTATCGGCACAATATGGTGGGGAGTTTAGAGCCTATGATCAGATTGATAATGCGCCGGAGGAGCGAGAGCGAGGGATTACGATAGCTACATCCCATGTAGAATACGAGACCAAAGATAGACACTACGCGCATGTGGATTGCCCGGGTCATGCGGATTATGTAAAGAACATGATTACGGGTGCGGCACAGATGGATGGAGCGATACTAGTAGTATCGGCGGCGGATGGGCCGATGCCACAGACTCGGGAGCACATACTGCTAGCGAGACAAGTAGGAGTGCCATATATTCTAGTATATTTAAATAAAGCGGACATGGTAGATGATCCAGAGCTGCTAGAATTGGTGGAGATGGAAGTACGGGAGTTACTAGATAGTTATCAATTTCCTGGGGATGAGACGCCGATTGTAGTAGGGAGCGCTTTAAAGGCTTTAGAAGGGGATGAGACCGAGATAGGGGTAGCGTCGATTATGAAGCTAGTGGAAGCGATGGATGCTTATGTTCCAGAGCCGCAGCGGGCGATAGATCAACCGTTTTTGATGCCGATAGAGGATGTATTTTCTATATCTGGTCGTGGTACGGTAGTTACGGGGAGAGCGGAACGAGGGATTATCAAGGTAGGTGATGAGATAGAGATTGTAGGGATACAGGAGACGCAGAAGACCATCTGCACGGGTGTTGAGATGTTTCGTAAGCTGTTGGATGAAGGTCGTGCGGGAGATAACATAGGGGTATTGCTGCGAGGAACCAAGCGAGAGGATGTAGAGCGTGGTCAAGTGTTGGCTAAGCCGGGGTCGATTACACCGCATACGAAATTTCAAGCAGAAATTTATGTGCTTTCTAAGGAGGAGGGTGGGCGTCATACTCCGTTTTTCAAAGGTTATCGGCCACAGTTTTATTTTCGGACTACGGATGTGACGGGCGCTGTTGATTTACCTGAGGGAGTAGAGATGGTGATGCCTGGTGATAATGTTCAGGTGACGGTGAGTTTAATAGCTCCTATTGCGATGGAAGAGGGTTTACGTTTTGCAGTTCGGGAAGGGGGACGTACTGTAGGCGCTGGTGTCGTTAGCAAAATTATTGAATAACAGTAATAATATGGTTAAACAACAGGTAATTAGAATCAGTAAGAATAATAAATTAAATATAGCTAACTATGCCTCCCTTGTTGTTTACTATTGTGCTATTAATTAGGCCAGTAGCTCAATTGGCAGAGCGGCGGTCTCCAAAACCGCAGGTTGGGGGTTCGATTCCCTCCTGGCCTGCCATTTTATTACGCTTAATTAAGCTATTTTTAGCCCTAGGAATACTATGGCAGATATTATCAAATTTACAGTAGCCTTACTGTTGCTGGGTACGGCGACTGGTTTATTCTATTATTTTGGAGATCACTCTACACCTTTGCGTGTATTTGGATTACTTATAGCACTGGGTATTTCGCTAGCAATTTTAGCAAAAACAGTACGTGGCCAAGCAATATTAAATTTTACAAGCGAAACCCAAGCAGAGTTTCGTAAAATAGCTTGGCCAGCGCAACAAGAGACAACTCGAACTACATTAATAGTACTACTTATGGTCGTGGCTGTAGCAAGTATATTATGGCTATTTGATATGTTATTGATGTGGGTTGTCCGTCTATTGACTGGGCAAGGAGTTTAAAATGGCTAAGCGCTGGTATGTAATACAAGCGTTTTCAGGGTTTGAGCAGCGGGTAAAACGATCTCTTGAGGAAAGGATTAGCCAGTATAATTTACAGGGGAAATTCGGAGATATCTTAGTACCTACTGAGGAGGTTATTGAGATGCGCGAAGGCCAGAAACGTAAGAGCGAGCGTAAGTTTTTTCCTGGCTATG
This sequence comes from Candidatus Nitrosoglobus terrae, assembly GCF_002356115.1. NCBI lineage: Bacteria > Pseudomonadati > Pseudomonadota > Gammaproteobacteria > Chromatiales > Chromatiaceae > Candidatus Nitrosoglobus > Candidatus Nitrosoglobus terrae. The sequence continues at coordinate 687,146 of NZ_AP014836.1, forward strand.
TTTTAATCCAAATGGAAATGGATGATGAGACTTGGCACTTGGTTAAGGATATACCTCGGGTGCTTGGTTTTATCGGTGGCGCTAGTGATAAACCAGCCCCAGTTGCAGATAGTGAAGCCGAAAAAATATTGGAGCGGATTCGGGAAGGAGCGACGCAGCCAAAGCCTAAAATCCCATTTGAGCCCGGTGAAATGGTACGTGTCACTGAAGGGCCTTTTACTGACTTTAATGGTGTAATTGAGGAAGTTAGCTATGAGAAAAATAAACTCCGAGTAGCAGTATTAATTTTCGGGCGATCAACTCCAGTTGAGCTTGATTTTGGACAAGTTGAAAAAAAATAAAAGAAATATTGTAGCCTTTATGCTCTAGGCTTAATTGGATATGAGTTCTCTGGGAAGTAATAGTCCTTTTTTATACGCAAGGAGTGATTGTGGCAAAGAAAATAGAAGCTTACATTAAGTTACAAGTGCCCGCAGGGCAAGCTAATCCAAGTCCTCCGGTGGGGCCAGCGTTAGGGCAGCGTGGTGTTAATATTATGGAGTTTTGCAAGGCATTTAATGCTCAAACTCAGGGGTTAGAGCAAGGGGTGCCTACGCCTGTAGTAATCACTGTATATTCTGACCGTAGTTTTACTTTTGTAACCAAAACTCCACCAGTTTCAGTCTTACTTAAAAAAGCAGCAGGAATAAGTTCTGGGAGTAAGCGACCAAATAGCGATAAGGTCGGTAAGGTAGATCACGCCCAGTTAGAAGAGATTGTAAAAATAAAGATGCCTGATTTAACAGCGGCGGATAAGGAAGCGGCTATTCGTACTATTGTTGGTAGCGCACGTAGTATGGGATTAGAAACGGAGGGTATCTAAATTATGGCTAAGCTTAGTAATCGTTTAATAAAGATTCGAGAAAAATTAAAGCCAGGGAAACTTTATTCGGTAGAAGAAGCATTAAACTTACTTCTTAAGGAGATTCCTAGTGCCAAGTTTGAGGAGTCAGTAGATGTAGCTGTTAATCTTGGAGTGGATCCTCGTAAATCTGATCAGGTAGTGCGAGGTTCAACGGTATTACCTAATGGTACTGGTAAACCAGTAAAGATAGGAGTGTTTACGCAAGGAGTTAATGCCGAAGCTGCAAAAGAAGCTGGAGCTGATGCAGTCGGTTTAGAAGATCTAGCTGAAATAGTGAAAGCTGGGCAGGTTGCTTTTAATGTAATTATTGCTTCGCCAGATGCTATGCGGGTAGTAGGGCAGTTAGGGCCTATTTTAGGGCCTCGTGGGTTAATGCCTAATCCTAAAGTGGGCACTGTTACTACTGATGTTGCAGGAGCTGTAGCAAAGGCTAAGGCAGGCCAAATTCGTTATCGAACTGATAAAGCCGGTATCATTCATTGCTCAATTGGTAAGGCATCATTTAGTGTAGATGCTCTTAAGCGTAATCTTTTAGCTTTGGTTGAGGATTTAATAAGGCTTAAGCCTGCTTCGGCAAAAGGTATATATTTAAAAAAATTAACTTTATCTACTACGATGGGTCCCGGTATAGCTGTAGATCAGGCTAATTTTTCAGCCTAAACGTGTAGATAATGGATTAGGCTTTAAATCTAAATATATTATAATTATATATTTATTTAAATTTGAGATCGCTTACCAATTATGGTGAGTTGTCTAAGACCGCAGGTGTACCAATTTAATTGATTAATACAATAAATAATCGGCCTGCGCAGACGGTAGATTTCTTGCTACTGCTACAAAAAATGCAAAATGTTGTTGTGGCAACAACTGCCGTAATCATGGAGAGGTTGGATGTTTATCAACCTTTAACTGGCACTTGCTGGATATAAGGTGAATTATAGGAGGCGGTTAAGATTGAGTCTTAGTTTAGAAATGAAAAAAGCCGTCGTTGCTGATGTGGCAGCGGTTGCTTCTCGGGCTTGTTCTGCTGTTGCTGCTGAATATTGTGGTTTGACGGTTGCTGAGATGACAAAGATCAGAATAGCCGCACGCCAAGAAAACGTTTATCTACGAGTAGTACCTAATACGCTAGCATCTCGTGCCCTAGAAGGTACTGATTTTGAATGCATGAAATCTGGGCTAGTAGGCCCTTTGATATTAGCATTTTCTTGTGATGAACCCAGCGCTGCAGCACGGATAATTCAGGGTTTTAGCAAAGAGTATAGCAAGCTTGTGGTTAAGATGGGCTGTGTTGGGGGTAAGCTGATTCCACCGGAATCTCTAGATTCCCTAGCAAAAATGCCTACAAAAGAACAGGCAATTAGTATGTTTATGGGAGTGTTACAAGCACCAATTAGTAAACTTATTCGTGTTTTAACTGGGCCAACGACGAAATTAATACGTGTTATTGCTGCTGTGCGCGATCAAAAACAAGCAGCTTAACTTGATTGCTAAAAATAGATACTTAAATTAAAAATATTTTGCAGAAAGATTTACGAGGTTAACAATGGCTGTAGCAAAAGAAGAAATTTTAGATGCAATTGCAAATATGACCGTCATGGATGTGGTTGAATTGATTGAGGCTATGGAAGAAAAATTTGGTGTTAGTGCTGCAGTGCCGGTTGCTGCAGTAGCAGCGCCTACGGTTGGATCAGAAACTGTAGCTGAAGAGAAAACTGAATTTGATATAATATTAACAGGTTTTGGATCTAACAAAGTGCAAGTTATTAAAGTCGTACGTGCTATTACTGGTCTTGGCCTTAAGGAGGCTAAGGATCTAGTAGAAGCTGTACCTTCATCTATTAAGGAAGGTGTAGCTAAAGGTGAAGTAGAGGGGATTAAAAAGCAGCTAGAAGAAGCAGGCGCTAGCGTTGAGATTAAGTAATTATATTGTTCTATATATTCATATATAAAAGGCTGGTGATAGTAGCCACCAGCCTTTTTCCATTTTTTACATGCAAGAAGCGATAACTTATAAGAGTACTAGCAATAGAGTAGTCCCTATTGCTTAGTGTTTACTAGCAAGCGCTCAATGAGGTGATAAGATGTCTTACTCGTTGACCGAGAAGAAGCGTATTCGTAAGGATTTTGGTAAGCTTCATAGTATATTAAAAATCCCTTTCTTATTAGCTATACAAATTGATTCTTTCTTAGATTTTTTACAAACAGATGTACCACCTGACAAGAGAACGAATAAGGGGTTACATGCAGCATTTAAGAGTGTATTTCCTATTAAGAGCTATACAGAGTATGCTGAGCTGCAATATGTTAGTTATTATCTAGGCGATCCCTTATTTGATGTAAAGGAATGCCAAATTCGAGGTTTGACTTATGCCGCTCCGTTGAGAGTTAAGTTACGTCTTATCATCTATGATAGAGAGTCCCCAGCTAGTGAGCAAATAATCAAAGATGTGAAAGAGCAAGAAGTATATATGGGTGAAATTCCCTTGATGACGCCAAAAGGCAATTTTGTTATCAATGGAACAGAACGAGTTATTGTTTCCCAACTGCACCGCTCTCCAGGGGTAATCTTTGAGCATGACAAGGGAAAAGCTCATTCTTCAGGAAAAGTCCTTTTTTCTGCAAAAATAATTCCTTATCGGGGATCTTGGTTAGATTTCGAATTCGATCCTAAGGATTGCGTATATGCCCGTATCGATCGTCGACGTAAGCTACTCGCAACTGTTTTATTACGTGCCCTTGGTTATAGTACTGAGGAAATTTTGACGATATTCTTTGAGACTAATGCTGTTTGTCGCCAAGACTCAGGGTATTTATTTAGTTTCACCCCGCAACAGCTTCGTGGCGAGTCTTTACCTTTTGATATTAAGAATCCTAATGGCGGTGAGTTAATTGTTGAAGCTGAGCGGCGAGTAACAGCACGGCATATTAAGCAAATGGAAAAAGCGGGGATTAAGAATTTATTTGTACCTAATGAGTTTTTAATAGGAAAAATCTTAGCCCAAGATCTAGTTGATGCTGATACAGGAGAAATATTAGCTAAAGCTAATGATGAGATTACAGCAGGATTGATAGCAACCATAGAAAGCACCGGGATTCAAAATTTTGATCTTATTTATATTAATGATCTAGACCGTGGATCTTTTATCTCAGATACCTTACGGCTGGATCATACTACCACATCCTTAGAAGCTCAAATAGAAATCTATCGTGTCATGCGCCCTGGGGAACCACCAACTAAAGAGGCTGCGCAGAATTTATTTCAGAATTTATTCTTTAGCCCGGATCGCTACGATCTCTCTGCAGTAGGACGAATGAAATTTAATCGTCGGCTTAGGAGAAATGAAATTGATGGCTCAGGCACGTTATCTAAAGAAGATATAGTTGATGTTATAAAGACTTTAGTGAATATCCGTAATGGATACGGTAGCGTAGATGATGTTGATCATTTAGGTAACCGTCGGGTACGCAGTGTTGGTGAGATGGCGGAAAATCAGTTTCATGTAGGATTGATTCGAGTTGAGCGAGCAGTGAGAGAGCGTTTGGGTTTAGCTGAGTCAGAGGGGTTAATGCCTCAAGAGTTGATTAATGCGAAGCCTATATCGGCGGCGATTAAGGAGTTCTTTGGCTCCAGCCAATTATCACAATTTATGGATCAAAATAACCCTTTGTCAGAAGTGACTCATAAACGCCGAGTATCAGCGCTAGGGCCAGGAGGATTAACTCGAGAAAGAGCTGGGTTTGAGGTGCGAGATGTACACCCTACCCATTATGGGCGTGTTTGCCCTATTGAGACACCCGAAGGCCCAAATATTGGACTCATCAATTCTTTAGCAATCTACGCTAGGACTAATCAATATGGTTTTATTGAAACACCGTATCGAAAGGTTGTCGAAGGTAAAGTTACCGATCAGGTTGAATATCTATCAGCCATTGAGGAAGGGCAGTACGTAATTTCTCAGGCAAATGCAGCTATTGATGAAAAAAGCTATTTAGCTGATATGCTGGTTTCATGCCGTTATAAGAATGAATTTACACTTTTACCGCCAGAGAAAGTGCAGTATATAGATGTGTCTCCTAAACAAATCGTATCAGTAGCTGCATCTTTGATCCCTTTTTTAGAACATGACGATGCCAATCGGGCATTAATGGGGTCGAATATGCAGCGTCAAGCAGTTCCTACCTTAAGGGCTGAAGCTCCTCTAGTGGGTACTGGTATAGAACAGGCTGTAGCCCGTGATTCAGGAGTAATGGTTGTTGCTCGTCGAGGCGGAGTTGTACACTCTGTAGATGCAGCTAGAATTGTAGTACGTGTTAATGATGAGGAAACTGTCCCTGATAAGCAGGGTGTTGATATTTATAATCTTACTAAATATGCTCGGTCAAATCAAAATACATGTATTAATCAACGACCTTTAGTAAAGTTGGGGGATGTGGTAGTAGCAGGAGATGTGTTAGCTGATGGCCCCTCTACAGATATGGGTGAATTAGCTTTAGGCCAAAATCTCCTCGTAGCTTTCATGCCTTGGAATGGTTATAACTTCGAGGATTCGATCCTGATTTCTGAGCGAGTGGTGGAAAAGGATCGCTTCACGTCAATCCATATTGAAGAACTTATTTGCTTGGCTCGAGATACTAAGCTGGGATCAGAAGAAATTAGCAGCGATATCCCAAATGTAAGCGAGGCAGCTTTATCTAAACTAGATGAATCAGGCGTTGTATATATTGGAGCTGAGGTAAAGCCTGGAGATATTTTAGTAGGTAAGGTAACTCCTAAAGGTGAAACCCAGTTAACTCCAGAGGAGAAGCTACTACGGGCAATCTTTGGGGAGAAAGCTTCTGATGTAAAAGATACCTCTCTACGTGTACCTTCAGGAATGCATGGTACAGTTATAGATGTTCAGGTTTTTACCCGGGATGGTATAGAGAAAGGATTGCGAGCTTTACAGATAGAGGAGATGGAGTTAGCTAAGATTAAAAAAGACCTATGGGATGAGTTTCGCATTGTAGAGGCTGATATTTATCAGCGCCTAGAGAAAATGCTATTAGGTGAAATTGTTGAGGGAGGTCCAGCAGAATTAAGAACAGGGAATCAGATTACAAAAAACTATCTTATGAGTTTATCTAGAGAGCGTTGGTTTGATATTCGGCTACGTAGTGAGGGAGCTAATAAGCAGCTAGAGCTTGCTGCAGGGCAGCTTAAAGAGCAACGAGTCTTAATGGATGAGAAATTTGAGCAGCAGAAAATTAAATTTACTTCTGGGCATGATTTAGCCCCTGGTGTTCAAAAAATGATTAAAGTCTACCTAGCTGTAAAGCGCCGTACTCAACCGGGGGATAAGATGGCAGGTCGACATGGAAATAAGGGTGTGATTTCTGCTATTGTCCCTATTGAAGATATGCCCTATATGGAGGATGGAACCCCTATTGATATGGTGCTGAATCCTTTAGGTGTACCTTCTAGAATGAATATTGGGCAGATTTTAGAAGCTCATTTAGGGTGGGCTGCAAAAGAAATTGGTCATAAAATTGGCTCTCTTCTTGATTCAGGAGAAGCGTATGTATCTAAGCTACGTGTTTTTCTGGAGCAAATCTACAATACAAGTGGTAAAAAAGAAAACTTAGATTCTTTAAGCGATGAAGAGATACGAGAGCTTGCGCACAATCTACGTGATGGTGTTCCTATGGCAACACCGGTATTTGATGGTGCTTCTGAAGAGGAAATAAAAGCTATGCTGAGATTAGCTGATTTACCAACCAATGGCCAAACAACCCTCTATGACGGTAGAACAGGGCAGGCTTTTTCTCGTCCGATAACAGTAGGATATATGCATATGCTTAAGTTAAATCATTTGGTTGATGATAAGATGCACGCTCGATCAACTGGCCCTTATAGCTTAGTTACCCAGCAGCCTCTAGGTGGAAAAGCTCAATTTGGTGGGCAGCGTTTTGGTGAGATGGAGGTATGGGCATTGGAATCTTATGGCGCTGCATATACTTTACAGGAAATGCTTACGGTGAAATCTGATGATGTAAGCGGGCGGGCTAAGATGTACAAGAGTATTGTAGATGATGATTATCGAATGGAAGCAAATATGCCTGAATCCTTTAATGTGTTAACCAAAGAAATCCGCGCCTTAGGAATCGATATTGAATTAGAATGTGATTAATACAGGTATGAAAAAACGGGTGAGTGGTCATAATAGACAAATTTGCTAGCATAGCTGTGGAGGATCACACAATGAAAGATTTGCTGAATTTACTTAACCAGCAAAACCAGGTAGATGAGTTTGACTCCATACGTATTGGTCTAGCATCTCCAGATATGATTCGATCTTGGTCATATGGAGAGGTTAAGAAGGCTGAAACTATTAATTACCGAACTTTTAAGGCTGAGAGGGATGGGCTCTTTTGTGCCAAAATTTTTGGCCCTGTGAAAGATTATGAGTGTTTATGCGGAAAATATAAACGTCTTAAACATCGAGGTGTTGTTTGCGAGAAGTGTGGAGTTGAGGTTACTTTAGCTAAAGTTCGCAGAGAACGTATGGGGCATATTGAGTTAGCAAGCCCTATTGCTCATATTTGGTTTTTAAAATCTTTGCCTTCGAGGATCAGCTTACTGTTAGATATGACTCTCCGTGATATTGAGCGAGTCCTCTACTTGGAGTCTTCCGTAGTTATCGATCCAGGTATGACCCCTTTAGAGAGAGGACAGATTTTATCTGACGAATCTTATCTTCAAGCGATTGAAGAGTATGGTGACGAATTTGATGCTCGTATGGGCGCTGAAGCAGTCCAAAAAATGCTAAAGACCCTCGATCTCAAGAAAGAAGCTAATAAATTACATGAGGAGATCGCGGGAACTAACTCCGACAATAAAATTAAGAAGCTTAGTAAGCGGCTGAAGCTTATTGAAGCTTTTATTGATTCAGGTAATAAACCAGAGTGGATGATTTTGGAAATTCTCCCAGTATTACCACCAGATTTACGGCCTTTAGTACCTTTAGAAGGAGGGCGGTTTGCTACCTCTGATCTTAATGATTTATACCGGCGAGTAATTAATCGAAATAATCGGCTTAAACGATTACTAGATTTAAATGCACCAGATATTATCGTACGCAACGAGAAGCGTATGTTACAAGAATCTGTAGATGCTCTTTTGGATAATGGTCGCCGTGGTCGGGCTATTACTGGCACCAATAAACTGCCTTTAAAATCATTAGCAGATATGATTAAAGGTAAACAAGGGCGATTTCGCCAGAATCTTTTAGGTAAACGAGTAGATTACTCCGGCCGATCTGTGATTGTAGTTGGCCCGACTCTTAAGCTACATCAATGCGGTTTGCCTAAGAAAATGGCGTTAGAGTTATTTAAGCCTTTTATCTTCGGTAAGCTAGAACGATCTGGGCTTGCCACTACAATCAAGGCAGCAAAAAAATTGGTGGAGCGAGAAGTTCCCGAGGTTTGGGATATATTAGAGGAAGTTATCCGTGAACATCCCGTGATGCTTAATCGTGCCCCAACTTTGCATCGGCTTGGTATCCAAGCGTTTGAACCAGTGCTAGTTGAGGGTAAGGCGATCCAGCTACATCCTTTAGTGTGTGTAGCTTTTAATGCTGATTTTGATGGTGATCAGATGGCGGTTCACGTGCCACTCTCTTTAGAGGCTCAGCTAGAGGCTCGTGCGCTTATGATGTCTACAAATAACATTCTATCCCCCGCTAATGGGGAGCCTATTATCGTACCTACTCAGGATGTAGTTTTAGGGCTTTATTATATGACCTGTGAGCGGGTGAACGCTAAAGGTGAAGGGATGATTTTTGCTGATATTAGTGAGGTACAGCGAGCCTATGAAACAGGGGTAGTCGATCTACATGCAAAAATTTCAGTGCGTATTACTGAGACAGACCTTTCTAAATGCAATGCTGAGCGTAAAACTATCCGTCTTGTTAACACTACAGTAGGGCGAGCATTACTTTCAGAGTTATTGCCGCCGGGGTTACCTTTTGAGTTAGTCAATAAAAGTATGACTAAGAAGGAAATTTCTAAGCTGGTAAATACCTGTTATCGTCGTCTCGATCTTAAAACTTCAGTAGTGTTCGCTGATCGTTTAATGTATCTTGGTTTTCGCCAATCTACCCTTAGCGGTATTTCTATTGGTATTGATGATATGGTAGTGCCAGCAGAGAAGCAAGGTATCCTTGCTAAGGCAGAAAAGGAAGTTAAGGAAATTGAGGAGCAGTATGCCTCAGGTTTAGTAACTAATGGCGAGCGATACAATAAAGTAGTAGATATTTGGTCTCATACTAATGATCAAGTCGCTAAAGCAATGATGGAGCGATTGGGGAGCGAGAATGTACAGGATGCAGAGGGTAATATAGTTAAGCAGCAAACATTCAATTCTATTTATATGATGGCTGACTCTGGGGCACGAGGATCAGCTGCTCAGATTCGTCAGCTTGCTGGTATGCGTGGCTTAATGGCAAAGCCAGATGGTTCCATTATTGAAACCCCAATTACTGCTAACTTTCGTGAGGGGCTTGATGTTCTACAGTATTTTATTTCTACCCATGGAGCTCGTAAGGGTCTAGCTGATACAGCATTAAAAACAGCTAATTCAGGATATCTGACTCGGCGTTTAGTGGATGTAGCCCAAGATTTAGTGGTTACAGAGCGTGATTGTGGTACTACAAAAGGAATTAATATGTCCCCTCTTGTAGAGGGCGGCGACATTGTAGAGCCGTTACAAGAGCGAGTCCTTGGGCGAGTGTTATCACAAGATGTTTGTATACCTGGGGGTAATGAAGTAGCTATACCGGCCGGTACGTTATTGGACGAGTCGTGGATTGATCGCTTTGAGGATTTGGGTATAGATACCGTGAAGGTACGCTCGCCTATTACCTGTGAAACACGCTATGGGGTTTGTGCTGCTTGCTATGGTCGGGATTTAGGCCGTGGACATCTTGTGAATATTGGTGAAGCGGTTGGTGTAATTGCAGCTCAATCTATTGGTGAGCCAGGCACGCAGCTTACAATGCGTACTTTTCATATCGGAGGGGCGGCATCCCGAGCAGTTACAACTAGCAGCATTGCAATTAAGTATAAAGGTAATATTCGGCTACACAATGTTAAGGTTATTCAACATATAAGTGGCAAATATGTCGCCGTCTCTCGCTCTGGTGAAGTCCACGTAGTAGATGAACAGGGACGAGAACGAGAGCGTTATAAAATTCCTTATGGTGCCGAACTGTCTGTAGGGGATGGTGATTCGGTAGAGGCAGGTCAAAGCGTCGCTACTTGGGATCCACATACTCATCCTGTTATTACAGAAGTAGAAGGTAAAGTTCAACTTCATGGTTTTATAGAAGGCACCACAGTAGAGAGGCAGGCTGATGAAGTGACCGGTTTATCAAGTCTTACTGTGCTTGATCCTAAACAACGAGGTGCGGCTGCTAAAGAACTACGCCCGATGGTCAAGCTGATCGATGATTTAGGAAATGATCTATGCCTTGCTGGAACAGATATTCCTGCTCATTATTATTTGCCAGCAGGAGCTATTGTTTCAGTAGAAGATGGAGCTATAGTTGGGGTTGGAGATGTATTGGCAAGATTACCTCAAGAGTCAAGTAAAACTCGCGATATTACTGGTGGTCTACCAAGAGTAGCGGATTTATTTGAGGCCCGTAAGCCAAAAGATACAGCTGTGCTTGCTGAGATTTCAGGGATAGTGAGTTTTGGTAAGGAAACTAAGGGTAAGCAGCGATTGATTATTACTAGCAGCGATGGAGATCGCCGTCATGAAGAGTTAATTCCAAAATGGCGACAAGTTAACGTATTTGAGGGTGAGCATGTTGAAAAGGGTGAAATAATTGTGGATGGATCACCAACACCTCATGATATTTTACGTTTAAGAGGGGTAGAGGAATTAGCTCATTATATTGTTACTGAAGTTCAGGATGTTTATCGTCTTCAGGGGGTGAAAATTAATGATAAACATATTGAGGTTATTATTTGCCAGATGCTTCGTAAAGTGGAAATAGTAGATTCTGGGGATACTAATTTTCTTAGAGGAGAGCAGGTTGATAGATCAAGGCTGTTGGAAGAAAATGAAAGAGTAGAGAAAGAAAATAAAATTCCAGCGAGATTTGAACCTATACTCCTTGGTATTACTAAGGCTTCTTTAGCAACCGAATCTTTTATTTCGGCAGCCTCTTTCCAAGAAACTACACGTGTACTTACAGAAGCGGCAATAACGGGTAAACGTGATGAGCTACGTGGGTTGAAAGAAAACGTTATTGTAGGGCGTTTAATTCCTGCTGGAACAGGACTAGCTTATCACACTAGGCGATGTCATAAGCGGCAGGTATTAGCTTCATCAGAAGCTTTAATTACTGCTGCAGATCCATTTCCCCAAAATCATGAAAATGAAACTTCTGATTCGGGAGCAGCTACTACTTGACATCAGTTTTAATTACGAATACAATTTATCTTTTATAAATATTCTCCTTTTAAGGCTATAATAAGAAAATAAGGAGAACAATTTAAACTCGTAAACAATATTTTAGCGTAACCATACTATAGTGTTACGCTAGACTGTGAATATTATTCGTTCTGGAGCATCGAGATCCATGGCTACTATTAACCAGCTGGTTCGTAAACCACGGGTACAGCAGAAGAATAAAAATAATGTGCCTGCACTACAAGCTTGCCCTCAAAAGCGAGGAGTATGTACCCGAGTTTATACCACTACTCCAAAGAAACCCAACTCTGCCCTACGTAAGGTAGCGCGTGTACGGTTAACTAACAGTATGGAAGTGACCTCCTATATTGGGGGTGAGGGGCATAATCTACAAGAGCACTCTGTAGTTTTGATTCGTGGAGGCAGGGTAAAGGATTTACCGGGTGTACGTTATCATATTGTGAGAGGCGCTCTAGATACAGCGGGTGTTGGAGACAGGCGGCGAGGTCGATCCAAGTACGGAGCAAAGCGGCCAAAGAGCTAAAGATTTAGACTCGGGTATACGAATAAAGTGGAACCTAAAAATGCCAAGAAAACGGGTTATTGCTAAACGAGAAATCCTGCCAGATCCTAAATACGGGAAGGTGCAGCTAGCAAAGTTTATTACTATCCTTATGTTGAGCGGAAAAAAATCTCTAGCAGAGAGGATAATCTATAGGGCTTTGGATTTTGTAGCGGAAAAAATAAAACATAATCCGACTGATATCTTAGAAAAAGCATTAGAGAATGTTCGACCCTTAGTTGAAGTTAAGTCACGTCGAGTAGGTGGGGCGACTTACCAAGTTCCAGTGGAGGTTCGGCCTGATCGACGATCTACACTCGCTATGCGTTGGGTAGTAGAAGCAGCTCGTAAGCGTAATGAAAAATCTATGGATTTAAGGCTGGCTGGGGAGCTTCTTGATGCGTATGAAGGTAAAGGGTCTGCAGTTAAAAAACGGGAAGACACTCATCGTATGGCAGAGGCTAATAAAGCTTTTGCGCATTATCGATGGTAGAAGTTATTTTATTATTATAATATGATTTTTAGATTAAAGGTTTATTGCTGTGCCTCGTAAGACTTCTATTGAGCGATATCGTAATATTGGCATCATGGCTCATATTGATGCTGGTAAAACTACTACCACTGAACGTATTTTATACTACACTGGGGTTTCTCATAAGATTGGTGAGGTTCATGAAGGTGCTGCTACCATGGATTGGATGGAGCAGGAGCAGGAACGAGGAATTACGATTAGTTCTGCGGCAACAACCTGTTTTTGGAGAGGGATGGGAAAGCAACTTCCTGAGCATCGAATTAATATTATTGATACCCCGGGGCATGTAGATTTTACGATTGAGGTAGAACGCTCTTTGAGAGTGCTAGACGGCGCTGTTGCCGTGTTTTGTGCTGTAGGTGGGGTAGAGCCTCAATCTGAAACAGTATGGCGACAGGCAAATAGATATAAGGTACCTCGTTTAGTATTTGTTAATAAAATGGATCGGCAGGGGGCTAATTTTTTTCGTGTGATTAGGCAGATCCATGCTAGGTTAGGCGCTAATCCAATTCCTATTCAGATTCCGATCGGTTCCGAAGAGAATTTTAAAGGGGTAGTAGATCTCATTAAAATGAGGGCTATATACTGGGATGATGCCACTAAAGGCATGACGTTTGAGGAAAGGGATATTCCTGAAGAACTAGAGGTTGTTTGCACTGAGTATCGAGATAAGATGTTAGAAGTTGCTGCTGAGGCTTCTGAGGCGCTTATGGATAAATATCTAGAAGAGGGTAATTTATTACCAGATGATATTATTGAAGGGCTTCGTAGTCGAGTATTAAATGGTGAAATTGTTCCAGCTTTATGTGGATCTGCCTTTAAAAATAAGGGAGTTCAAGCGGTTTTGGATGCAGTGCTTTATTATATGCCATCTCCGGCTGATATTCCCCCCGTTAAAGGTATGAGGTTGAATAATGAGGCTGAAGATCAGCGGCATGCCTCCGATGAAGAACCGTTTGCAGCTTTAGCTTTTAAGGTTGCCTCTGATCCTTATGTTGGGAATCTTACTTTTTTCCGTGTTTATTCGGGGGTTTTGAATTCAGGAGATGTCGTCTATAATGCCGCTCTAGAGAGTCGGGAGCGTGTTGGTCGATTACTTCAGATGCATGCTAATAGCCGGGAAGAAATTAAAGAGGTAAGGGCTGGTGATATCGCTGCAGCTGTTGGGTTAAAAAATGTTACAACCGGCGATACTTTGTGCGATACGAATCATGTGATTTTGTTAGAGCGTATGGAGTTTCCTGAACCAGTGATTTCCGTTGCTATCGAGCCTAAAACTAAGGCAGATCAAGAAAAGATGTCTCTAGCGCTTGGAAAGCTAGCCAAGGAAGATCCTTCTTTTAGAGTTCATACTGATGAAGAATCTGGGCAGACTATCATTGCAGGAATGGGTGAGCTACATCTCGATATTATTGTTGATAGAATGCGAAGAGAATTTAAAGTCGAGGCTAATGTGGGCGCACCTCAAGTGGCCTATCGCGAAACGATTCGAAAAAAGGTGGAGCAAGAAGGAAAGTTCGTGCGACAGAGTGGTGGCCGGGGTCAATATGGTCATGTATGGCTGCGAGTTGAGCCTCATGAACGCGGAAAAGGGTATGAATTTGTTAACCAAATTGTTGGTGGTACTGTACCAAAGGAATTTATCCCAGCTGTTGGTAAGGGAGTAAAAGAGCAGGTAGAAAACGGAGTAATTGCAGGATATCCTGTAGTTGATATTAAAGTAAGCTTATATGATGGCTCATATCATGATGTAGATTCTAGTGAAATGGCTTTCAAAATTGCTGGATCTATAGCATTTAAGGAAGCAGTACAAAAAGCAGATCCTGTGTTATTGGAGCCTATTATGAAGGTTGAAGTTGTAACACCTGAAGAATATATGGGGGATGTAATGGGCGATCTTAATCGTCGCCGCGGTATAGTACAAGGGATGGATGAATCTAATAGTGGAAAGATTGTTCGAGCAGAAGTACCGCTAGCAGAAATGTTTGGATATGCTACTGATCTTCGTTCAGCTACTCAGGGGCGAGCTACTTATACAATGGAATTCGGAAAGTATAGCGAGGCGCCATCTAATATTTCTGGGGCAATTATTAAAAAATCTCAATAATCTAGAGTCTATCTGAGCGGGGTGAATATCTGTGTCCAAGGCGAAATTTGAGAGAAAGAAGCCACATATTAATGTAGGGACGATTGGCCATGTAGATCATGGTAAGACGACGCTAACGGCGGCATTAACGAAGGTATTATCGGCACAATATGGTGGGGAGTTTAGAGCCTATGATCAGATTGATAATGCGCCGGAGGAGCGAGAGCGAGGGATTACGATAGCTACATCCCATGTAGAATACGAGACCAAAGATAGACACTACGCGCATGTGGATTGCCCGGGTCATGCGGATTATGTAAAGAACATGATTACGGGTGCGGCACAGATGGATGGAGCGATACTAGTAGTATCGGCGGCGGATGGGCCGATGCCACAGACTCGGGAGCACATACTGCTAGCGAGACAAGTAGGAGTGCCATATATTCTAGTATATTTAAATAAAGCGGACATGGTAGATGATCCAGAGCTGCTAGAATTGGTGGAGATGGAAGTACGGGAGTTACTAGATAGTTATCAATTTCCTGGGGATGAGACGCCGATTGTAGTAGGGAGCGCTTTAAAGGCTTTAGAAGGGGATGAGACCGAGATAGGGGTAGCGTCGATTATGAAGCTAGTGGAAGCGATGGATGCTTATGTTCCAGAGCCGCAGCGGGCGATAGATCAACCGTTTTTGATGCCGATAGAGGATGTATTTTCTATATCTGGTCGTGGTACGGTAGTTACGGGGAGAGCGGAACGAGGGATTATCAAGGTAGGTGATGAGATAGAGATTGTAGGGATACAGGAGACGCAGAAGACCATCTGCACGGGTGTTGAGATGTTTCGTAAGCTGTTGGATGAAGGTCGTGCGGGAGATAACATAGGGGTATTGCTGCGAGGAACCAAGCGAGAGGATGTAGAGCGTGGTCAAGTGTTGGCTAAGCCGGGGTCGATTACACCGCATACGAAATTTCAAGCAGAAATTTATGTGCTTTCTAAGGAGGAGGGTGGGCGTCATACTCCGTTTTTCAAAGGTTATCGGCCACAGTTTTATTTTCGGACTACGGATGTGACGGGCGCTGTTGATTTACCTGAGGGAGTAGAGATGGTGATGCCTGGTGATAATGTTCAGGTGACGGTGAGTTTAATAGCTCCTATTGCGATGGAAGAGGGTTTACGTTTTGCAGTTCGGGAAGGGGGACGTACTGTAGGCGCTGGTGTCGTTAGCAAAATTATTGAATAACAGTAATAATATGGTTAAACAACAGGTAATTAGAATCAGATTGAAAGCATTTGATCATCGATTGATAGATCAATCAGCGCGAGAAATCGTAGATACTGCTAAACGTACAGGTGCATATATACGAGGACCAATTCCGCTACCTACTCATAAAGAACGGTTTACAATACTGATATCGCCCCATGTAAACAAAGACGCACGAGATCAATATGAGATTAGGACACATAAGCGGTTAATGGATATTATTGACCCAACAGAAAAAACTGTTGATGCCTTGATGAAGCTCGATTTAGCCGCTGGTGTTGATGTCCAGATTAAGCTAAATTAATAAAGTATTCGATCGTAGATACGAGGGTAAATAAATGGCAATGGGGCTAGTTGGCAGAAAGGTTGGGATGACGAGGATATTTACTGATGATGGGGAATCAATATCGGTAACTGTCATTGAGGTCATTAGAAGCCAAGTCTCGCAGATAAAAACTATGGAACGAGATGGGTATCGAGCAGCACAAGTAGCAGTAACCATAGATGAGAGGTATTACTCTCGTGTTACAAAACCTCTTAGAGGGCATTTTGCTAAAGGCGGAGTCGAACCTGGGAAAAAACTATATGAGTTCCGGCTCAGAGATGGAGAAGGAGAGGATATTAGAGTTTCTGAGAGTTTAAATGTAGGGTTTGAAGCTGGCCAGAAGGTCGATGTTACTGGTACTACAAAAGGGCGCGGTTTTGCTGGTGTAATTAAACGACATCATTTTGGTGGTGGTAGTGCTAGCCATGGTAACTCGCTATCCCATCGAGCTCCTGGATCTATTGGGCAATGTCAGACTCCAGGGCGAGTGTTTAAAGGAAAAAAAATGGCTGGACATATGGGTAATGTTAGAAGGACTGTTCAAAATCTTGAGCTAGTACGAATGGATCAAGATCGTCAATTCCTTTTGATAAAAGGAGCTGTGCCAGGTTCTATGGGGAGTGATGTGATAGTTAAGCTAGCAAATAAAGCTAAGCTTAAGGCGGCAGCAAAATAAAGGAGAACAAGAATGGCAGATATCGTTATGCAACAGTTTGTAGAAAACACTAAAGCAGGTGTTATACAAGCATCAGATGCCATATTTTCTCAACGCTTTAATGATCCTCTTGTTCACCAGGTAGTGGTTGCTTATCTAGCTAGATCTCGTGCAGGTACGCAGGCCCAAAAGACGAGATCAGAAGTGCGAGGCGGTGGTATTAAGCCTTTTCGCCAGAAAGGAACGGGGCGAGCTAGAGCAGGCTCAATCCGTAGCCCGCTATGGAAAGGCGGTGGCAAGGTATTTGCGGCTAAACCGAGAGATTATTCACAGAAAGTAAATAAAAAAATGTACCGGGCTGCTATGTGCTCTATTTTTTCAGAGCTTGTACGCCAGGATCGGTTACGAGTGATAGATAGTAATGTCATCTTTTTCTCTGAGCCTAAGACGAGAGAATTAATAAGATTATTGAAGCCTATTAATTGGCGTACGGTGATGATAATTACTAATGAAAGTAATAGGAATTTTGAGCTATCAGCTCGGAATATCCCAACAGTTACAGTATGTACAATAAGAACTATTAACCCGGTCGATTTAGTTAAATTTGATGGGATTTTAGTGGTGGATAGTGTAATTCGTAGTATTGAGGAGAGCTTTATATGAGTGAGGAGCGCTTAGCTAAAATTATCTTAGCACCTCTACTTTCTGAAAAGAGTTCTTTAGTAGGGGAAAAATATAAGCAAGCAGTATTTAAAGTTCTCTCCAGTGCAAATAAAAAAGAAATAAAGCAGGCGGTTGAATTTTTATTTAACGTCAAAGTTGATAAAGTAAATACAGTATCTACTAAAGGTAAGCATAAACGTTTTGGCCGCTATATAGGTCGCCGTAGTGACTGGAAAAAAGCTTATGTAGTACTACATTCGGGTTACGATATTAATTTTATGAATATTGAATGAGCATGGATTGTCTGCTTTGGATAATAAACTAGAGACTTAGTTATGCCAATTATAAAAACTAAACCTACATCTGCTGGTCGCCGGTTTTTAGTAAAAATAATAAGCTCTCCTAGTTTATATAGAGATAGGCCATATGCGGCATTAACTAGGAAATTGAGCAAGACTGGGGGTCGAAATAACCAAGGTAGAATAACAGTTCGCCATCGCGGTGGTGGACATAAGCGACTGTATAGAGTTATTGATTTTAATCGTGATAAAATAGACATTTCTGGATATGTAGAAAGATTAGAATACGATCCTAATCGTAGTGCTCATATTGCACTAATTAGTTATTCTGATGGAGAGAAGCGCTATATCATCGCACCGAAAACTATTAAAATGGGAGATATTGTAGTTTCAGGGCAAGAGGTTCCAATACGTGATGGAAACTGTCTTCCTCTGAGAAATATCCCTATAGGCGCGCTTATTCATTGTATTGAGCTAAAACCAGGTAAAGGCGCCCAACTAGCGAGAAGCGCAGGAGCTTCATGCCAACTGGTAGCGCGCGAGGATAGGTATGTAACATTACGTTTACGATCAGGGGAGATGCGAAAAGTATTACCTGAATGCCGAGCCACAATTGGAGAGGTTGGAAATGATGAGCATGGATTATGCTCTTTAGGTAAAGCTGGGGTTAAGCGTTGGCAAGGAAAACGACCTACAGTGCGTGGCGTTGCAATGAATCCTGTTGATCATCCCCATGGTGGTGGTGAAGGTCGGACATCTGGTGGTCGTCACCCAGTTAGTCCTTGGGGGATTCCAACTAAGGGATATAAAACCCGTAATAATAAGCGTACTGAGAATCTCATTGCTCGTCGACGTAAGAATAAATAAGTGACAGGATAGTAGACTATGCCGCGTTCGATTAAAAAAGGCCCATTTGTTGATCCCCATTTACAAAAAAAAATAGGGAGTGCAGTTGAATCTCAGAGTCGTAGGCCAATCAAGACTTGGTCTCGTCGATCAATGATAGTTCCAGAAATGATTGGATTAACGATCGCTATTCATAACGGGCGACAACACATTCCTGTTCTAGTTACAGAAAATATGGTTGGCCATAAATTGGGTGAGTTTGCTCCAACACGGACTTTTAAAGGCCATGCGGCCGACCGAAAGACAAAGTAGTGGAGCGGAGTAGAAAATGACAACAGCTACAGCAATATTAAAATATGTACGATTATCAGCGCAAAAAGGGCGGTTAGTGGCTGATCAAATTCGAGGGCTTCCCGTAGATAAGGCTTTAGATATTTTGAATTTTAGCCATAAGAAATCGGCTGAAATTATTAAAAAGGTGCTAGAGTCAGCAATTGCTAATGCTGAGTCTAATGATGGAGCCGATATTGATGACTTAAAGATTGATACGATTATAATTGATGAGGGATCTACTATAAAGCGAACCTATGCAAGAGCTAGAGGCCGTGCAAATAGAGTTTTTAAGCGTTCTTGTCATATCAAGATAGTGGTTGCAGAGAATTAGGAGGGTATAGTAATGGGGCAAAAAGTACATCCTATTGGTATCCGTCTTGGTATTGTTAAAGACTGGAACTCTAAGTGGTACGCAAATAGTAGTCAATTTAGCGAATTACTAAATAATGATTTAGCAGTGCGTAGCTATTTGACTAAGAGATTGTCTCAGGCATTGGTGAGTAATATCCAAATTGATAGACCTGCGCGTAATGCGAGAATTACTATCTATACAGCGCGGCCGGGTATTGTAATTGGAAAGAAAGGTGAGGATA